>NZ_CP136759.1:0-302500 GCF_032931615.1 Palleronia sp. LCG004
CGAACGGTTGTCCTTTGCCTCCTCCGGTGACCGATCGCGCATATGGGCGCGTCCTTCCCCTCGCGGGCAGGGCGGATGAGACAGGGACAGGATCTTGAACATGACGCGTGACACTTGGGGCCGGGTGAAAGAGCAGCTGAAGGCAAGCGTCGGGCAGAACAACTTCTCTGCCTGGATCGAGCCGCTGGAATTCTCCGATCTCTCGGACGGCGTCCTGACCTTTCTCGTGCCGTCGGTCTTCATGGGCAACTGGGTCGATCGCTACTTCCGCGATTCGATCCTCCACGAGGTGAATGCGAGCGGCCAGTCGGCACGCCGCCTGGCCTTCGAGGTGCGCGAGACCGCGAACGAGGCCGAGAGCCCCGCGGCACCGGCCGAGGAGGCACCCCGTCCGGCGCGTGCGGCCGACCCGGCCGCCGAGGCACAGGCGCGATCCCTCTCGGCCTTCGCGCAGACCGGCGCGAAGCTCGACGAGAAGTTCACCTTCTCGAGCTTCGTCGTCGGCAAGCCCAACGAGCTTGCCCATGCCGCCGCGCGCCGCGTGGCCGAGGGCGGGCCCGTCTCGTTCAACCCGCTTTTCCTCTATGGCGGCGTGGGCCTCGGCAAGACACACCTGATGCATGCAATCGCCTGGGAGCTGAAGGAGCGCAGCCCCGAGAAGCGGGTGCTCTATCTCTCTGCCGAGAAGTTCATGTATCGCTTCGTGCAGGCGTTGAGGGATCGGGACATGATGGGCTTCAAGGAGCTCTTCCGGTCGGTCGATGTGCTTATCGTCGACGACATCCAGTTCATCGCCGGCAAGGACAGCACGCAGGAAGAGTTCTTTCACACGTTCAACGCGCTGGTCGATCTGAGGAAGCAGGTCATCCTGTCGGCCGATTGCGCGCCGGGCGATATCGAGGGAATGGAGCACCGAATCGTCAGTCGTCTGCAATCGGGGCTGGTCGTGGACCTGCATCCGACATCCTACGAGTTGCGACTCGGCATCCTGCAGTCGAAATGCGACTATTTCGGCCAGCAATTCCCGGGCGTGCAGATCGGCGATGGCGTGCTCGAGCTTCTGGCCCATCGCATCACCGGCAACGTCCGCGTCCTCGAAGGCGCGCTTACGCGCCTCTATGCGCATGGATCCTTCATGCACCGCGAGATCGACGTGGATCTGGCGCAGGAATGCCTGCGCGACCTTCTGCGGACGAGCGACGTGCGCATCACGGTGGACGAGATCCAGCGCAAGGTCGCGGATCACTTCAACATCCGCCTGTCGGACCTGCTCGGCCCCAAGCGCAATCGCGTCTATGCGCGTCCGCGCCAGATCGCGATGTACCTTGCCAAGGCGTTGACGGACCGGTCGCTGCCCGACATCGCGCGCCGTTTCGGCGGGCGCGATCACACCACGATCATGCACGGCATCAAGAAGATCGACCAACTCAGGATCGAGGATCGCCAGATCGAGGAAGACATCGCGATGCTGCGCCGCGCACTGGGCGGGCAGGACGCGCAGGCTTGACCTCGATGCCACAGCGGCGCATGCGCGATGCGATGAATGTTGCATCGCCTGCCGGAACCGCTAGCGTCGCCGTCCCGAGACCTGTTGGAGCGTGACATGAAAATCAGCATCGAGCGTAGCGTCCTTCTCAAGGCCGTCGCCCGCGCGCAATCGGTGGTCGAGCGGCGCAACACCATCCCGATCCTCGCCAATGTCCTGATCGAGGCCGAGGGCGACGAGGTGACGTTCCGCGCCACCGATCTCGACATCGAAGTGACGGATCGCGCGCCCGCGAAGGTCGAGCGCGCCGGGGCGACGACCGTCAACGCCGTCACCTTCCATGAGATCGTGCGCAAGCTGCCCGACGGCGCGCTGGTGAGCCTGACCGACGACAGCGGTGCCGGGCGGCTCAGCGTCGAGGCGGGACGCTCGCATTTCGCGCTCGCCACATTGCCGCGCCAGGATTTCCCGGTCATGGCGACGAGCGAATACGCCGCGAAGTTCACCGCCCCAGCGCCCGTGCTGCGGCGGTTGTTCGACAAGTCGAAATTCGCGATCTCCACCGAGGAGACGCGGTATTACCTCAACGGTGTCTACATGCACGTGGCCGAGGGCGACGAAGGTCGGGTGCTGCGCTGCGTCGCGACCGACGGCCACAGGCTTGCGCGGATCGACGCGGAGCTTCCGGCCGAGGCTGAGGGCATGCCGGGCGTCATCGTTCCGCGCAAGGCGGTGGGCGAGCTTCGCAAGCTGCTCGAGGACGACGAGACGGAGATCGAGGTTTCGGTCTCGGAGACGAAAGTCCGCTTTGCCACGCCCGAGATCACGCTGACCTCGAAGGTGATCGACGGCACGTTCCCCGATTACACCCGCGTCATCCCGCAGGGGAACACCCGCAAGCTCGAGGTGGATGCCGCCGATTTCGCGCGCGCGGTCGACCGCGTGGCCACGGTAAGCTCGGAGCGGTCGCGCGCGGTCAAGATGCAGCTCGAAGAGGATCGGCTGATCCTGTCGGTCAACGCGCCCGATGCCGGCAATGCCGAGGAGGAGCTGGTCGTCGCCTATTCCGACGAGCGGCTGGAGATCGGCTTCAACGCCAAGTACCTCCTCGAGATCGCGGGGCAGGTCGATCGCGAGAACGCCGTCTTCCTCTTCAATTCCTCCGGCGACCCGACCCTGATGCGCGAGGGCGGCGACATGTCGGCCGTCTATGTCGTCATGCCGATGCGGGTTTGATCGGGGCATCGAAGTCGGAGGGGGCCAGCCCCCGCCTCGCTCCGCTCGGCCCCCCGGAGTATTTCGGGACAGATGAAGCGGAATGGCGGCGCGGATGCACCTGACGCGGCTTGCCCTGTCGCATTTCAGATCGCACCGGCGGGCGGAGATCGATCTCGACGGGCGACCCTTGGCGATCTTCGGTCGCAACGGCGCGGGCAAGACCAACCTGATTGAGGCGGTGTCGATGCTGTCGCCGGGGCGCGGCCTGAGACGCGCGGCGGCCGACGAGATGATGCGCCGGCCGCAATCGATCGGCTGGCGCGTCGCGGCCGAGATCGCCGGCCCGGATATCCGTCACGAGATCGAACTGCGCGCCGAGGCGGGGCAGGGGCGCGGCGTGCGCGTCGACGGCAAGTCGCAGCCGCAGGTGGCACTCGGGCGGATCGTTCCGATGCTCTGGCTCGTGCCGTCGATGGACAGGCTCTGGATCGAGAGCGCGGACGGAAGACGGCGGTTCCTCGACCGCATGACGATGAGCTTCCTGCCGGGGCACGGCGATGCGGTGCTCGCCTACGAGAAGGCGATGCGCGAGCGCAACAGGCTGCTGCGCGACGAGATCGACGATCCCGGCTGGTACGCGGCGCTCGAGGCACGGATGGCCGAGGCGGGAGAGCGGATCGTCGCGGGCCGGGCGGAGGCCGTCGCCCGGATCGGGGCCGCGCAGGCCGAGGCCACCACGGCCTTTCCCGTGGCGGATCTGGCGATTGCGGGGCCGACCGAGGCGGGAGATTTCTCGGCCGACGCACTCGCGCGGGGACGCGGCCGCGACAGAGCGGCCGGTCGCACGCTCTCGGGGCCGCATCGCGCCGATCTCGAGGCGGTCTATCGCGACAAGGGCGTCGCGGCCGCGCAGGCCTCGACCGGAGAGCAGAAGGCGCTGCTGATCTCGCTGGTACTGGCCAATGCGCGGGCCCTGCGCGACGGAGAAGGGCGTGCGCCGATCCTCCTTCTCGACGAGGTGTCGGCCCATCTCGACGCGGGCAGGCGAGAGGCGCTCTACGACGAAATCTGCGCGCTCGGGGTGCAGGCATGGATGACCGGCACCGGGTCCGAATTGTTCGACGCGCTGGGCTCGCGCGCCGCGCGGTTCGAGATCGTGGAGGAAGGCGGCGAGAGCCGCGTTCTGCCACGCTGAGGGAAAGCCGCAGCCGACATCCATAATCGGCCGTATGGCGTGACATCCCCGCCGGAAATCCTTACAAAACGGGAGAAGTCGAAAAGCAGGCGGACATGACCGAACAAATTCTTCAGACGGAAGATTACGGCGCGGATTCCATCAAGGTCCTGAAGGGCCTCGAGGCGGTGCGAAAGCGTCCGGGCATGTATATCGGCGATACCGATGACGGGTCCGGCCTGCACCATATGGTCTACGAGGTCGTCGACAACGGCATCGACGAGGCTCTGGCGGGTCATGCGGACGCGGTTACGGTCACACTCCATGCCGACGACAGTGTGTCTGTCAGCGATAACGGTCGCGGCATTCCGGTGGGTATCCATGAGGAGGAGGGCGTGAGCGCGGCCGAGGTCATCATGACCCAGCTCCATGCCGGGGGCAAGTTCGATCAGAATTCATACAAGGTTTCCGGTGGCTTGCACGGTGTCGGCGTGTCGGTGGTCAACGCGCTGAGCGATTGGCTCGAACTCAGGATCTGGCGCGACGGGTCCGAGCATGTCGCCCGCTTCGAGCGTGGCGAGACGGTTCGCCATCTCGAGGTCGTGGGCGATGCGGATGGCCGCAAGGGGACCGAGGTGCGGTTCCTGGCCTCCACCAGTACGTTCAGCAATCTCGAATACAGCTTCGAGACGCTGGAACGTCGCCTGCGCGAGCTTGCCTTCCTAAATTCCGGCGTCCGGATCGTGCTGCGCGACGAGCGGGCCACCGAGCCGAAGGAGACGGTGCTTTTCTACGAGGGCGGCGTGCGGGAATTCGTCAAGTATCTCGATCGCTCGAAGACGCCCGTCATGACCGAGCCGATCTTCTTCTCCGGCGAACGCGACGGCATCACCGTCGAGGTCGCGATGTGGTGGAACGACGGCTACAACGAGATGGTCCTGCCCTTCACCAACAACATCCCGCAGCGCGACGGCGGCACGCATCTGGCCGGTTTCCGGGGCGCGCTCACGCGGACGATCAATCTCTATGCCGGATCGAGCGGGATCGCCCGGAAGGAGAAGATCAACTTTACCGGCGACGATGCGCGCGAGGGGTTGACCTGCGTGCTGTCGGTCAAGGTGCCCGACCCGAAATTCTCGAGCCAGACCAAGGACAAGCTCGTGAGCTCCGAGGTGCGTCCGGCGGTCGAGGGGCTGATGAACGAGAAGCTCTCCGAGTGGTTCGAGGAGAACCCGAACGAAGCGCGCCAGATCGTCACCAAGATCGTCGAAGCCGCACTCGCCCGGGAGGCGGCGCGCAAGGCGCGCGAGATGACGCGCAAGAAATCGACCTTCGACGTCGCGAACCTTCCCGGCAAGCTCGCCGATTGCCAGACAAAGGATCCGAGCCAGCGCGAGATCTTCATCGTGGAGGGCGATTCGGCAGGCGGATCGGCCAAGCAGGGACGCGCGCGGTTCAATCAGGCGGTCCTGCCGCTCAAGGGCAAGATCCTCAACGTCGAGCGGGCGCGCTTCGACCGAATGCTGTCCTCGGCCGAGATCGGCACGCTGATCACCGCCTTCGGGACCGGGATCGGGCGCGAGGAATTCGACATCGCCAAGCTGCGCTACCACAAGATCGTCATCATGACGGATGCCGATGTCGACGGCGCGCATATCCGCACGCTGTTGCTGACGTTCTTCTTCCGCCAGATGCCCGAGATCATCGAGGGCGGGTATCTCTACATCGCGCAGCCGCCGCTCTACAAGGTGATGCGCGGCAAGTCGGAGGTCTATCTCAAGGATGAAATTGGGCTCGAGAACTACCTGATCCAACAGGGAATCGACGGTGCGGTCCTGCGTCTAAAGGACGGGACCGAGATCGCGGGCAATGACCTTCTGCGCGTGGTCGAGGAGGCGCGGCAGGTGCGCCGCATCCTGCAGAGCTTTCCCACCCATTACCCGGTCCGGATCCTCGAACAGGCGGCGATCGCGGGGGCATTCGATCCTTCGGTGCAGAACGATCTGCAGGCGGCGGCGGATTCCGTCGCGGCGCGGCTCGATCAGGTCGCGCTCGAATATGAGACTGGCTGGCAGGGGCGCATCACGCAGGATCATGGCCTTCGTCTCGCCCGTGTCCTTCGCGGGGTGGAGGAGATCCGCACGCTCGACGGTGCGGTGCTCCGCAGCTCGGAAGGGCGGCGGCTCGGAGAGCAGACGGAGCTTCTGCGCGGTGTCTACCGCGATCCGGCCGAGCTCGTCCGCAAGGAGCGGAGCCTCACGATCCACGGACCGCTCGACCTACTCGACGCGATTACCGAAGAGGGCCAGCGCGGTCTTACGCTCCAGCGCTACAAGGGGTTGGGAGAGATGAACCCCGACCAGCTCTGGGAGACGACGCTCGATCCAGAGGCACGCACGTTGTTGCAGGTTCGGATCGAAGACGTGGCCGAGGCCGACGACATCTTCACCAAGCTCATGGGCGACGTGGTCGAGCCACGCCGGGACTTCATCCGTTCGAACGCGCTCTCGGTCGAGAATCTCGACACCTGATCGGGAGGCGATCCAGCACTGGTACTCTAGGAGGCGAAAAGGTCTTCGCCGGCGGCTCGGATACGGTGGGACATCGGATGAGCGCGTCGCGCTCGTTCGACCGTGGGCGATGCCCGTCTGAGGCTTGGGATGCCGATGCGCGGCGTCACGAAGCCATTGCAAGCGGGGGGCTTCCCTCGCCGCCCTTCGCGTATTTGCGGATCGTGACGATGTAGTCGGTCAGTGCGGTCTCGAGCGCGTCCACGAGGGCGACGATCTCGGGCTGAACAGGATCGGGCGCACCGGCGACGTCCTCCAACCGGGCAGCGAGATACGCGACGCGAGACGCCCCGAGCATCCGGGCCGAGGATTTCATCGTATGGCCCAACCGGGAGCAGGCCACGTAGTCCCGTCGGTCGATCATCGCCCGCATATCCCTGATCTTGGACGGGCTTTCGCCGCAGAACATCCCCAGAAGCCTTGCGAAGCGATCCTTCATCACGGAGCGTGCAGTCGCGAGTACGGTCGCGTCGACAATCGGAAGATCGCTCGAGGCCGGCACATTGGATCTTCGTTTCTGAGCGGTCTTAGGGGGATGACCATTGGCAGTCGCTTGAACGGCCGTGTTGGTCGGGGAAACGGATGCCGCGGGTGAAAGGACCGGCGATGCGGGTTCGGCGAATTCCTCCGGCGCGGCGGGCGGGGCGTCGATGATCGGCGTATCGCTTGGGCGTTCAGTATTCGTCGGCACCTGACGGTCGGCTGCCTTCACCCCACGGCCGGGCAATTGCCGGTTCAGCGCATCGCAGAGATCCGCGCCCCGGAGTGGTTTGCTGAGATAATCGTCCATTCCCGCAGCGAGGCAGCGTTCGCGGTCGCCTTTCAGCGCGTTCGCGGTCAGCGCGATGATCGGAATGCGGGCGATCTTTCCCTCGGACATCGCGGCTTTCAGGATCGATGCGGCCGTGAAGCCGTCCATGATCGGCATCTGGCAATCCAGAAGGATGGCATCGACCATCTCTCCGCCCAACATCAGATCGACTGCTTCCTTTCCGTTCTCGACCTGTACGGTTTCGCAGGCGCGCTCCTTCAGGAGGGCGGAGGCATACATCTGGTTGACCCCGTCATCCTCGACGAGAAGCACGCGAATGCCCGGGAAGTGATAGAGTTCACCACTGCATTCGGGTTCGGCGACCTGCCGTCCGAATTTGCGATGCGCGACCGCTTCGGCGATGCTCGCCATCAGCGTCTCGGGCAGATAGGGGGCTTCGCAGACGAAATCCGCGGCAGTCGCCTCGGTGACTTCGGCGGGCGAAATCGACTCGACGCTGCCGCGCAGCCAGCCGGCCTTGAACGCATGGGTGGTCGCGCCGCGCAATTCCGCGATCAGGGCCACGTCGTCGGTGAGCAGGATGTCGAACGGATCGTTCGCGCTTTCTGCGAGGAGGAGGCGTTCCCGCGCGCTTCGGAGGTCGGGAACGTGGCGGGCGAACCCGCCGATCCGCTCGAATGAGTTCACGAGTGCCTTCGACAGGGTCGCGTTCTCGAGGGCGATGAGGACGTTCTGGGTCGCGGCCACCGCAAATTCCCGTCTGCGCGGCTGAGTCTCGCGCGAGAGATCGAGATCGACCGCAAAAGTGAAGGTCGATCCCTGTCCTTCCGTGCTCTGAACCTCGATCTCGCCTCCCATCTTGGCGACGATCTGCTGGGAGATGCTGAGCCCCAGGCCCGTCCCGCCGTAACGGCGCGTGGTGCTGACATCGGCCTGGCTGAAGGCCTCGAATATCTCGCGTTGCTTCGCGGCGGAGATCCCGATGCCGGTATCCTCGACTGCGAAACGCAACCGGGCCCGCCGGCTTTCGGTATCGTGGCTCTCGACCGAAATGCGCATCATGACATGGCCGGCCGACGTGAACTTGATGGCGTTGGACAACAGGTTGGTCATCACCTGCTGGAGGCGCAGGGCATCGACGCGGATCTTGCGCGGAACGTCGAGGGGCAGCGCCACGTAGACCGGCAGGTTCCGGGGCGCGGCTAGGACGTTCACCGCGCGGAAGGTATCGGCGACCAGCCTGCCAAGGTCGGCTTCCTCGATGTCGAGTTCGAAGGCATCCGCCTCGATCTTGGAAAAATCGAGGATCTGGTTGATATGCGACAGAAGCGCTTCGCCCGATCGGGTCAGCGTCTTGAGCTGTTCGGTCTGGCTGGCCGTCAGCGGGCTTCTCCCCATGAGTTCGGCCATGCCGAGGATGCCGTTCAGCGGCGTGCGCATCTCGTGGCTCATCGTGGCGAGGAAGCGCGTCTTGCGGAAGTTCGAGTTCTCGGCCATCCGGCCTGCGGCATGCGCGATGCGGATGTGACGCAGGGTGATCAGGCCCATCGTCAGCAACAGGATCGGAACGGCAAGCTGGGTGAGCAGGCTCGGGAGATGGGTGCGGATGTACCATTCCAGCATGCCGGGTCGCGAGGTAGCGACCGTGAATTCGAGTTCCGCGTCGGCAACCTTCAAGACGAACGATGACAGATTGGGATGGGCAATGCCATTCGATACGTTCTGCAAGGCGGTCCTCACGCCGTTCTGCAGGACGCCGATGCTTAGGATCTCGGCATCGGCCGAATTGCCGAGGCTGCGCGCGAGATTCTCGATGTTGAACGAGGTGAACGCGATCCCGTTGTAATTTCGGGCCCCCTGTTCACGCACTCGGGCGAACACCGTCACGACGTCGCTTTCATCCGCATTGGTCGCGAAGGGCGCGCCGAGCCTGAGGTGCCGGGTCACGCCTTGCGTGTCCATCGCCTGGACCATCGCATTCACGGTCGGGCCGAATTTCACCGGGTCGAACTCCGTCACGGTGCCGTCCGTGCCGACTATGGCGCTCCGGTTCGTGTCGCTCGACTTGTCCAGATTGATCCATCCCGCGACGGGCTCGTAGATCTGGTGGCGCTGATGGAGCGTCCCCATGAATATCCCGACATCCTCGAGTTCGACATCCTCGGAGGACCTGTAATATTGCTCGAGCGCAATCAGCCCTCCGAGCAGGCTCATCCGGCGATCCTTCGCCTTGAGCTCCATGCGATTGAGCGTCGTCTCCTCGCTGAGGGCCATCTCGCTTCGGTAGATCTCGCGCGAGGCGTAGAACTGGACGCCGATCGTCACGATCAGGATCGCCGCACCCAGGACGACGATATAGCCTGGCGTTGGGCCGAACCGAAGACCTTGCGCCGCCTTGGTCGCATCTACCATTCGAGTTCCTTGCCGTTGCGGACGACACCTACGGCCTGATTTCCCGTCGCGTTGAACCGCAGCAGGTCGAACGACAGCGTGCGGGCCTGCAGCAGACCCCGCCCGTGTGTCGAGGCTGATCTGGACGTGTCGATGCTCATGTAGTCGCGCCAGTGAAATCCCGGGCCCGGATCCGTGACCGAGATCACGTCCCCGTCCTCGCGGCGCATGAAGGCGACCTGCACGAGCCGATCGGCGGGGCAGGCCGCGGCGCGGCGGTCGACTTCCTCGCGCCAGATTCCGTCCCTTAGCAGCCGGCCCTTGGCCTCGTAGCCGATGCCGCAAAGCCCGTGTTCGATCGCGTTGACGAGGAGAGCGCCGATACCGGGCAGGACGCGCTCCGGAACTGTGAAATGGTTGGCAAGAAACCCGCTCAGCGATTCGGCCTCGGAAAGGGTACGGATTTCGAATCGGGCGGCGCGGGTCAGCGCGAAGCCCAGCGTATCGGATCCTCCTTTGGCCAGCTCCGAAAGCTCGCGCGCGCGGCGCAATGCGGCCGACATGACCGAGGCGAGGACACCGGTATCGACGGGTTTGGCGAGATGATAGAACACGCCCGCTTCGATCCCCATCCGGATCTCGGCCGGATCGTCGGTTCCCGTGACCATGATGACCGGGATGTTCCGCGTTGCGGCTTCGGCCTTCATCTTGCGGACGACCTCGACACCGTCCATTTCCGGCATGACGCGGTCGAGCAGGACGAGTCCGATATCGGCATGTGCGGCGAGGAGCTTCAACGCCTCCCGCCCGCTCTCTGCACTCAAAGCGGCATAGCCGAGATCCGCGACCTGGCCGCCAAGTGCCAGAAGGATGAACGGATCGTCATCGACGATCAGCACGCGCCCACCGCCGCTTCGCTGTACCGTATCGCCCGCCAGATCGCCGTGATGGAGCATGTCGTTTCAGCTTTCGTGGAACGCCCCGTCGAGGGCGAGCTTCACCGGCTTGAAGAGATAACCGAGAAGGGTTCTCTCGCCGTTAATGACGCTGGCCTCTACGGTCATGCCGGAGGTGATCGCGTTCAGCCCGGGTTCAGACCCAAGGTGGTCCTTTTCCAGTGTGATCTCGGCGACGAAATAGGGGGCACCGTCAGGCGTGGCGAATGAACCGGGGCTGATATAGGAAACGCTTCCCGGGATCGCGCCGAACCGGACGAAGTCGTAGGCACCGATCTTGACCTGGACCGGGGATCCGACCTCGATGCGACCCACATCCCGGGGATCGACGCGCACCTGCGCCATGAGCGGGACGTCGTCGGGAACGATCTGGCCGAAGCTGGTCCCGGGGGCCACGAAACTGCCCGGTGCCAGCCGCTCGCGCAGCTTGAGCCGGCCCGCGACGGGGGCGACGATCTGCGCGCGCGCGATCTGGCCGCGCAGCTTTTCCGCATTGAGCGCGGTATCGGCGAGGCTCGCCTCGATCTCGGAAAGCTGCTGGAGCACCTGCGAGCGGTCGCCCGAACCGACAGAGGAAAGACGCGCGTCGAATTCCCGGAGGGCTGTCCGGGCCTGGATTATCCGCTCCTCCAGCACGTCGAGCGTGCCCTCTGCGCTGACCACGTTGCGCCGAAGCTCGACGAGGTCGGAGAACCGGACGAGCCCCTGGGCATCGAGCGATTCCTGCCGGGTCAGGAGTTCCTGCAGATCTGCATGGGTGCGTTTGGCCGATTCTCGTTCGGCAAGAAGGGCGGTAAGGTCCTGATCCTTCTGCTCGCGCTGGCGCAGAACGACGGCGTGGCGGTCGGCATAATCGAGCTGCATGGCCTCGAGCGTCGCGCTCGCCTCGCGAATATCCGTGAGCGAGGCCGATCCGAACCGCGCGAAATCCGCCGGCCGGTCGTCGAGATAGGCCCGTAATCTTTCCGCACGGAGTTCCAGAGATCTTGCCCTTTCCTCCACCCGCGCGAGATCGTCCTCGAGCAGGGCGGTGTCGAGGCGCGCGATAGGGTCGCCCGCGTCGAGACGATCGCCGGATCCTGCCTGCAACTCCGTGAGGGTGCCGCCGTCGGGATGGTGGAGATCACGCTCGAAGCCGCTGGGGGCGATCTGTCCGGACGCGCGTACCACCTCTGGTACGGTGGCGAACCCGGCCCAGGTCGCGAGCATCCCCAGAACGAGGCACATCGTCCAGATCACGCCGCGGGCGAGATGCGGATTTGTGTTTTCCTCGAGGCGGATCGATTTCGACAGGTACCGCAATTGGGAATTCGAGCGAACGGATCGCGCCAAGGACGCATTGCGCGGAGCGACGGACACGGTATCGGACGATGTCGAGGCGGGCAGGGTAAAGTGGTTCGGGACCTGTGGTGCCATGGTCATGTCAAATCATCCCTATGATCTTGTCGGGCGAGCCCACGATCGGAGGTGCCCCGCGCCTCAGCGCGACGACACGGTCGGCCCTGCGCAGGAAGTCGTTTCGATAGGTCACGAAAAGGATCGCGCGATCGCTTGCCGCCATGCGCAGACAAGCCTGAAGATCCTCGTCGAGACCGGCGATGAGAACGGTCGCGGGCATCTCGTCGATAAGAAGAATTCGCGATGGCCTGAGCATGGCGCGGGCGAGCCCGATCCGGTGCGCGAGCAGCGCGTCGTGGAAATCCGCGCGCTCCAGCGGTGCGTCGAGACCGTCCGGCCGCGCCGCGATCGCCTCCCAGGCACCCACCAGTTCGAGCGTGGCCTGCAGGTCCGCGTCCCGCGCCAGCGGCATTGTGCAGCGAAGGTTGTCGGCAAAACTACCCTCGAAAAGGTCGATTTTCTGCGGGACGTAGGCGATCTGCTGGCGCAGGTCGTCGGGCCGGAGTTGACGAAGGTCGAACCCGCCGACCCGGATCGTACCGAGCGTCGGCTGGTGCACGCCCAGCACCATCTTCAGGATGCTCGTCTTGCCCGCACCATTGGGGCCGGTAATTGCAACGGTTTCGCCCTCGCGGATCTTGAGATCGAGACCCGTGAAGAGCGGCATGGTGCCCGCTCCGTATCGCAGCGCGACGCCCGAGAATTCCAGATGTGCCTTGAGCCTTGTGCTCGACAGGGCGTTCGTATGGCTGCGTACCTCCGCCTCGGCCTCCATCAGCTTGTCGACTTGCGCGACGGCGTTGCGCATCTGTTCGACGCGGGGGACCATCCCGCACAGCGCATGGAGCGGCCCCACGCAGCGCCAGATGAGCATGAGCGACGCGATCAGCGCGCCGGTCCCCATCTGGTCCGCCCAGATCCGTTCGGCCCCGACCCAGAGCGTCGCGAGCGCCGCGAGACCGACGAGAAGGTGGCCGGACAATTCGCCGATATTCCCCAGCCTCGCGAGGCGCAGCTGCGCCGTGAGTTCGCGGCCCGAGATCTCGCGATATTTCGAGGCCCAAAGATACGACAGTCCGTCGAGGCGGATCGCATCGAGCTTCTCGAAGGTTTCGAGCGAGAATTGCTGCATGACCGACGCCTCGACCGCGGCCTCGCGGATCTGCACGCGGACGCGCCGCCAGATCAGCCAGAACGTCATGGCGAGCAAGGTGCAGGCGATGACGGGAACGAGGACGAGCGGCCCGGCGATGAGATAGAGCGCGAGCATCGCGAGAATCGCCGCCGGCAGTTCGAGAGCGGTCATCAGGACAGGCCCGCAGAACACGTCGCGGATTGACTCGAAGGTCTTGATCCTGGCGACCTGATCGGAGACCTGTGCCTGCTGAACCAGCGCGGCGGGCAGGCGCAGGAGCCGTTCGAAGATCTCGACCCCGACGAGGTAATCGAGCCGCGCGCCCAGCCACAGTACGAGCCGAGATCGCGCCACGCGCAACGCGATCTCCGCCAGGATCAGGCATCCGGCACCGATCGCCAGATGCGTCATCAGGCCCGCCACGCGCGGCTCAAGGGCTCGCTCGTAGATCAGCATGATGAGGAGCGGAACGGCGAGCGACAGGAGGTTGAGGCATCCGCCGATCACGAGGATCTGGGCGAGCTGCGGTGTGAACCTTTGCAGAACGACGCGAAACCAGCCTTTGCCCGAATGCTTGCGGCGGGCGGACGACGTCGGCAGGCGGTCCTCGTCGATGCGCTGGAACAGATACGCGGTTCCGTCCCGCGCGATCGGCGGTATTCCGGCTTTCGCCTGACTGCCCTCGAACCGCATGTCGAGTGTTGCCGAGACGATGTCGCCCGCCCAGCGGATCTCGGGGGCCGCCGGATGTTCCGCGGCGGCATCGCGGCCTGTCAGGATCAGGGCAGGGGAGAGGCGCGGGTCGAGCGTCGAAAGGCGTCCGGTGATGCGGGCACTGCGATAGCCGAGATTGGCCATGGCGTTGCAGAGTTCCAGCACGCCGAACCGCCCGCCGACGGGCAATGCGGTGGCGACCCTCCGCGCGCTTGCATAGGGATCGAGACGCAGGACGAGCGCGCAGAAGCAGAGCGCAAGCGGCTCGTCACGCGGGTCGACCTGCCAGAGCGTCGCGCGCAGGTTCTCGTAGAGCGTATGGACCGCCGTTTCCGCGACATCCGGCACGATGCGATCGGGGTCTGGCGTGAAGCCGGTCTGGAGAAGGCTCATATCCGCAACTCCCGGTATGTCGACAGGGCGAGGCTCCTCGGAGCGACGATGGGCACTTCCTCGATCCGTCCACCGGCGATCCGCAGATGACGGGTCGCAAGGTCGCGCATGTTGCGGTCGCGTGTGGTCAGCACGATCGTTGCCCGCCCCTTGAGCCGCGTGAACAACTCGTAGACGGCCGTATAGGATCGCCGGTCGAGCCCGGTATCGGCGTGATCGAAGAGGATGAGCCGCGGGCGGGGGGCCAGTTGCCGGACCAGCGTCGCGCGCTGCTTGAGGCCCGGCGGGATGGGGTCGCTGCCCGAACCGTCGAGCGGTGTGTCGAGCCCCCTCGGAAGGGCCGCGATATCCGCCTCAAGCCCCAGGAGCCGCGCGACGTAGAAAACGTCCGTCAGCGGCGACCGTCCAAACGAGGACAGGTTGTCCATGAGCGTGCCGCGATAGATGACGCCGTCGCGCTGAAGGAACGCGACCTGCGCCGCACGGATATTCTCCGGCAGGAGGTGAGGCTCGCGATCGTTGAGCAGCACCTCGCCGTTATTCGGACGGTCGAGCCCCGCGATGGCGCGGAATAACGCGCTGGGCGAATTGCCTGAGGCCGTCTCCAGGAGGCAAAGATCGCCGGGCTCGATCCTCAGGTCCGCGCAGTCCACCCGGTCGGGATCGTCGTCGTTCCCGCAGGAAAAGCCAAGCAGACGCAGCGAGCCGGTATTCGCCGGCGGCTCGGATGGCGCGGGCCGTTCCGGGACCGGAACGAAAAGGAGCGAATTCGCCCTCTGCCGCGCATTGTCGAAGTCGTGTCGGCGCACGTAGAGCGCCAGCGCCTTCTGCACCGGCTGACCGATGCGGCCCGAAAGGATGACGGAGGCGATCATTGCCCCGACGGTGATCTGCCCGGCAAGCACCATCAGCGCACCACCGACCACGATGGACAGCGTCAGCAGGGTCGAGAAGCTCGCGACGACGTCGAAACCGCGCGTCAGGTTGCGCGCGACGCCGTATGTCGTCTCGCACGAGTCCCGCTTCAGGCATTCGTAGCGGCGCAGGAACCAGTCTTCCATCGCCATGGCCTTGATCGAATGCACGGAGCGGAGCGCCTGGATCACGAAATCGAAACGTAGGCCGTCGCACTGGTCCCGATGGGCGAGCGTCTTGGCGAAGGAGCGGCCGTTCGCAAGGGCGAAACCTGCAAAGATCGCGAGCGTGACGAGCGGCACGAGGGCAAGCGGACCGGCTATGGCCGCGATAAGCACGATCGCGATCGGCGCGAGGATCAATTCGAATGCCGTAACGAGCGTCTGTCCGCTGTTGCCGTCCTTCATCGCCCGGACAGCAGACAGAAGCGCGGTGCCGTTCGCCGAGCTTCGCACGGGATCGCCGCCGCGGTTGCCTGCCAGGACCGTTCCCATCGCCAAGAGGCCCGCACGATGCGCGAAGGCGGCCCCGTTCCGCGCGATGAGCTCCGAGCGGCAGAACCGCAGCACCACATCCACGATCATCAGTGCAGCCGCACCGAGAACGAGGATCCTGAGCGTCTCGGTCGACATGTTCGGCAGGATCCGGTCGTAGACCTGCAGAACCACGACCGGCAGGACGAGCTCGAGCGCCGTGATGCAGAGCGTAGCGGCGATCAGAGTCAAAGGCTGGATGCCGATGCCCAATCGCTTGCGCAGGTGACCGTGCCTAGAACCACCCTCCCTTCGAGATACTTCCAAGACCACCGCCTCCTAGCAAGCCGAGACTTTCATCGCCGATCGCGCCGAGGCCCGATGCAAGGTCGCCCACGGGCTCTCCGAGCGAGACGGCCCCGCTGTCCCCGATGATCGTTTCGGTATCGCCCAAAAGGCTTAAGGTTCCATCACCCTCGCTTACCGCCAAGGGATCGAAGCCGATAAGATCCACGGTGTCGTCGGTCGACAGCAGGAGGTCGATCTCGCCCGTCAGGTCGTCGAGCGCATCTGCGTCGATATCGACGGATGCCTCTCCGAGCGACAGGACCGGTTCGGTGCCGCCATCCGCCTCGCTCGATGTCAGCACCGGTGCATCGAGATCGATTCCGATATCGATATCGCCCACGAGCGTTTCGACAGGGTTGAGAGTCACGTCGACATCGAGATCGCCTGCACTGACTTCGAGATCCGTATCTGATGGCGCATCGGCGGGCGGTTCCGTCTCACTTCTCAAGTCGAGGTCGATATCGCCGAGGATGGCTTCCAGCGGATCGAGCGTGCCCTCCCCTCCAATACCGCCCGCATCGAGTGTCAGATCCGTATCTGCCGGATCCTCCTCCGGCGTTGCGGTGCCGTCCGGCAGCGCGCCGAGGTCGATGCCGAGATCCACGTCGATGTCTCCGACGATGTCCTCGACCGGGTCGAGCGTGACCTCCCCTCCGATGCCGCCCACATCGAGTGTCAGGTCGGTATCTTCCGGATCCTCCTCCGGCGCTGCGGTGCCGCCCGGCAGCGCGCCGAGGTCGATGCCGAGATCCACGTCGATGTCTCCGACGACGTCCTCGACCGGATCGAGCGTGACCTCCCCTCCGATGCCGCCCACATCGAGTGTCAGGTCGGTATCTTCCGGATCCTCCTCCGGCGTTGCGGTGCCGCCCGGCAGCGCGCCGAGGTCGATGCCGAGATCCACGTCGATATCTCCGACGATGTCCTCGACCGGGTCGAGCGTGACCTCCCCTCCGATGCCGCCCACATCGAGTGTCAGGTCGGTATCTTCCGGATCCTCCTGCGGCGTTGCGGTGCCGCCCTGCAACGCGCCGGGATCGATGCCGAGATCCACGTCGATGTCTCCGACGATGTCCTCGACCGGGTCGAGCGTGACCTCCCCTCCGATGCCGCCCGCATCGACTGCCAGATCGGTATCTGCCGGATCTCCGGCGTCGGATCCCTCCGAGGTGTTTCCACCACCGGGCTGGTCGATCTCATCGTTTCCATTCACGGGCGGGGTTGTGGGGGTTCCGCCGTCCGCATCGACAAGGCCGTGATCTGTCGGATCGTCCTGTCCGCCATCATCGGGCGAAGCGGGGAGAGTAGCCTCCGTATCGTCAGACGAATCGGTGGAAACCTGTTCCGGGTCGTAAACCGCATCGCCATCGGATGGCGATGACGTGTCATCCTGGACATGGGTGGGCTCGTTTTCCGTACGGGCATGCGCCATGTCCTCGATCTCGTTGACGGGCTCGTCGGGATCGGAAGGCTGGATGTCGCTGGCGATGACGGCATCGTTCATCGTCGATCCGGGGTTTTGGGTGTCGGACCCTTCTTCGATCGATGTGTCTGCCACCGACAGGTCAGGGGTGCCGTTCAGGAGGATTTCGGACGCCGCGGCGGTAGGCGTGAGGGACAGGTCGACTTCTGTGGCCCCCAAGAAGGAGGTCGGCGTTCCGAGCCCCGGGGTTTCGATCGTCTCCACTGCCGGACCTGACCTGAGCGGACCGGATATGCCAGCCCCGTCGGATGCATCGCTCTCATAGAGACTGCCCGTCTTGATGGAATCGGTGCCGGAGCCACGCGACACGACGCCGGCAAGGGATCCGGCGAGGACGTTCTCCTTCACGGCATCGAACTCGACGCCGTCGCTCTGGACCGGGCGCTGACCGTCATCGACCTGCGAGACGAGGCTTTCGTTTGCTGTCGTGCCGCCGGCCCCGAGAGTTTCACCGATGTCCAGAAGAAGGTCTTCGGATGTGAAATGCTCCGCGTCGAGCGCAACGTGGTCTGGCGGCAGATTGGCGCGAGGATTCATGGGAATTATTCCTTAATAAATTCCCTCATGAATAGGCGCGAAACATTGACGAATGCTTGGCAGAATATTTGCGATTTTCCTAAAAACGGGCAGTTCGGGGCATCGTGCACGGCGCGGCACGTTGCCGGATTCTCGAAAAGCGCCACGCGCGGGACACGCCCGCGCGTGGCGGTACTTCAGGCTCCGTCGCCCAGGGCGCGGATATGGGCGGGCAGGCGGTCGTGGCTTCCATACATGAAATGCGCCTCCATCCGCTCGGAGTAGCGGCTGGCCTCGGTCGTCCGGCCGACTGCCTCGGCCACCTCGCGGATCAGCATCGGGTTCGCCCCGCAGCAGACCCCGAGGTAGTTGATCCCGATGTCGCGCGCCTCGCGTGCGAAGGCACCGATCTCGTAGCGGTTGCATTGCAGCGGATCGAGCGCGGTCGGAAATGTCCGGCCGTGCGGGGCCGGGCAACCGCAACCGTGGTCGGAGAGGTTGAAGAAGGTGGGCTCCTCCGCCGTCGTGCGATAGGGCACAGGCAACGCCCCGACATGGCACGAAACCGCCGCGCGAACCTCACGAAGCCAGGGCAGCATCGTTTCGGGCCCGCGGAAGCAGTTGAGGCCCACCACGTCCGCTCCGCCCTGTTCGAGGCGCTGGCACGTCTCGACGATGCCGACGCCGTCCATCATCTCGTTCGCCGCCATCGGCGCGAGGGTCAGGACCACGGGCAAACCGCTGGCTTTCGCGACTTCCAGCGCGCAGAGCGCCTCGCCCGCGTAGTAGAACGTCTCGCCCACAATGATGTCGGCTCCTTCCTCGACGGCCCAGCCGACCATCTCCTCGAACATCGCGCGCACCTCGGCTTGCTTGGCGGAGTCGGCGGGGTCCCAGATGTTCGTGTTGGAGATGTTGCCGGCCATGAGGTTTCCGGGTTTGAGATCCGCAACCTCGCGCGCGATCCGCAACGCTGCACGGTTCAGCGGCTCCAGAAGCTCCTCCTTGCCGATCACGCGCATCTTCTCGCGGTGACCGTTATAGGTGAATGCCTCGACGATGTCGGATCCCGCCCGCTGGAAGTCGAGATGGAGGTTGCGCAGCGCCTCGGGATGTTCGAGCGCGACTTCGGGCACGAATTCGCCGGCGGCGAGGTAGCCTCGGCGTTCGAGCTCGAAGAGGAACCCCTCGGCGCAGATGACGGGGCCGGCATTCAGCGCGGCAGTCAGCGTGTTGTGGGTCATGTCCTTGATCCTTCTTGGGGAAGTGATGACCATCGTTCAGAATGCCGAGCCTGACGCGACGCGCGGCATGCGCGTCGCGACGCAATGGTCCTCGGATCGGGAAAAGCTGCCGGGCCTCAGGTCCCGCCGCGGCGCGCGCGCGAACCGCCGCGACGCCGCGGTGCGAGCGCACCGAGATCGAGGGGACTGAGCGGGCGCTGCAACGAGGCGCGGAGGAGATTGCAGAAGACCGCGACCGCCGGCTCGGATCGCTCGAGATCCATCGCCGCGAGATAGGCGCAGATCGCCTCCTCCTCGTAGGGGGCACTACCGGGCAGGCTGTCGAGCCACTGCACGTAGCCCATCAGCCCTATCTCTCGGGCGCGTTCACTGCTTTCGGGCCGCATCCTCAGCCCGTTGATCGTGTCGAATATGTCCATTGCGCCCTCCGCGCGAATGGGGCGGGGGATATCGGCCACGGGCACGGTTCAGGGACGTCGTCGTCCATGCGATCGGCTCCTCGTCCGGGACTCCCCGCCCGGGTTGGTTTCGAACGGATGGCAGGTCTCCTGACTTGCGGGTCTTGGCTTTCCCGAACCTTCCCGCGCCCGGGGGCGCAGTGGTCATTTCGGGGTCGCTCGCCGCTTACAGTTGCGGGGGCAGTCGCGGAATTGGGCCGAAGCCCGCACCGCATTCCCTTTTCAGGCAGGTCCGGTTTCCCGGTCCTGCGCACCATCCGTCGTTAGTATGACGCCGCCATCCGGGTCGCGAAAGGAGAAATCGCGAACGCCGCGGCAGAATCTCAGAAGTCCCAGTCCTCGTCCTCGGTCGCGACGGACTTGCCGATCACATAGGACGAGCCGGACCCCGAGAAGAAATCGTGGTTCTCGTCGGAATTGGGCGACAGAGCCGACAGGATCGCGGGGTTCACGTCCGTCACCGTGTCGGGAAAGAGTGCCTCGTAACCGAGATTCATCAACGCCTTGTTGGCATTGTAGTGCAGGAATCGCTTCACGTCCTCGCTGAGGCCCACGCCGTCGTAGAGGCTCTCGGTGTAACGCTCCTCGATCTCGTAGAGCTCGAAAAGCAGCGAAAAGGCATAATCCTTGATCTCGGCCTGACGGGCCGCATCGACACGCTCGAGCCCGCGCTGGAACTTGTAGCCGATATAGTAGCCGTGCACCGCCTCGTCGCGGATGATGAGCCGGATGAGATCGGCCGTGTTGGTTAGCTTCGCGCGGCTCGACCAGTACATCGGCAGGTAGAAGCCGGAATAGAACAGGAAGCTTTCGAGGAAGGTCGAGGCGATCTTGGTCTTCAGCGGATCGCCGCCCGGCGCGTAATCTTCGAGGACCTTCGACGCCTTCGCCTGCAGATGCGGGTCTTCCTCGGCCCAGCGGAACGCCTGGTCGATCTCTTCGGTCGAGCAGAGCGTCGAGAAGATCGAGGAATATGACTTGGCGTGAACCGATTCCATGAATGCGATGTTGGCGAGCACCGCTTCCTCGTGCGGGGTCGTTGCGTCGCGCATGAGTGCGGGCGCGCCGACGCTCGCCTGCACCGTATCGAGCAGCGTCAGTCCGGTAAAGACGCGGATCGTCAGCGCGCGTTCGGCCTCGGTCAGCGTGGCCCAGCTCGGCACGTCGTTCGAGAGAGGCACCTTCTCGGGCAGCCAGAAATTGGCGGTCAGACGGTTCCAGACCTCGAGGTCCTTGTCGTCCTCGACGCGGTTCCAGTTGATCGCGCGGGCGGCGGGGCGGTGGGCGAAATCCTTCATGGGCTTTCCTCTGCTGTTCGGTTCCGGGCGATCAGAGCGTGCAGGACACGCAGCCCTGCACCTCGGTCCCCTCAAGCGCCATCTGGCGCAGCCGCACGTAGTAGATCGTCTTGATCCCCTTGCGCCATGCGTAGATCTGCGCCCGGTTGATGTCACGGGTCGTCGCCGTGTCGCGGAAGAAGAGGGTGAGGCTGAGCCCCTGGTCCACATGCTCAGTCGCGGCGGCATAGACGTCGATGATTGCCTTCGGCCCGATCTCGTAGGCGTCGCGGTAATATTCGAGGTTGTCGTTGTTCATGAAGGGGGCGGGATAGTAGACGCGGCCGATCTTGCCTTCCTTGCGGATCTCGATCTTGGAAGCGATCGGGTGGATCGAGGAGGTGGCGTTGTTGATGTAGCTGATCGAGCCGGTAGGCGGCACCGCCTGGAGGTTGCGGTTATAGAGCCCGTCCGCGATCACCGCGTCCCGCAGCCGTGCCCAATCCTCGCGCGTGGGCAGTGCGATGCCGGACGCCTCGAAGAGCGCGCGGGTGCCGTCGGTGTCGGGAAGCCAGTCGCGTTCGACGTACTTGTCGAAGAACGACCCGTCGGCATAACGCGACGCCTCGAAGCCGCGGAAGCTCTGTTTGCGTTCGCGTGCGATGGCGTTCGACGCGTCCAGCGCATGATAGAGAACGGCGGCGAAATAGACGGACGTGAAGTCGAGCGCCTCGGGGCTGTCGTAATGGATCCGCTCGCGCGCGAGATAGCCGTGCAGGTTCATCTGCCCCAGGCCGATTGCGTGGCTTTCGTCGTTGCCGCGCCTGACCGAGGGCACGCTGTCGATCGACGACATGTCGCTCACCGCCGTGAGCGCGCGCACCGCGACGCCGACCGACGCCGCGAGATCTCCGCCATCCATGGCCTTCGCGATGTTCATCGAGCCCAGATTGCACGAGATGTCCGTGCCGAGCCTGCGGTAGCCCAGATCCTCGTCGAACTCGGACGCCTCGTTCACCTGCAGGATCTCGGAGCAGAGATTCGACATGCTGATCCGGCCGGCGACCGGATTGGCGCGGTTCACCGTGTCCTCGAACATGATGTAGGGATAGCCGCTTTCGAACTGGATCTCGGCCACGATCTCGAAGAAGCGCCGTGCGCGGATCTTCTTCTTGGCGATGCGGTCGTCATCGACCATCTCGCGGTATTTCTCGGTCACCGAGATCTCCGAGAAGGCCTTGCCGTAGACACGCTCCACATCGTGGGGCGAGAAGAGGTACATCTCCTCGTCGCGCTTGGCGAGTTCGAAGGTCACGTCGGGGATCACGACGCCGAGCGACAGCGTCTTGATGCGGATCTTCTCGTCCGCGTTCTCGCGCTTGGTGTCGAGGAAGCGCAGGATGTCGGGATGGTGGGCGTTGAGATAGACCGCGCCCGCGCCCTGCCGCGCCCCGAGCTGGTTGGCGTAGGAAAAGCTGTCCTCGAGCAGCTTCATCACCGGGATTATGCCCGAGGACTGGTTCTCGATGCCCTTGATGGGGGCACCGTGCTCGCGGATGTTGGTGAGCATCAGAGCCACGCCGCCGCCGCGCTTCGAAAGCTGCAGCGACGAGTTGATCGCCCGGCCGATGCTTTCCATGTTGTCCTCGACCCGGAGCAGGAAGCATGAGATCAGCTCGCCGCGCTGCGCCTTGCCGGCATTGAGGAATGTGGGTGTCGCGGGCTGGAACCGGCCCGTCACGATCTCGTCCATCAGCCGCATGGCAAGATCCTCGTCGCCCTGGGCGAGCGCGAGCGCGACCATCACCACGCGATCTTCGAACCGCTCGAGATAGCGCTGACCGTCGCGGGTCTTGAGCGTGTAGGACGTGTAATACTTGAACGCGCCGAGGAAAGTCGGAAAGCGGAACTTGCGCGCATAGGCCGCGTCCCAGATCCGATGCAGGAACTCGCGCGGATACTGGTCGAGCACTGCGGCTTCGTAATAGCCCTCCTCCACGAGGTAGCCGAGCTTTTCGTCGAGCGAGTGGAAGAAGACCGTGTTGCGGTTCACGTGGGTCAGGAAGTAGTGCCGCGCCGCCTGGCGGTCGGCGTCGAAGCGGATATGCCCCGCCTCGTCGTAGAGGTTCAGCATCGCGTTGAGCGCGTGATAGTCGCGGGTCGCCTCGCCGCCTTTGGTCTTCAGGCCGTCGTCGAGCATTCCATACTCCAGAGTTTCTCGAGCCCGTCGCGAACGCGGGCGATGTCGGTTCGCGTGCCCGCGAGCTCGAAACGATGGAGCACGGGCACGTTGCATTTCCGCGAGATCACCTCGCCGGCCAGCGCGAAGGTCGCGCCGAAATTGCGGTTGCCTCCGGCGATCACGCCCCTGAGCAGTGCACGACGGGACGGATCGTTGAGGAACCGGATGACCTGTTTCGGAACCGCGCCGCGCCCCTCGCCATCCGCGAAGGTCGGGCAGACCAGCACGAACGGCCCTGCGGGGCACGGCTGATCCTCGCCCGCGATCGGGATGCGCCGCGCGGGCAGTCCGAGCCCTTCGACGAAGCGCGCCGTGTTGCCCGAACGCGAGGAGAAGTAGACGAGCTCCGTCATCGGGGGCGGCCAGACGGCCTCAGGCCAGGCGGCCGATCAGGTCTGGCCGGAAGCCTGCCCAATGTTCCTCTCCGGCCACGACGACCGGTGCCTGCCGGTAGCCGAGGCCGGCCACGTGGGCGAAGGCAGCCTCGTCCTCGGTCAGATCGATCACTTCGTAATCGAGACCCCGCGCGGCGAGCGCACGGGTGGTCGCGGTGCATTGCACGCAAGCCGGCTTGGAATAGACGGTAATGGTCATGGAGCAGTCCTCTCGTTCTGTCGGGCCGGAAACACGAGGGACGGCACGGCGGGCCCGAAGGATCGCCGACCGGCATGCGCGTTCCGAGGCCCTCCGCCTTCGGTTGTCGTCTCGTGCCTTGGCAGGTCTCCTGGCTCGCGGGTCGCAGCGTCGGCCGGCCTTCCCGGAGCTCGCGCTCCAGTGGTTTTTCCAGCTTTGCTCGCCGCTTACAGTTGCGGGGGCAGCGCCGGCATCACACCGGCTTCCCTTTTGGCCCGAACCGGGATTCGGGCACCAAAGCGTCCTCATATGGTGTCACACGGCACGGCGGTGTCAATATCTAGTTCGCCCTTCCATGCCGGTGTCGTGCCAATTTTTAGGTTGCCACGATGCGGGGTGCGTGGGGGGACTGGCTCAGGATTGGTGTTTGACAGGGGTCGAGGCCCGGATAGGATCAAACCCGTACATCCAGGGAGGTAACGATGTCCAAGATTTTCGCAGCCGCTTTCGTGGCGGCCTTGGCCGCGGGGCCGGCCATGGCGCAATCCCAGCTGTCGATAGCGACCGGCGGAACCGGTGGTGTCTATTATCCGATGGGTGGCGGCCTCGCCGAACTCATCAACCGGCATGTCGAGGGGGCGAGCGCCACGGCCGAGGTGACGGGCGCATCTGTCGAGAACATGGGCCTCATCGCCACGGGTGACGCTGATCTGGCGATCGCGCTCGCCGATACGGTGGAGCAGGGCTATACCGGTACCGGCCGCTTCGAGGGGCAGGAACTGCCGATGGTCCGCGCCATCGCCTCGCTCTATGCCAACATGGTGCAGATCGTGACGCCCGCCGGATCCGACATCGAATCGCTTTCCGATCTCGCCGGCAAGCGCGTCAGCGTGGGCGCGCCCGGCTCGGGGACCGAGGTCAATGCGATGACCCTGCTCGAGGCGAACGGGATGTCCTTCGACGATTTCGACGCGCAGCGCCTGAATTTCAACGAAACGGCGGATGCCATCGCGAACGGCGATATCGACGCGGGCTTCTGGAGTGTCGGCGCACCGACCTCGTCGATCCTGAACCTCGCCACCACCAACGACATCCGGATGATTCCCCTGTCGGAGGACGAGGTCGCGGCCGCCCAGGAAGCGGATCCGACCTTCACCTCGCTGACATTGCCTGCCGACATGTACGACGGTGTCGATCAGGACGTCTCCACGATCGGGGTGCCGAACGTCCTCGTGACGTCGTCCGAGATGGACGAGGAAATGGCCTACCAGATCACGAAGGCGATGTTCGACAACATCTCCGAGCTTCGCGCCGTGCATCCGGCCGCCGAGGAGACGACCGTCGAGTTCACGATGTCGGCGACGCCGGTCCCGCTCCATCCAGGTGCGATCCGCTATTTTGAGGAAACCGGAGCCGACATCCCGGACGAGCTGCGTCCGTGAGAGCGACCCTCGTGGCAGGAGGGCTGAGTGCCCTCCTGGCCATGCCGGCGGCGGGAGCCGACCTTACGGCGCGGCTGCCCGACGGGACCGAGATCGCGCGCCTGGAAATTGCCGACGGCGGGGAATGGTGCGTCCTCTGGAACCACTCCGTGCAGGGATTCGAGGTCGAGGATTGCTACGAGAATCGGGGTGGACGCATGGTTCTCGTCCGCTCGCATCAGCCCGATTTCGCGGCCGGTCTCGGACATGTGCCCGGGCGGGGACGACAGGTCTCGGACGGTGACGGTGGGTACTTGATACTCGGGATCGACGAACCCGTACCTGGTGATGCCTACGTGCTCAGACCCGGTGACATGCGCGTCGATCACCGCCTGAAGGCGGGAGAAAAGGTGGTCTCGCTTTCTTCCGCCGCGCCGCATGAGCGGGTGCGGATCGCACTGGAGCCCGCATCATGACATTGCCGCCCTCGCGCGATCCCGAGGCGAAACCGGTCAAGCCGTTCCCGGTCCTGCGGGTCATCACGGTCGTCGGGATCGCCCTGTCGCTTTTCCAGCTCTATGCGGCAGGGATCCAGCCGCTTGGGCTCTTCTACCAGCGTCCGATCCATCTGGGTTTCGTGCTGGTCCTCTGCTTTCTCATCTATCCCATTACCGGCGAGCGGCCGCGCGGCTGGATTGGTTGGTCGATCGACGGGCCGCTCGTGCTCGGGGGCGTACTGGTCGGCTATTGGGTGCCCGCCAACATCGACGCGATCGCCAACGCGATCTTTCCGCGCACACAGGACGTGGCCGTGGGCGTCATCACCACGCTTCTCGTGCTCGAGGCGTCGCGTCGCTGCATCGGTGCCGCGATCACCGTGATCGGCACGGTCTTCATCATCTATGCCTTTGCGGGCAATCGCGGCGAACTGCCGTTCCTTGCCGACTGGATGCCGGGCATCCTCAACCATCGCGGCTATACGTTGGATAGGCTGGCAAGCCAGCTGACCCTCGGGGCGGAAGGGATCTACGGCATCCCGCTGGGCGTGGCCGCGACCTTCATCTTCATCTTCGTCCTCTTCGGCGCGTTTCTCGAGGTTACGGGCGCGGGCAAGTTCTTCATCGACCTTGCCTATGCCACCACCGGGCGGCAGAGGGGCGGACCCGCCAAGGCCGCCGTGATCGCCTCGGCCGGGATGGGCTCTATATCGGGTTCGGCCATCGCCAACGTCGTGACCACGGGGGCTTTCACCATCCCGCTGATGAAGCGGCTGGGCTATCGACCGGCACAGGCGGGCGGGATCGAGGCGGCGGCCTCGACTGGCGGGCAGATCATGCCGCCCCTGATGGGGGCGGGCGCGTTCCTCATCAGCGAATTCACGCGAACCCCCTATATCGACATCGTCATGATCTCGATCTTCCCCGCGTTCCTCTATTTCGGGGCGGTATATCTTCTGGTTCATATCGCCGCGGTGAAGCAAGGGCTTGTGGGGCTGCCAGCCTCCGAGCTTCCCAAGGTGCGCGACGTGCTGCTCGAAGGCTGGCATTTCCTACTGCCCCTCATAGTGCTCATCTGGCTCCTGGTTCTCGGCTATTCGCCCATGCGCGTCGGCTACTACGCGATTCTCGCGGTCATGGCCTCGGCCGCCTTAAAAGGGATCTGGGGCTACGCGACGGGTGGTCCGACCCTCGAGGGCGGTATCGCGCTTGTCCGGACGGGCATCGCGAAGACGCTCGAGGCGCTGGAGCTCGGCGCGCGCAACGCGGTCGCCGTCTCGATCGCCTGCGCGCTTGCGGGGATCATCGTGGGGGTCGTCGGGTTGACCGGGCTCGGGCTCAAATTCTCGTCGATGATGCTGGCCTTTTCGGGCGGCAACCTGCTGCTCGCGCTTTTGCTCGTGGTGATCGCGAGCCTGATCCTCGGAATGGGGCTGCCGGTGACGGCGGCCTATATCGTGCTGATCGTCCTCATCGGCCCCGCCCTGACCGAACAGTTCGGCATCCCGCTTCTCGTCGCGCATCTCGTGGTGTTCTGGTGGAGCCAGGATTCAAACGTCACCCCGCCTGTCGCGTTGGCGGGCTTCGCCGGTGCCGCGATCGCCAATGCCCCGCCGATGGAGACGTCGGTGCAGGCGTGGAAATACGCCAAGGGCCTCTACCTCGTGCCGCTCTTCATGATCTTCAACGAGCCGATCATCGTCGGCGGACCGATCCCCCTGGTCCTCTGGAACGGTCTCATAGCGATCCTGGCGCTCACCGCCTTCGCGGCCGTCCTTGAAGGGTTCCTCCTGGCACCGGTCCCGATCTGGCAGCGGATCGTGCTTGCGGTGGCGGTGGTCTGCGTGTTCTGGCCCAGCATTGCGGTCGAGGCTGCCGGTGCGGCGGCGATCGCGGTATTCTTCTGGATGAACCACGTCGCAAGCCGAAAGTGGGCAGGGAGCATGCCGGAACAGGCAGCCGAAAGGGGGCGGTAGGAACACCCGACGCCGTAATCGTGGACTTGAGGGTGCAGCATTGCCCGCGGCCCCGACCGAAGATCCACACCCGAACGGCCTCGCGAGGCGCGGAATTCCGTTGCCTTCGCGGATGCATTTTCGTTTAAGGCGAGGCTGCATCATGTCTTGGGCGGGATCGCGGACCGGCCCTCCGTACTGGGAACGCGTCCATGGCTCTCGATCAGATCTTCGTCCTCGTCCTGCTCGTCGTCGTCTTCGTGAGCTTCGTGAAGGAGATCTTCCCGCCCGAGCTGACCGCGCTCGGGGCGTCGGCGGCGTTGCTCGCGACCGGCACGATCGAGACCGGGGATTTCCTGACCGTCTTCAGCTCCTCCGCACCGATCACCATCGCAATGATGTTCATCATTTCGGCGGCACTCGAACGCACGGGCGTTCTCGCCATTCTCGGTGCGTGGCTGAAGCAGCAGGCGCACGGATCTTTCCTGCGCGCCATGCTGCTGATGATGGGAGGCACGATGGCGGCCTCGGCCTTCATGAACAATACGCCCGTGGTGATCCTGCTGACCCCGATCATGATCTCCGTCGCCTCGTCGGTGGGCGTCGCGCCCTCGCGATTGCTGATCCCGCTCAGCTTCTCGGCCATCTTCGGGGGCACTCTGACCCTGGTCGGAACGTCGACCAACATCCTGATGAGCGGGGTCGCGCGCGATACCGGCCAGCCGCCGATCTCGATGTTCGAGATGACGTTGCCCGGCCTCGTCTTCGCGACGATCGGGGTGCTCTACATGGTCTTCGCGGGCCGCTTCCTGCTGCCAGACCGGGCCTCGCTCAGCAGTATCCTGGGGCAGGAGGGCAAGCGCCGCTTCATGGCGCGACTGCTCATCCCGAACGGGTCGGGCTATGTCGGCAAGAAGCTTTCCGAGCTGCCCTTCGATGCGTCCGAGACGCGCGTGCTTGACGTCGTTCGCGGCGAATTGTCGATGCGGCGCACGATGCACGAGCTGACACTCCGGGCGGGTGACCGTGTCGTGGTCAAGACCGGAACCGGCGAGTTGCTGAGCCTGCGGGAGGATGGACAGGTCGCCTTCCGCGATACCGATGACCGCAACCTCGAACCGGTAACCGCGGACCAGACGGTCACGATGGAGGCGAGCGTCGGTCCCAACTCGCATCTGCGCGGCCGCCCGATCCGCGACCTGAAGCTCCGCCGCAAATACGGCGTTTACCTGATGGCCGTTCACCGTGCGGACCAGAACATCTCGCTCGACCTGCCCGATCTGCGTCTGCAGTTCGCCGATACGCTGCTGCTCGAGGGCGCGCCCGAAGGGGTCCAGCGGTTGATGGAGGATGGCGGGATCATCAACCTCACCGCACCGTCGGAACGAGCCACGCGTCGCTCGAAGGCCCCGGTCGCCATCGCGACCATCCTGGGCGTCATGGTGCTCGCCGCGTTCGACGTCATGCCTATCGCCGGGCTCGCAGTCATCGGTGCCGTCATCGTCATGATGGCCCGCTGCGTCGATCCCGAAGAGGCTTTCGACGCGATCGACTGGCGCATCCTCTTCTTGATTTTCGGGATGCTGGGCCTGTCGATGGGTATGGAGCAAACCGGCGCGGCCGAGATGATCGTCTCGTCGGTGGTAGGGGCCGTCGGGGGGGTCGGGCCGATCGCCATCCTCGCGGCCGTCTATGTGCTGACGAGCATCCTGACCGAGATGGTTTCCAACAATGCCGTCGCGGTGCTGGTCGGGCCCATCGTCATCTCGCTGGCGATCCAGCTGGGTTACGATCCGCGGCCCTTCATCATGGCGGTGATGTTCGCGGCCTCGGCCAGCTTCGCGACGCCGATTGGCTACCAGACCAACACCTTCGTCTATGGTGCGGGGGGCTACAAGTTCGCCGATTTCGTGAAGGTCGGCCTGCCGCTCAACATCATCTTCGCGGTGGTCGCAGTCGTGGTCATACCGATTTTCTTCCCGTTCTGATCGACGTGGGGCTCGTCCTTCTCAGGTGAACTTCCGAAACAGCTTGGTCCGATCGAAGAATTCCTCGAGCGTCTCCATACGCTCTCGCGTCCCGTCCCAATCCGCGTTCTCGACCGCCGCGATCAGGGTCTCGACCAGCAGCAGTGTCGCGACGCTCGAATCCCAGGCCGAGGGCACGACCGAGCGCGTCGAAAGCGTGATCGTGGCGAGCCGGTGGACGGGCGATCGCCACTGATCGGTGAAGAGGACGATCCGCGCGCCCTTGTCATGGGCGATCTGAGCCAGATGCAGGGTGTTGGTCTCGTAGCGGCGCATGTCGAATATGCAGAAGACGTCGCCCTCGCCCACGTCGAGCAGGTAATGCGGCCAGGTGTTCGAGGTCGTCTGGATGTGCGTGACGGCCGGCCGGACGACCTGCATGTGGAGATAGAGATATTCGGCGAGGACATGCGTGATCCGGCCTCCGACGATGTGGATGCGTGCGTCCCGATCGGCGATCATCCGCGCCGCCGCGTCGAACCGTTCGGGATCGATATCCGACAGCGTCGTGCGGATGTTCTCGATCACCGCCTCGGTAAAGCGGTTGAGCATGTGGCCCGACGGGGCCGCGCCCGCCCAGGTGTCGTGCCGAGCAATCGGCGTCTTCATCTTGGCCTTGAGCTCCTCCCGGAGCTCTGCCTGGAATTCGGGGTAGCCGCCATAACCGAGCTTCTGGACCATCCGCGCCACTGTCGGCACCGACACGCCCGCATTCTCGGCAAGGGTGGCGAGAGGCCCGAGTCCAGAGACGGGGTAATCGTCGAGGATCGATTGCGCCAATTGACGCTCGGCCCGGGTGAGCGTGTCGAATCGCTGCTGGATCCGGTCCGCGATGGTTGGTGCTTCGTCCGACAGAATGCCTGTTCCTTGTTCGAATATTATCACCGCCTTCCACGGTGATATACAGATTTCACAATTCTGTTGACTTAGGCGCGTGTCGGCAACCAGTTTGATCCGGAGGGAGATCGAATGAGCGAGCCGCAGCGCATTGAGAACGAACCTGTCGTCGAGGTGGTAAACCCCGCGGCGCGGTCGGCCGTGGTCCTGGTCTGCGAGCATGCGTCGAACGTCGTTCCCGCCGAACTCGGGGGGCTGGGGCTCGATGCGGCTACGCTCGAAAGCCACATCGCCTGGGATCCGGGCGCGATGGCGGTGGCGCGCGGGCTGGCCGAGAAGCTCGACGCGGTACTCGTCGCAGGCCGCGTCTCGCGCCTCGTCTACGATTGCAACCGCCCGCCGGGCGCGCCGGGGGCTATCGTGGAACGGAGCGAAGATATCGCCGTTCCGGGCAATCACGACCTTGATCCTGACACCCGCGCTGCCCGAGTTGCGGGTTATTACGAGCCGTTCCGCGAGAGGCTCGCACGAGTGATCGGCGGGGTGGGGAATCCTGTGGTTGTCACCATCCACAGCTTCACGCCGATCTTCATGGGGCAACCCCGCGCGGTCGAGATCGGGATACTCCACGACGTGGATACGCGGCTCGCCGACGCCATGCTCGACGTGGCCCGGGCGCATACCGATCTCCTCGTCTGCCGCAACGCGCCCTACGGCCCCGAGGATGGCGTGACGCATACGCTGCGCGAACACGGGATCGCCCACGGCCACCCGAACGTCATGATCGAGATCCGGAACGACCTGATCGCGGGACCGGAAGCGCAGGCGCGGATGGCCGGCACGCTCGCCGCGTGGATCCAGCAGGCCCTTCGGGACATGGGCAGGTGGGGCATTCGATGCACGGGATGATGCGCGGCTATGTGCGCGGCATCGAGGCCGTCAACCACGTCATCGGGCGGATCGTCATGTGGGGGATCTTCGCGCTGATGGGCGTTCTCTTCTATTCGATCTGGTCCAAGGCCTTCTCGCTTCCTGCGCTCTGGACGCTCGAAATGGCGCAATTCGTGATGGTCGCCTATTACGTGCTTGGCGGGGCCTATTCGATGCAAACCGGCGCGCATGTGCGGATGGACCTGCTCTATGGCGATTGGTCGCCGAGGCGGAAGGCTTGGGCCGACCTCTTCACGATCTGGCTTCTCATCTTCTATCTCTGCGTGCTGATCTACGGCGGCGTCGCCTCGGCGGCCTATTCGCTGGGCTATTGGGGGCAGACGCCGTTCGGCTTCTTCGCGGGCCTCGCCACCGGGTCGGAGGAGATCGGCACGATGGAGCGGTCCTCATCGGCCTGGCGGCCCTATCTCTGGCCGATCAAGGGCGTGATGGTACTGGGCTTCACGCTGATGCTCCTGCAATGCGTGGCCGAGTTCTTCCGCAGCGTCCTCGTCCTCAGGAACGACCCGATGCCGGAACGGATCCCCGCATGAGCTACGAGTTGATCGCCGCGCTCATGTTCTCGACCATGATGCTGATGCTGCTGACCGGTCAAAGGGTCTTCGGTGCGATCGGCTTCGTGGCGGTGGTCGCGGCGCTGCTGCTCTGGGGGGATCGCGGCGGCTACGATCTGGGCTTCTCGGCCGCGATCAGCCTGATGAACTGGTACCCGCTGCTGACGCTGCCGATGTTCATCTTCATGGGCTACATCCTGTCGGAATCGCGCATCGCCGACGACCTCTACCGGATGTTCCACGTGTGGATGGGGGGGCTGCGTGGCGGACTCGCCATCGGGACAATCGGGCTGATGGTACTCGTTTCGGCCATGAACGGTCTGTCGGTCGCGGGCATGGCGATCGGGGCGACCATCGCGCTGCCCGAGCTTCTGCGCCGCAACTACGACAAGCTGATGGTGACTGGGGTCATTCAGGCGGGATCCTCGCTCGGCATCCTCGTGCCGCCTTCGGTCGTGCTCGTTCTCTATGCGATGATCGCACGTCAGCCGGTCGGTCAGCTCTGGCTTGCGGGCGCGGTGCCAGGGCTTCTGATGGCCGCGCTCTTCGTGGCCTATATCGCGATCCGCTGCCGGCTGAATCCGTCGCTCGGCCCCACGATCGACCGGGCCGATCTCGAAAGCATTTCGCGTGGCGAGAAATACCGGCTGCTGCTTGCGGGGCTCCTGCCGCTCGGAATCTTCTTCGTCATGATGATACCCTTCGTCAACGGCTGGACCTCGCTGGTCGAAAGCTCGGCTGTGGGGGCGATCGCGGCGTTCCTCGCGGCCGTCCTGCGCCGTCGGATGACGTGGCGCGTGCTCGAGACGACGGTGCGCCAGACGCTCGGCATCACCTGCATGTTCATGTGGATCATCCTCGCCGCGCTCGCCTTCGGGTCGGTCTTCGACGGGCTGGGCGCGGTCAAGGCGATCGAAGGTCTCTTCACCGAAGAATGGGGCCTGAACCCTTGGGTCATCCTGATCCTGATGCAGCTCTCGTTCATCGTGATGGGCACGTTCCTCGACGATACCGCGATGCTGGTGATCGTTGCCCCGCTCTACGTGCCGCTGGTGGGTGCGATGGGCTTCGACCTCGTGTGGTATGGGATCCTCTACACGATCACATGCCAGATCGCCTATATGACGCCGCCCTTCGGCTACAATCTCTTCCTCATGCGCGCGATGGCCCCGCCCGAAATCTCGTTGCGCGATATCTATCGGTCCATCGTGCCTTTCGTGGGGGTGATGGTGGTCGCGCTCGCGCTCGTGATGGCATTCCCGGAAATCGCCCTCTGGCTGCCCGGCGTCGTCTACGGAAACTGACATACCAGGGCCGGATCAACCGGCCGCATTCCCAACCCGACAAGGAGAGTATCATGACAACCAGACGCAAGTTCCTCCAGACCGCCGCGATCGCGGGGCCCGCGACGATGGCCGCGCCAGCCATCCTCCACGCGCAGGAGCCCATCCGCTGGCGGTTCCAGACCTATGCCGGCGCGGCCCTGGCCGAGCATGTGACCAAGCCCGTCATCGACCACATCAACGCGAACGCCAACGGCGAGCTCGAGATCGAGCTCTACTTCGCCGATCAGATCGTTCCCACCGGCGAGCTTTTCCAGGCGCTTCAGCGCGGCACGATCGACGGCGTGCATTCCGACGACGACAGCATGGCCTCGCCCACGCCCCTGCGACAGCTCGGAGGCTATTTCCCCTTCGCGACCAAGAGCATTCTCGACGTGCCAGTGCTCTTCAACCAGTACGGCCTCGCCGATATCTGGCGCGAGGAATACCGCAAGGTCGGTGCCGAATGGCTTTCGGCGGCGGGGCAGGACCCCTGCAACTTCAATACCACGCGAGAGATCACCAGCGTCGGCGATCTCGACGGTCTGCGGCTCTATACCTTCCCGACGGCAGGCCGGTTCCTGTCGCAATTCGGCGTCGTGCCCGTCAACATCCCCTACGAGGATGCCGAGGTCGCGGTCCAGACAGGCGAGCTTGACGGGATGTCGTGGTCGGGCATCACCGAGGATTACGCTGTCGGCTGGGCGGACGTGACGGATTACTTCCTGACCAACAACATCTCGGGGGCGTGGATCGGGTCGTTCTTCGTCAACCAGCAGCGCTGGGCCGACCTTCCCGAGCATCTGAAATCCGTCGTGATGGCGGGGATCGAGGCGGGCCACAATTATCGCAACCAGTGGTACTGGGGCGGCGAGGCGCGGCTGAGGGCCAACGGCGACAAGCTGGAGCTGCGTTCGGTGCCGGCCGAGGAATGGCGTCAGCTCGAGGAGGCCGCGGTCGAATTCTGGGCCGAGATTGCCGAGGAGGGCGAGGTCCAGTCCCGCGTCATCGACATCTTCCGCCAATACAACGACGTCATCAACGCCGCCGGCGAACCCTACACGTTCGGCTGAGACATATCCGGGCGGCCCCGTCGCGGGGTCGTCCTCAACGACAAGGAGCCGACAGATGCCCGGCACGCTCCCCTTCGAGGATCTCGAAAAAGCCGTCGACGAGGGCCGGATCGACACCGTGCTCGTCTGCATGGTCGACATGCAGGGCCGCCTCGTCGGCAAGCGGTTCCACGCGCGGGCCTTCATCGAGGGTGCGCACCGGGAAACGCATTGCTGCAATTACCTGCTCGCCACGGATCTCGAGATGGCGACGCCCGACGGCTTCAAGGCGACCAGCTGGGAAGGCGGGTACGGCGACTACACGATGAAGCCCGACCTCTCGACGTTGCGGCCCGTGCCCTGGCTCGAGGGGACGGCGATGGTGCTCTGCGACGTACTCGACCATCACGGGCATCATCCGGTCGCCCACTCGCCCCGTGCGATGCTCGCCAGACAGGTCGCCCGCCTTGAGGAGCGTGGCCTTACACCTATGATGGCGACCGAGCTGGAGTTCTTCCTTTTCCGCCACAGCCTCGACGAGATCCGCGCGCGGGATTTCCGCGATCTCGAGCCGATCAGCGCCTATAACGAGGATTACCACATCTTCCAGACCACCAAGGAAGAGGACCTGATGCGCCCGCTGCGCAACCACCTCTTTGCCGCCGGCCTGCCGATCGAGGGCACCAAGGGCGAGGCTGAAACGGGCCAGGAAGAGCTTAACATCCGCTACGCGCCGGCGATGGATTGCGCCGATCACCACACGATCGCGAAGCATGCGGTCAAGGAGATCGCGTGGCAGCATGGCCGCGCGGCGAGTTTCCTGCCGAAATGGCACCGCGACAAGGTCGGAAGCTCCAGCCACGTGCATCAGTCGCTCATGAAGGACGGCGCGCCGGCCTTCCACGACCCCGATGACGAACTGGGCATGTCGAAACTCATGCGGCACTACATGGCCGGGCTCATCGCCCATGCGCCGGACTATACCTATTTCCTGGCGCCTTACGTGAACAGCTACAAGCGCTTCGCAAAGGGGACCTTCGCGCCGACCAAGATGGTCTGGTCGGTCGACAACCGCACCGCGGCCTTCCGGCTCTGCGGAGACGGCACGAAGGGCGTGCGCGTCGAATGCCGCATCGGAGGATCCGACATGAACCCCTATCTCGCGCAGGCCGCGATGCTCGCTGCGGGTCTCGACGGGATCGAGAAGGAGATGGTGCTCGCCGATCCGGTCCGGGGCGATGCCTACAAGCGCGGCGAGGCGCGGGACATTCCCCGCACCCTGGCCGCGGCGACCGAAAGCTTGCGCAATTCCGAGTTCCTTCGCACCGCGATGGGCGACGACGTGATCGATCATTATACTCGCGCCGCCGAATGGGAGCAGGAGGAGTTCGACGCCGTCGTCACCGACTGGGAAATCGCTCGCGGATTCGAAAGGGCCTGACATGACGATCACGTGCATATCTCCGATCGACGGATCGGTCTTCGCCACGCGCGAGACACTGTCGCAGGACGAAGCCCTCGAACGTGTTTCGCGCGCGAAAAGATCGCAGGCGGCCTGGGCTGCGCGACCGCTCCAGGACCGCATCGACCTCGTGATGGCGGGCGTCGCCCGTGTGGGTGAAATGAACGACGAGATCGTGCCGGAGCTCGCCCGCCAGATGGGTCGGCCTGTGCGATACGGTGGCGAGTTCTCGGGCTTCAACGAGCGTGCCAGCCATATGGCGCATATCGCCCATGAGGCCCTCGCACCCATCGAGGTCGAGCGGAGCGACAGCTTCCACCGCTACATCGCGCGCGTGCCGCACGGGCTGGTCCTCGTCGTGGCACCTTGGAACTACCCCTATATGACCGCGATCAACTCGGTCGCGCCCGCGCTCATCGCGGGCAATGCGGTGATGCTCAAACATGCAAGCCAGACGCCGCTGGTGGGCGAACGGCTTGCGCGCGCCTTTCACGAGGCGGGCGTGCCCGAGGAAGTGTTCCAGAACGTCTTCCTCGATCACGACACGACCGCCGCGCTTATCACCGACAGGGCCTTCGGTTTCGTCAACTTCACCGGATCGGTGGCGGGCGGCCGCGCGCTCGAACGCGCGGCGGCGGGGACTTTCACGGGAATGGGACTTGAGCTTGGCGGCAAGGACCCTGGCTATGTCTGCGACGACGCCGATCTCGGCGCGGCGGTCGACACGCTCATCGATGGTGCGATGTTCAATGCCGGTCAATGCTGCTGCGGGATCGAGCGGATCTATGTCCACGAGAGCCTCTTCGACGCCTTCGTCGAGAAGGCCGTCGGCATCGTGTCGGCTTATGTGCTGGGCGATCCGCTGGACCCCGCGACCACGCTCGGCCCCATGGCGCACAAGCGCTTTGCCGACGAGGTGCGCGCCCAGACGGCCGAGGCGCTTGCCCAGGGCGCGCGTGCGCATATCGACCCGTCCGACTTTCCGGCCGACGATGGCGGGGCGTATCTCATGCCGCAGATCCTGACGAACGTGACCCACGACATGCGCGTGATGCGCGACGAGAGCTTCGGCCCCGTGGTGGGGATCATGCCCGTGCGCGACGACGACGAGGCGGTCAGGCTCATGAACGACAGCGCCTACGGGCTCACCGCGTCGATCTGGACCCGCGACACCGGTCGGGCGCGCGCCATCGGAGACCGGATCGAGACCGGGACCGTCTTTCAGAACCGCGCGGATTACCTCGATCCGGGTCTCTGCTGGACCGGGTGCAAGGCCACGGGGCGCGGGGGCGGCTTGTCCGTCATCGGCTATCACAACCTCACCCGGCCCAAATCCTATCATCTCAAGAAAGCCTGATGCCCATGTCTCCAAACGCGACCTGGTCCTATCCCACAAATGTCCGCTTCGGCGCGGGCCGCATCGCCGAGATTGCCGAGGCGTGCGTTGCCGCAGGGATCCAGAACCCGCTCCTTGTTACCGATCGGGGCCTGACGGACATGGAGATTACGCGGACCACGCTCGACCTTCTGGAAGGGGCGGGTTTCGGCCGTGCCATCTTCGCCGAGGTCGATCCGAACCCCACCGACACCAATGCCGAGGCCGGCGTGCGGGCGTTCCGCGAAGGCGAGCATGACGGTGTCGTGGCCTTCGGCGGCGGATCGGGCCTCGATCTCGGCAAGGTCGTTGCCTTCATGGCGGGGCAATCGCGCCCGATCTGGGATTTCGAGGATATCGGAGATTGGTGGACCCGCGCCGATGCCGACGCCATCGCGCCGATCATTGCGGTGCCGACGACGGCCGGCACAGGGTCCGAGGTCGGTCGCGCCTCGGTCATCACGAACTCGGAAAGCCATGAGAAGAAGATCATCTTCCACCCGAAGATCCTGCCCGCCATCGTGATCTGCGATCCCGAACTGACGGTCGGCATGCCGCAGAAGATCACCGCCGGAACCGGTCTCGACGCCTTCGCGCATTGCGTCGAGGCCTATTCCTCGCCGCATTATCACCCGATGAGCCAGGGCATCGCGCTCGAGGGAATGCGCTTGGTGAAAGAGAACCTGCCGCGGGCCTTTGCGGACGGCACCGACATCGAGGCGCGGGCCAACATGATGTCGGCCGCCGCGATGGGGGCCGTTGCGTTCCAGAAGGGGCTGGGGGCAATTCATGCGCTGTCGCATCCGGTGGGCGCGCGGCATCACACGCATCACGGGACCACGAACGCGGTCTTCATGCCACCCGTCCTGCGGTTCAACGAAAATGCCATTGCCGAACGGTTCGATAGGGCCGCTGCCTATCTCGGGATCGACGGCGGTTTTGCGGGCTTTCGGGATTTCGTCGATGGGTTCAATGCCGATCTCGGCATTCCAGCCCGGCTTTCGGATCTCGGGGTCGAGAATCCCGATCTCGACGCGATGGTCGAGGACGCGATGCGCGACCCGAGCTGCGGCGGCAATCCCGTCCCACTCACCCCCGGGGCGCTGCGCGGGATTTACGAAGCCGTCCTGTGAACGCCGTCAGCCGGCCTCCTCGCCGACGGCAAGGAAGTCGCGCACGAAATCCGAGGCGGGCCGTTCCGTCAGATCGGCCTCGGTGCCGATTTGCTCGATCCGTCCGCCATTCATGACCGCGACGCGATCGGCGATCTCGAACGCCTCGGCCTGATCGTGGGTGACGAGGATCGCGGTCACGCCGACCTTGCGTTGCAATTCGCGCACCGATCCGCGGAGGGACCGGCGCACCTGCGCGTCGAGCGCCGAGAAGGGTTCATCCAGGAGGAGGAGCTTCGGCCTGATGGCAAGCGCGCGAGCCATGGCCACGCGCTGCTGCTGGCCGCCGGAGAGTTGCGCGGGATAGCGGTCGGCGAGGTCCGACATCTCGATCAATTCGAGAAGCTCGCGGACGCGGGAGCTGCGTTCGGATTTCGACGGGCGCTCTGACCGGGGAAGGACCCTAAGGCCGAAGGCGATGTTGTCGGCCACCGACATGTGCCGGAAGAGCGCGTAGCTCTGGAACACCATGCCGAAGCGGCGCTCGCCCGCCGGGCGGTCTGTGAAATCCTCTCCGTCGAGGATGAGGCGGCCGCGATCGGGCCGGGTAAGCCCCGCGATGATGTTGAGAAGCGTCGTCTTGCCCGATCCCGACGGCCCGAGCAGGGCCAGGAAATCACCTTGGGGCACGGTCAGCGAGACATCCTGCAGGATGGCTTGCGATCCGTCGAAGGACTTGGCGATGTTGCGGATGTCGAAGCTCATGGCGTCGCTCCCTTCGCGGGATGAATGGCCGCGACGATGCCGCGCAGGACGAGCGTCAGCAGCGCGATCAGCGCGAGGACGGTCGCCGCGGCGAAGGCCCCGGTGGTGTTGTAGTCGTTGTAGAGAAGCTCGATCTGCAGGGGCAGCGTCAAGGTCTGGCCGCGGATCGCGCCCGAGACCACGCTGACCGCGCCGAATTCGCCGATGGCACGCGCCGTGGCGAGGATCGCGCCGTAGACGAGTGCCCAGGTGACGTTCGGCAAGGTCACGTGGCGAAAGATCTGCCAGCCATTCGCGCCGAGGGTGAGCGCCGCGCGTTCCTCGTCCTCGCCGGTCACCGAAAGGACCGGCAGTATCTCGCGCACCACGAAAGGGCAGGTCACGAAAAGCGAGACGAGCACGATGCCCGTGAGATTGAACATCAGCTGGACGCCGTAAGGCTGCAGCGCACCGCCCACCGGCCCGTAGGCCCCGTAAACCAGCAGAAAGCAGAGCCCGGCGATGATGGGCGAGATGGCAAAGGGGATCTCGATCAGGATCAGGAGCGCGCGGCGGCCCGGAAAGCGGAACCGCGCGATGGCCCATGCGGCCGAGAGGCCGAAGACGATGTTGATCGGCAGCACGATGATCGCGACGAGGATCGTCAGCCGGATCGCGGCGAGCGTTTCGGGCTTGGTCACGGCGGCGGCCCATGAGCCGATCCCCTCGGCGAAGGCGCGACTGAAGATCGCGGCCGTCGGCAGGACGATGAAGATCGCCGAGAAGACCACGGCGAGAAGGATGAGCAGGATCCGCATCACGCCCCCCGGTCGAGGCGGCGATAGAGCCGCGTCTGAGCCACGTTGATCGCAACGAGCAGGATCAGCGACAGGCCCAGCATCGTGCCCGCGATTGCGGCCGCGGCCGGGTAGTCGAACTCGTCGAGGCGGATCCGCACGAGCAGAGACGCGACCTCTGTCTCGTAGGGGCGATTGCCGGCGATGAAGATCACCGCGCCGAACTCGCCCAGCGACCGCACGAAGCTGAGCCCCGTTCCGGTCAGGATCCCCGGCATGAGTTGCGGCAGCGTCACCCCCAGGAAGGTCTGTGCGGGGGAGGCACCGAGAGTCGTCGCGGCGGCCTCCTCGGCAGGGTCGAGCTCTTCGATGAGGGGCTGGATCGCGCGAACGGCGAAGGGGATCGAGGTGAAGGTCATGGCGATGACGATGCCGGTCCAGGCATAGGCGACCTCGATGCCGGTCGGGGCGAGCAGCGACCCGATCCAGCCGTTCTGCGCATAAAGCGCGACGAGCGCGATGCCCGCCACTGATGTCGGCAGCGCGAAGGGCAGGTCCACCAGCGCGTCGAGCGCCGCGCGCCCGGCAAAGCGATACCGGGTGATCACCCAGGCCAGAAGCAGCCCGAACGCGCCATTGATCGCCGTCGCGGCCGCCGCCGCCGTCAGCGTCACGCGGAACGCCGAGAGGGTTCGCGGATCGCTTATGATGAAGAGATAGTCGGACCAGCCGAGCCCCGAGAGCTGCCAGAAGAGGCCCAGCAGCGGCAGGAGAACGATCAGCGTGACGAAAGTCACGCTGATGCCGAGGGTCAGGCCGAGGCCCGGCAGCGGCGAACGCCGCCGCCGCGTCAGGGCGTCGAGACTGGTCTGCAGCGCTGGCATGTGTGGACCTTGCGATCCCGCGCGCAGGCGACGGCGCGCGGGCGTGTCATAGGGTGGCGATCAGTTGCGAAGCAATTGGTCGAGCGTTCCGCCGCTGGCGAAATGTGTCTCCTGCGCTTCGTCCCAGGAACCGAACTCATCCTCCACGGTGAAGAGCTCGACCTCGGGGAAATGGTCGGCATTGGCCTCCATCACGCTCTCGTCGTTCACGCGGTTGTTGAAGGACGCGATGATTTCCTGCCCCTCGGTGACATAGAGGAACTCGAGATAGCTGCGCGCGATCTCCTCGGTTCCGCGGCTCTGGGCCACGCGCTCGACCACGGCCACGGGGAATTCAGCGAGAAGCGACTGTTCCGGCACGACCACGTCGTAGCCCGGTGTCTCTTCGGAGATGTTGAGCGTCTCGGCCTCGAAGGTGACGAGGACATCGCCGATGCCGCGTTCCGTGAAGGTCGTGGTGGCACCGCGTCCGCCGGTATCGAAGACTTCGACGTTCGACAGCAGATCCCTCATGTAGCTGCGGATCTGCTCCTCGTCGCCGTCGAATTCCTCGTTGGCCCAGGCCCATGCGGCAAGATAGGTGTAGCGCCCGTTGCCCGAGGTCTTCGGGTTCGGGAAGATGACCGAGACACCATCTTCGGCCAGATCCGCCCATCCCTCGATGCCCTGCGGATTCCCCTCGCGCACCATGAACGCCGGAAGCGAGTAATAGGGCGAGGCGTTGTTCGGGAACTGATCCTGCCAGTCCTCGGCGACGAAACCGTTCTGGGCCAGGATGTCGACATCCGTCACCTGGTTGAAGGTCACGAGATCGGCCTGCAATCCTTGCAGGATGGCGCGGGCCTGGGTCGAGGACCCGGCATGGCTCTGGTTGATCGTGAGTTCGCCGTCGCCGTCATATTGCTCGAGGAAAGCGGGATTGATCTCGGCATAGAGCTCGCGCGCGATATCGTAGGAAACGTTGAGGATCTCGGTCTGCTGCGCACCGGCCATCCCGGCAGGCAGGCTCAGGACGAGCGTCGTTGCGATGGCGATGGGTTTCATCTCGGGCCTTCCAATGTCGGTATCTCTGATCGCTTGCGGCATAGGTGCCCGTTCCGCCTGCACAGACAATGGCGGCATCCCTCGAAAAGGAGAGTTTCGCGCGCCGACCGGTCAGGCGCGGAAAGCCCGTTCCGCCGATCGCGGGTTCTGCGGAACGCACGATCGCGGCCGGTCGGGCCGAATTCAGGTCGATGCCGCCCAGCCCAACGTCGCGCGGATCGCCCCGCGCGTCTCGTTGAGGCTGTGGCGGATCTGAGGCGCATAGGGCATGACCTCCATCCCGGGGCCGTAACCCCAGGCCGCGCAAGCCTGCGCCTGCGCGCGGGTAAGCGTTGCATGCCCGAGATAATTTCCGTTCCGATCGGCGATATCCTCGGGCACCGTATCTTCTGCGGGGACGCCCAGAAAGGCCGCCAGCGCCGCGCGCCAGTCCATCGGCCGGGCGACGAGATCCTCATAGCGCAACACCACGACGTTGTGGAGGAAGGGCAGGTCGGTCGCGAGGATCTCGTGCGCTGCGATCCAGTGGTCGATCAGATCGCCGGGCGCGCCGTCCACCCACTTGGCGACGGCCCCCGCGACGGCCTCGGGATGGCGAATGACCACGACGAATTGCGACAGCGGAAAGAGCTGCTGGTAAAGCCGCATCCGGGTGAGGTTCACGGGCGATTTCTCGACCCGCCAGGATCCCGCGCCGAAGAACGGAGCCCAGTCGGCCTCCATACGGTCGCGCGTGGCGCGCTTGTCGTAGGGCGACCCCTCGACATGGTGCTGCGCCGGGTCCGTCGCGAAGTGCATGGGTGCCCCGTGACGGGCCGTATGCGGGATCGCACCCTGCAGATAGACGCCCTCGTTCTCGGGGACCGGCGCGTTCCGGATCGCGGCGATGCCGGGCAGACCGGCAATGATCCGCGCAACCAGTGACGTACCGGATCGGTGCAATCCCCCTACGAAAACATAGCGATGAGGCAGCATGCGAGACCTTTCGGAAAAGCCGGGTGCGGCGGCGGCCTGCGACATCTCGTACACGCGAGGAACTGTGACAAGGCCGAACGGTTGACGCGATGGCTGGCACGCCTGCCCGCTCTCCATCTACAGCACGGGATCGTAACCTGCATGCGTATCGTTCACATCGCCTTGGGGGGATGTCTTTCGGGCCCGCCGATCCCCTATGGCGTGACGGAGGATACCGGCGGTCACATCGCCTATGTCCTCGGGGCCGCGATGGCACAAGCGCGCCGCCCCGATACCCACGTCACGATCGTCACGCGCGGCTTCGACGAACCGCGATTGGGCGACCGGTATGCCGCCCCGGTCGAGCGGGTATCGCCCCGCTGTACGATCCGCCGCCTGCGATCTGCCGTGCCGGGATATGTCTGCAAGGAGGCGCTCGAGGCCGAAGTCCCGCAGCTGACGGAAGCCTTTCTCGATCTTCTCGAACGGGAGGGCGCGCCCGATGTAATCCATGCGCATTTTGCCGATGCCGCGTGCCTTGCCGAAGCCGCAAAGGCGAGATTCGGTACACCCTGGCTCTTGTCGTGTCATTCGCTTGCCTCGGAGAAACGGGGCGCATGGACGGTTCCGGGTCCTGCCCTTTGCTCTCGCATCGCACACGAGGGCCGCGCACTGGCCCTGGCGGATGCGGTGATCGCCTCGTCGCGCGACGAGGCGGAGCGGCAAATCGCCGTTTGCCATCCACCGGCCGAGGGCCGGGTGCATCGCGTCCCGCCCGGGATCGGTCACTCACCGGACGCGTCGCCCGAACGGGCCCGCGCGCTGATCGCACCGTTCCTGCGCTCCCCGGACCGGCCCGTGATCCTTGCGCTCTCCCGGGCGATCGCCAAGAAGAACCTTGTGGCGTTGGTCGAGGCCTATGCCGGTGCCCCGGATCTGCGCGAGGCCGCGAACCTCGTGATCGTGGCGGGCTTGCGCGACGGGTTGACGGGAGGAACCTCCGAGCAGGACGAGGTGATCTCGGCGCTTTTCGACGCGGTCGATCGCAACGATCTCTGGGGCCGGGTCGCCCTGCCGCGTCGCCACATGCCCGAGGACGTCCCGTCGTTCTACGCACTCGCCGCGCAGGGCGGTGTATTTTGCAATCCCGCGCACCACGAACCCTTTGGCCTTACCCTGATCGAGGCCGCACGTGGCGGTGCGCCGATCGTCGCGACGCGCGACGGGGGCCCTGCCGACATCGTCGAGACGATCGGCTACGGCGCGCTCGTCGATCCGACCGATCTGAACGACATCGCGGCAGGGCTCCGGCGTATGCTCGTCGATCCAGGTCGCTCGCGGAAGCTTGCCACTGCGCGGGCGCGGGCATCGCGGGTTTACGATTGGGATCTCTACGCCGAACGCTCCCTCGAAATCTGCGCCGAACTGGCAAGGCCCGCGCCCGTTGGTCCTCGTGCCGGCACGCGCGATCTGATTGCCTGCGATATCGACGGAACGCTCACCGGCAATACTGCCTCGGCGCGGGAATTCGCGGCATGGGCCGAGGCCAGGCGGCCCGATCAGGTCTTCATGGTCGCAACCGGACGGTCGGTCAGCGACGCGCGGCACGTCCTCGCGGAATGGCGGCTGCCGGTGCCCGATACGCTGGTCACCTCGGTCGGCACCGAAATCTGGCGGCGTGGGCACGGCAATCGGTACCTCCTCTGCGAAGACTTCGCCAAGCGGATCGGGACGGATTGGGCCCGCGATGCGATCCTCGACGTGCTCGCCCCCTTCACGATGCAATCCCGCCACGAGCAGCGGCGTTGGAAGCTCGGCTATCTCGGAACCGAAACGGATGCCGAGCGAATGCGTGCAAGCCTCGCCGAGGAAGGGCTTTCCGCGCGCATCGTCGCATCGCATGGCCGTTTCGTCGACGTGATGCCCGCGAATGCCGGCAAGGCCGAGGCGATCACCTTCGAGGCGAAGCGTTTGAACCTGAGGCCGGAAAATTGCGTCGTGGCCGGCGACAGCGGCAACGATGCCGACATGCTTGCGGCCTTCTCGCGTGCGATCCTGCCGCGAAACGCACTTCCGGAACTCGATACCCTCACCGGAGGATACCGTGCGGCGCAGCCCTTCGCGGCGGGTGTGCTCGAAGGCTTCGGGCATTACGGGCTTCTGCCGGTCTCGACGATGGCGGCTGAATAGGATGCGCGATCTGGGCACGCCCCCGATGCGCCGACCGTTCGGCTATTTCGTGCATCATCAGGGTCGCGGCCATGCGGAACGCTGTGCTGCGATCGTCAATGCATTGCCCGCCGATCGCCCCGTCCGGATCTTCTGCGCGCGCGACGACATCTTTCCGGTACTGCGCGCAGGTGCAACGATCGAGCGTATCCCCTCGCTCTTCGAGCCTCCGCCGGACGCGCCGACGGGCATGGACGGCATCGCAACACCCGAGACGCTGCATTGCGCGCCGCTCGGGTGGGGGACGATCCGCACTGCCATGGCGCGGATGGCCGCGTTCTTCGCGGCCGAACACCCCGAGCTCATGATCTGTGATGTCAGCGCCGAAATCGCGCAATTGGCGCGGATCTGCTCGGTACCGCATGTGAAGGTGCTTCAACACGGCGACCGGTCAGACCCCGGGCATCGCGCGGCCTATGCGGGCGCGGCCGGCCTGCTTGCGCCCTTCCATGCCGATCTGGCGCAGCCCGAATGGGATGCGGCGATGCGTGCGCGCACATGTTTCGCGCCCGGCCTCGGGGTGGCGGGCGACATGCCGTCGCGCCACACGGCGCGTGCCCGGTTGGGCATCCCCGAAGCCGCGCAGGTCGCACTCGCCCTGTCGGGCGGCGGGGGCACCGGCATGGCGCTGGCCCCCTTGGGCGTGGCCGCGCGAAGCATGCCGGAATGGCACTGGATCGCGTTGGGCCAGGTGCAGCGGGACTGGCACGCGACGGTGCCTGCGAACCTGACCGAGACCGGCTGGGTCGAGAACGCGGCCGATTACATCGCCGCTGCCGACCTCATCGTCTCTTCCGCGGGGAACACGACCTGCGCCATGGTTCTCGCGGCAGGGCGGCCCTGGATCGTCGTGCCCGAATGGCGCTATTTCGACGAGCAGGTCGCGAAGGCCCGGGCCCTTGGGCGTGCGGGTGCCGCGCTTTGTCTCGACGGGCTTCCGGCCTCGGCGCATCGCTGGATCGAGGCGGTGGAGCGAACGATTGCCGCGCATGACCCCGAACGCCAGCGCCTGCTCGCAGGCAGCGATGCCGCCCCGCAGGCTGCGGACTGGCTCGAAGCGCTGGCTGGCCGCATCTGGCACGAAGACGTACCGCAGCAGAGGACTGTTATTCATGCCTGATCTTTCGGCGTTGACCATCGCGTATGGACGCGACACCCATCTCGCCAACGTCGTTCTCGGCTTCGAGGCCCAGAGCGTCCGACCCGCCGAACTGGTCATCGGCGTGATGCAGGATCGTCCCTACGATTTGCCCGCTACGTCTTTTCCGGTGCGCCAGATCCATGTCACCCGCCCCGACGGAGAGCTGCCACTCGCCGCCGCGCGCAATCGCGTCGCCGATGCCGCGACGGGCGAGGTCCTTGCCTTCGTGGACGTCGATTGCATCCCGCATCCGGATTTCGTGGCGGAGACCCTTGCCGTCTGCACGCCCGAGACGGGTATTCTCATGGGCGAGGTCGCCTATCTCCCAAGCGGCGCGACGGAGCACGGGCTTGATTTCGACACCTTCGAACAGATCGGACAGCGGCATTCCGACCGTCAGGGCCCACCGCCGAAAGGCATGAGGCTTTGCAACGATTATCGCTGCTTCTGGTCGTTGAACTTCGCGATGCATCGCGACACCTGGGCCACCTGCGGAAAGTTCCACGAGGGCTATTACGGCTATGGCGGCGAGGATACGGACTTCGCCAGGACGATCGATGCCGCAGGTCTGCCGATCTGGTGGATGCGCGGGGCGAAGGTGTTCCATCAGCATCACGCGCATTGCATGCCACCGATCCAGCATCTCGCCTCGGTCCTGCGCAACGCCGACGTGTTTGCCGAAAGGTGGGGTCACCGGACCATGGGGCATTGGCTGTGGGGGTTCAGCCTGATGGGCCTGATCGAGAAGGACGGCGACGCTATCCGCATTCTGCGAGAGCCCGACGAGAGCGATTACGCGCTTTGCCGGCAGACCGATGACATGCCCTATGCCAATTCGCGGCGCGTCATCGATATCCTCCAGGCCTCGCAGCAGGAGGAGGAAGCGCGTCGTACCGAAGTGGCCGAGGCCGAAATCGCCTTCGTTACCGCCGCAGAATGAGGCCCCTGCGCATCGCGGTCATGGGCCATGTCCGGTTTCCCATCGCACGTCCGTTTCGCGGCGGGATGGAGGCGCATTGCTGGCATCTGGCACGCGGACTTCGCGCGCGTGGCCATGACGTTACGCTCTTCGCGAGTGGCGACAGCGCGGCCGGGTGCCGACTGCATCCGGTCCTCAAGGAGCATTACGACCGCAGCTATCCCTGGCATCTCTGGAACGGGACGCCCGAGCTGACGGGGCATCTCGACCACGCCCATGCGCGTGCCATCGAAGAGCTTCGCGACAGCGGCTTCGATATCGTTCACAACAACTCATTGCATCGCTTTCCGCCCCGCATGGCGCGCCGCGACCGCATCGCGATGCTGACCTCGCTGCACGTTCCGCCTTTTCCCGTGCTTCATCGCGCCGTTCGGGACGGCATCGCGCCTTGGTCTCGGTTCACCGTTTCGTCCGATCGCCAGCGCAGGGCCTGGTGGCCGAACGGCGCGCCGCCCGAGGCGCATGTCCTGCCGAACGGAATCGATCTCGACGACTGGCCCTTCGCCACGCAGGGTGAGGGGGGCGCGGTGTGGTCGGGGCGGATCACCGCAACCAAGGCACCGCATCTCGCGGCTCGGGCCGCGCGGATCGCCGGGCTGCCGCTCTCGATCTTCGGACCCGTCGAGAACGAGGATTATTTCGAGGCCGAACTCAGACCGCTTCTCGGAGGCGAGATCCGCTATGGCGGACACCTTTCGGCCGCGGACCTTTCCCGCGAGGTCGCCCGGGCTTCGGTACTCTTCTTCACACCGCTCTGGGACGAGCCCTTCGGGCTGTCGGCCATCGAGGCAATGGCATGCGGCGTGCCCGTCGCGGCGACCGACATGGGTGCCGTGCGCGAGGTCATCGGCCCCGCGGGCCGGTTCGCACCCCCGGATGACCCCGAAGCCCTTGCCCGGGCGGCTCTAGACGCCATGCAGATCCCGCGCCGCGTACCGCGCGACCGGGTGGAGCGGCTCTATGCCCTCGACATCGTGCTCGATCGAACGGAGTCACTCTATCGCGAAACGCGGCGGGGCCTCGACCATGACGCGGCTCCGGTCGTCTTCAAGCCGATCGAGCTTCCCGAACGCGCGAAGCATCCCGTTCGATAGATACAGGATCGCATCGCCCGGAACCGATACTGTCCCGGTGGAAGATCAATTCGAAATGTGCGGAATGGCTGGGGTGGTAGGATTCGAACCTACGATACACGATACCAAAAACCGATGCCTTACCGCTTGGCTACACCCCAACGCGAGATGGGTTCTAAGCGAGAGCGATCGGGAGACGCAAGCCCCTCCCGGCAAAAACGTCGGGAAATCTTGCATGGGGTACCGGGCAGGGCCGATTGCCGTCGGTTGTCCGTCCGGCGCGGACGGTTAGATGGGGGGCATGTCCGATCTTCGCGCGCGCCTCGCTGCCTGTACCATCTGCGCCGAGCGGTTCGCCGCCACGGCGACCGGTCACCGGCCCAACCCGGTCGTCTGGTTCCGTCCCGGCGCGCGAATCCTCATCGCATCGCAGGCCCCCGGACTGCGCGTGCACGAGGCCAACACGCCGTTCTGGGACCAGTCGGGAAAGCGTCTGCGGGACTGGCTCAGGCTCGACGAGGCGACATTCTACGACCGCCACCGCGTGGCGATCGTGCCGATGGGGTTCTGCTTTCCGGGATACGACCGGTCGGGCTCGGACCTGCCGCCGCCGAAGGTCTGCGCCGCGACCTGGCGCGAGGCCGTCCTCGACTACGTGGGCGAGGTGGATCTGACCGTGCTCATCGGCGGCTACGCGCAGAAATGGCACCTCGGGACGAAATCGAACGTGACCGAGACCGTGATGGCCTGGCGCGATCACGCGCCCCGCATCTTTCCCTTGCCGCATCCGAGCTGGCGCAATACCGCGTGGCTGAAGCGCAATCCGTGGTTCGAGACCGATCTTCTGCCCGAATTGCGCGCCCGTGTGACGGAGGTTCTGCAATGACGGCACTCGATCGAGCCCACGAGGCGATGGAGACCGCGCCCGACGACGACAGTGCCCGCCTGGCCTTCTACGAACGCTTGGCCGATGCGGAGCTCTTCCTCCTCCTCAAAGCCGAACCCGAGGGGGCCACGCTGGACCCGCGGATCTTCGAGACGTCGCAGGGCAGCTTCGTGCTGGTTTTCGACCGGGCGGAGCGTCTGTCGGACTTCGCCGAGGGTCAGGCTCCCTTCGCCGCCCTGTCGGGCCGTGTGCTCTGCACCATGCTTCAGGGACAGGGCGTGGGCCTCGCGCTCAATCCCGGTGTCGCACCCTCGTCGTTCCTGCTGACGCCCGCCTCGGTCGATTGGCTGGTCGAGACTCTGTCTGACGGGCCCGACGAGGTCGAGGCCCGCCCGACCGAGCTCGGCGCGCCCTCGGGCCTGCCGGAGAGGCTTCTGACCGCGCTCGACACCAAGCTCGCCACGGCAACTGGGCTCGCGCGGATGGCCTATCTGGTCGAGGCGACGTTCGAGGGGGGAGGGCGCACGCATCTTCTGGCCTTCATCGACGCCGCCCGCGGGGCCGAGGGGGCATTGTCGCGCGCGGTGCGCGAGGCGCTGGTCTTCTCCGGTCTCGAGGCAGGTGCGCTCGACGTGGCGTTCTTCGATGCCTCCGACGCGATGGCGGGGCGGCTGGCGCGGGTGGGGCTCCGGTTCGATTTGCCGGTCTTCGAGCCGCCGAAGCCCTTCACGCCCGGTGGCGACCCCGATACGCCGCCCAAACTACGCTAGTAGCCCGCGCTGCGATCGACCACGTTCTCGAGCGCTTGGCCACGTTCGGCCCGCGCGATGTTGTCGACGATGGCGCGCGATGCGCTGGGCGCGCGGGTGGCCGAGGCGATATGCGGCGTTACGGTCACGCGCGGATGGGTCCAGAACGGATGATCCTTCGGCAGCGGCTCGGTCCGGAAGGTATCGAGCGTCGCATGCGCGATCTGACCAGTTCCGAGCGCGTCGAGAAGCGCCGCCTCATCGACGAGGCCGCCGCGCCCCGGGTTCAGAAGAACCGCGCCCTTGGGCATCAGGGCCAGCCGGCCCGCATCCACGATACCTTCCGTCGCGCGGGTCAGCGGCAGCAGCAGCACCGTGATCTCGCCGTGGCCAAGCGCGGCGGCAAGCCCGTCCTCGCCGTGATGCGTCGCGATACCGTCCAGATCCTTGGGCGACCGGCTCCATCCTGCCACGTCGAAATTCAGACGCGACAGTGCGTCCGCGCAGGCCGCGCCAAGCGCGCCGAGGCCCAGGATCGTCACCTTCCTGTCGCGGGCGAGCGGCGGGGCGGCACCGGTCCATTCGCCATCGAGTCCGTGGATTTGCGCGTCCATCCCCAGATGGTGGCGCAGGACATGGCCCGTCACGTATTCAACCATTCCCTCGGTCAGGCCGGGATCGACCATGCGTGTCAGCGGTACTTCGAGCGTATCGTTTCCCACGATATCCTCGACCCCGGCCCAGAGGCTCAGCACAGCGCGCAGGCGGGGAAAGCCCGAGAAATCCGACAGACCGCCATTCGGGGCATGAACGATGTAATCGACCTCCTCCGCCGGATGATCGCGCGACAGATCCGCCTCGAGCCCCGTCTCGGACAGGGCACGGGTCAGGTAGGGGCGGTATTCGTCCCACTTGTCGTCGCGCGCGGCAAAGAGGATGCGGAGGGTGCGGTCGGTCATCAGCGGCCTCTCGGGCGGTGGACATGGGCGGATTGCGCGAGCCCGAAGCCCGCCAGCAGGACGAGCATTGCCGACCCGCCGTAACTGACCAGCGGCAGCGGGACGCCCACGACCGGGGCAAGGCCCATCACCATCGCCATGTTGATTGCAAAGAACAGGAAGAAGGTCGTCGCCACGCCAAGCGTCACCAGCGACCCGAATCGGTCGCGGTTGCGGAATGCCGACACCGCACAGAAGATCACGATCGTGACGTAGAGCGACAGGAGCGACACGGCCCCCACGAAGCCGAATTCCTCGGCGAGGGTGGTGAAGATGAAGTCGGTATGCTTCTCGGGCAGGAAATTCAGGCGCGATTGCGTGCCCTGCATGAAGCCGCGACCGGTCCATCCACCCGACCCGAGCGCGATCTTGGATTGCGTGATGTGGTATCCCGCGCCGAGCGGGTCGTTCGCGGGGTCGAGGAACGTGTCGATCCGGCGATACTGGTAATCCTTCAAAAGCTGCCAATCCGTCCCGCGAGAGCTCAGAACCGCGCTGACCAATCCCACGCCCGCCCCGATCACGGCCATGAAATACCACCAGCTGACCCCCGCGAGGAACATCACGACCCCGCCGCCCGTCACGAGGAGCAACGCGGTTCCGAGATCGGGCTGTCGCAGCACGAGGTAGGTCGGCAGCGCAATCAGCAGCAACGGCACGACGAGCCAGACCGGTCGCGAGGTCTTCGACGTGTCGAGCCAGTCGTAATAGGCGGCAAGCACCATCACGAGCGTGATCTTCATGAGCTCGGAGGGTTGCAGCCGGATGATCCCGAGATCGATCCAGCGTTGCGCACCCATGCCCGTCTCGCCGAAGAACTCGACCCCCAGAAGCAGCACGAGCGAGACCCCATAGGCAAGCCCGGCAACGTTGCGCCAGAACCAGATCGGCACCATCCCGATGACGAACATCACTGTAAGGCCGAACGCGAAACGTTCCATCTGCGGCTCGGCCCAGGGGTACATCGACCCACCGGCAACGGAATAGAGCATCATGAACCCGACCGAGGCGACCGTGCAGAGCAGGACGACGAGCGGCCAGTTCAGATAGAGGATCTTCGACAGGCCCGTGGGCACGAGCTTGACGTTGTATTCGAGATAGCTCACGCGCGGCCGCTCCGCTCGGTGGGGCGGAAATCCTGCCGCAAGTCGAGTTCGCTCAGGAACTGGCCGATCCGGCCCCTCTGCGCCGATGGATAGCTTTCGACCGGTGGCATCTTGCCGTGCAGCGCATAGAGAAGGATGTCGCGCGCGATGGGGGCCGCGACCGACGACCCGCCGCCGCCATGCTCCACCACGACCGAGACCGAGATATGCGGGTTGTTGAAGGGGGCGTAGCCCACATAGAGCGCATGGTCGCGCTGTTCCCAGGGGACGTCGTTGTTGCTGACGACGACGCTGCGCACCTGGCTCGTCCCCGTCTTGCCGGCCATGCGCATGTCCCCCGCCTCGATGCGCGAGCCGTAGGCGGTGCCGCGGCGCGAATTGCAGACCGCGTCCATGCCGTTCCGGACGATGCGAAGATGCTCGTTCGAGAAGCCCAGCGGCTCAAGGCCGCGGGGCTCGAGCTCCACCCCATCGATCGACTTGACGAGCCGCGGCTCGATCCGCGTGCCCGAGGCGAGCCGGGCGGTCATCACGGCGAGCTGCAGCGGCGTCGAAAGCACGTAGCCCTGGCCGATCGAGGCGTTGAGGCTGTCGCCCACGCGCCAGGGCTGCTGATAGCGCTCCTGGAGCCAGGCCCGGTCGGGCATCGCACCGGGGCTGACGGCCGACATCGGCAGATCGAACCGCTCTCCCAGGCCGAAGCGGCGCGCGGTCTCGGCGATCCTGTCGATGCCGATGCGCTGGGCGAGTTCGTAGTAGTAAACGTCGCAGGATTGCTCGAGCGACTTCTCGAGATCGACCCAGCCATGGCCGCCGCGCTTCCAACAATGAAAGCGCCGGTTGCCCAGCTTGTGGTAGCCGCCGCAATAGAACGTCTCGCCGGGGTTCAGCTGACCCGCATCCATCGCGGCGAGGCTGACCATCATCTTGAAGGTCGATCCCGGCGGATAGGCCCCCTGCACGGCCTTGTTCGACAGCGGGCGATAGATGTTCTCGGTCAGCTCGCCGTAATCGGCGACCGAGATGCCGCGCACGAACTTGTTGGGATCGAAGGACGGTGCGTTGCCGACGGCCAGAAGGTCTCCGTTACGCGTGTCCATCACCACCGCGCTTGCCGACAGGGCCGGTGCGAGGCGGGCCTCGACGAAGTTCTGCAGCCGGCTTTCGACGGTAAGCTGGATGTTCGCGCCCGGAATACCCGGATCGCGGCCGAGCTCGCGCATGACGCGCCCGGCGGCGTTGACCTCGATGCGGCGCGTGCCCGCCTTGCCGCGCAAGTCACGCTCGTACTTCTGCTCGACCCCGGTCTTGCCGATCTGGAATTTCGGGATCTGCAGCAATGGATCGTCGTCGTCGATCCGCTGAAGGTCGTAATCGCTGACCGGGCCGACATAGCCGATGATATGGGCGTGATCCTCGGCCAGCGGATAGTTCCGGGTAAGGCCCACATCGGGCGTGATGCCCGGAAGGGCAGGGGCGTTGACCGCGACTGCTGCGATGTCCTCCCAGCTGCGCTGATCGGTCAAGGTGACGGGCACGAAGGGCGAGCGGCGCGCGATTTCCTTCTTCGCGCGCTCGAGCTCGACCGGGTCGAGATAGATGAGGTCCCCCAGCCGGGCGATCACCTCGTCGACATCGCCCGCATCCTCGCGCACGATGACGATGCGGTAGTTCTGCGCGTTCTCGGCGAGCGGGATGCCGTTGCGATCGAAGATCAGGCCCCGCGCCGGCGCGATGAGGCGCATGTTGATGCGGTTCTCCTCAGCCAGCAGGCGGAACTGGTCGGCCTGCTCGACCTGCATCTGGCGCATCCGCCACCCGAGAACCCCTGCCACGCCGAGCTGCAGGCCGCCGAGCACGAGCCCCCGTCGGGAGATGCCGCGCAGGCTCGTCTCGGTGTCGCGTGGCGTGCGTTTCATGCGCGCGATCCTTCTCTCTCGGCGGGTCCGGCGGATCTCACCCCCATCACGAAGGCGCTGAAGGCGACGACCGCTGGATAGCAGGCCGCCGTGATGAATACGTGAACGAGGATGGCCGTCAGCGGCGGTCGCGGCACGGCGAAAAGCGCGAGAACGAGCCCGTTCAGGATCGTCAGCGCAAAGAGGACGGCCGTCACCATCATCCACTCCACAAGAAACGGCAGTTCGGCACTGACGTTCCTCCGCACCCGCAGGAATTCGAGCCCCAGCAGGACAAGCGCCGTCCAGAGGCCGAGCGGCCGCATGAAGAGGATGTCGGATACGAGGATCACGCCCGCCACCAGAAGGACCGGCACGTAGGCGGGCTTGCGCAACACCCACGCGAAGGCCAGCAGCACCAGCAGATCGGGCGCGGGAAGGGCGTCCGCCGAAATGTGGAAGGGCAGGATATGGATGAAGATCACGCAGGCCGATACCGCGAGGAATCCCGCGCGATACGTCCAACGGCGGAGCGTGAGCGGATCAACCATCGACCGGCTCCGGGGCCTGGGCCACGGTGGCGGGCGGGCGATCCGGCACGACGAGCGTTCCCGGATCGCTCACCGGCGCGCCGGGATGCGATCGCAGGACGCGCAGGAATTCCAGCCGTTCGTAATCTGCGGCAAGCCGGACCCGCAGGCGGCGATCGGTGCCCTCGACGACCTGACCCACGAGAAGGCCCGCGGGCAGCATGCCGCCGTCGCCCGAACTTACCACACGGTCGCCGGGCCTGACCGCATCGGCCGTCTCGAGGAAGTCGAGCGGGGGGAGCTTGGAATTGTCGCCCGCCAGGATCGCACGCTGGCCGGAGGGTTGCACCGTGACGGGCACGCGGCTGTTGTTGTCGGTCATCAGGATCACCCGGCTCGACGTCTGCCCCACGCCCGAGATCCGCCCCACGAGTCCGAGCCCGTCGGTCGTGGCCCAGCCGTCGCGGATCCCGTCGCGCGAGCCAAGATTCAGCAGGACGGAATTGCGGAAGGGCGATCCGCTATCTGCCAGCACCACGCCGGTGATGAAGGTGAGCTTCGGGTCGAGCCGCACCTTGTTCAGATCGAGCAGCTTTGCGTTCTGCTGTTCGAGCTGCAGCGCGGCCTCCTTCCAGGCCTTCATCTGCTGCAGCTCGCGGCGCAGATCGCGGTTCTGCTCGTAGATGCGCGTGTAGCTCTCGAAGTTCTCGACCATGCCTGCGAGCTGGGTGACGGGGATGAGCGCCCATTCGAAGCTCGGCACGATCTCGTCGACGATCTGGGCGCGGAACCGCTCCGCCCTGGGACTGTCGATCCGCCAGAAAAGGAACACCCCGAGGAGGAGCACGACGACGATCCCGGTCAGGATGCGCCTCACCGGCCGGACGAAATCTTCCGAATTGTGCCTGTCCGTCGCCATAACGCCCCTTCGACCCCGGCCTTTCCGCCAAGGCGTTCAAGGTTCAGCTGTCGTAGTCTATCACATGCCTGAGCTGTTTTTCGTATTCCAGCGCCTTGCCGGTGCCGACGGCAACACAATTCAGTGCCTCGTCCGCGATCGACACGGCAAGACCCGTCTGCTCGCGCAGCGCGAGGTCGAGCTCGCCCAGAAGCGCGCCACCCCCCGTGAGCATGACGCCGCGATCGACGATGTCCGCGGCGAGATCCGGCGGCGTCGCCTCGAGCGCGATCATCACGGCCTCGCAGATGGCCTGCACGGGCTCGGCCAGTGCCTCGGCGACCTGCGCCTGGTTGATCTCGGTCTCTTTCGGCACGCCGTTCAGAAGATCGCGGCCGCGGATCTGCAGCGATGCGCCACGGCCGTCATCGGGCATGCGGCTCGTGCCGATGGAGGTCTTGATGCGTTCGGCCGTGGCCTCGCCGATCAGCAGGTTGTGCTGGCGGCGCAGGTAGCTGATGATCGCCTCGTCCATGCGATCGCCGCCCACGCGCACGCTGCGCGCATAGACGATGTCGCCAAGGCTCAGAACCGCGACCTCGGTCGTCCCGCCGCCCACATCCACGACCATGGAGCCGGTCGGGTCTGTGATCGGCATGCCCGATCCGATGGCGGCCGCGATTGGCTCGGCGATGAGGCCCGCCTTGCGCGCGCCCGCGCTGATCACCGATTGCCTTATCGCACGCTTTTCCACGGGCGTGGCACCGTGCGGGACGCAAACGATGATCTTGGGCTTCGAGAAGGTCGTCCGCTTGTGGACCTTGCGGATGAAGTGCTTGATCATGTCCTCGGCGACGTCGAAATCGGCAATCACGCCTTCGCGCATCGGCCGGATCGCCTGGATCGAGCCGGGCGTGCGGCCCAGCATGAGCTTCGCGTCCTCGCCGACGGCGAGAACCTGCTTGCGCCCGTCGCGCACGTGGAACGCCACGACCGACGGTTCGTTCAGTACGATACCGCGTCCCTTGACGTAGACTAAAGTATTGGCGGTCCCCAAGTCTATCGCCATGTCCGAGGAGAAGATCCCGGTCAAACTGCTCATCTCATGCGTCCCCAATCGCGTGGCGCGACAGCGACGGGTCGAGTCGACCCGACGGCCCGCGTTCGGGCCTTATAAGGATTGCTCAGTTCAGGCGAAAGGGCGCTGCCGGGGGGTGGCGGCGTAATTCTGCCGGGATCGCACCCGCCGGAGCCGATCCCGCGGCGGAGGTTTCGCGGCGAAACCTCCGCACATGGGGACTGAGCGATCGCTCAGCCCGCGTCCTTGTAGCTGACGGCCTTGGTATCGCTCCCGGCTTCGGTGGTGCGACGCTTGACCAGAAGGCGGTTCAGCGCCGCGATATAGGCGCGCGCGCTTGCCACGACGGTATCTGTATCGGCGGACTGGCCGGTCACGATGCGTCCGTCTTCCTCCATCCGGACGGTGACGGTCGCCTGTGCGTCGGTGCCTTCGGTAACGGCATGAACCTGATAAAGCTGAAGCTGCGCCTCGTGCGGGACAAGGGACTTGACCGCGTTGAAGGCTGCATCGACCGGTCCGTCCCCCTGGGCCGTGACCTGCCGGTCCTCGCCGTCGATCCTCAGCGTCATGTCCGCCGATTGGGGGGCCTCGGTGCCGCAGATGACACGCAGGAACTTGAGCTGCACGGCCTCTTCGCCGGCACCCTGCGCGCGGACGAGCGCCTCGATATCCTCGTCGTAAACTTCCTTCTTGCGATCGGCGAGCTCCTTGAAGCGGACGAAGATGTCGCCGAGCTGGTTGTCGGCCACGTCGAAGCCCAGCTCCTTGAGCTTGGAGCGGAGCGCGGCGCGCCCCGAATGCTTGCCCATGACGAGCGAGGTCTCCTTCAGACCCACATCGGCGGGGCGCATGATCTCGAAGGTCTCGGCGTTCTTCAGCATGCCATCCTGATGGATGCCCGACTCGTGCGCGAAGGCGTTCTTGCCGACGATCGCCTTGTTGAACTGCACGGGAAAGCCGCTGATCGTCGAGACGCGGCGTGAGATCGCCATCAGCCGCGTGGAATCGACGCCGGTGGACCATGGCATGATGTCGTTGCGGACCTTCAGCGCCATCACCACCTCCTCGAGGGCGGTGTTGCCGGCCCGCTCTCCGAGACCGTTGATCGTGCATTCGATCTGGCGCGCGCCACCGGCAACGGCGGCAAGGCTGTTGGCCGTCGCCATGCCGAGGTCGTTGTGGCAATGCGTGGCGAAGATCACGTCCTCGCCGCCCTCGACCTCGGCGATGAGGCGGCGGATCAGATCGGCGCTCTCGACGGGTGCGGTGTAGCCGACCGTATCGGGGATGTTGATCGTGGTGGCACCGGCCTTGATCGCAATCTCGACGGTGCGCTTGAGAAAGTCCCATTCGGTGCGCGTCGCGTCCATCGGGGACCATTGCACGTTGTCGCAGAGGTTGCGCGCATGGGTCACTGTCTCGTGGATGCGCTCGGCCATCTGGTCCTGGTCGAGATTCGGGATCGCACGGTGCAGCGGCGAGGTGCCGATGAAGGTGTGGATGCGCGGGGATGCCGCGGGTTTCACGGCCTCCCAGGCGCGGTCGATATCCTTGATATTGGCTCGCGCGAGGCCGCAGATCGTGGCCCGCTTCGTCCGCTCGGCAATGGCCTTCACCGCGGCGAAATCGCCTTCGGAGGCGATCGGAAAGCCCGCTTCGATGATGTCGACGCCCATTTCGTCGAGCATTTCGGCCAGTTCGAGCTTTTCGCGGTGGCTCATCGTGGCACCGGGCGATTGCTCTCCGTCGCGCAGCGTCGTGTCGAAGATCAATACCCGGCCGTCATCGGCCTTCTGCAGATCCTGATTGGTCATGGCGTGGGGTCTTTCCTGTCTGTTGCTTGTCCTTCGATCCTTCGGCGCTGGTCCACCCCTGAGCGGTCGCGCCGAGAAGGCACGCTCAGAGGCGCGTAAGGAGAAGAAGCATCAGACCGCGCGGGTCGTTATGGAGGATGCGCGTTTTCATGGCACCGACAATAGCCGCGATTCGGCAAATGAAAACCCCTCGTTTGACGCGACGTGCAGCGCAGCTAGCTTAAATCGCATGGCTGATGAAAAACGACAGGCGCTGGTCACGGGCGGCGCGAACGGGATCGGGCGGGGCATCGTGGATCACCTGCTCGCCACAGGGTGGCGCGTCGCCGCGCTCGACCGGGATCGAAGTGCGCTTTCCGAACTCGAGGACCGGGCGGATCTGACGACCATCGCCGCCGATGTGAGCGCCGAGGACGAGGTGCGCGAAGCGGTTGGCGGGCTCGACCGGCTCGATCTCCTCGTGTGCAATGCGGGCATCGCCAGCCCCGTGAACGGCGCGATCGAGGATCTCGACCTGTCGGATTGGAACGCCTGGATCGGCACGAACCTGACCGGCACGTTCCTGATGTCGAAATATGCCATTCCGCTCCTGCGCGCGTCGCAGGGAAGCATCGTGACGATGTCGTCGACCCGTGCCTTCATGTCGGAACCCGAAACCGAGGCCTATGCCGCCACCAAGGGCGGCATCGTGGCGCTGACCCATGCGATGGCGATCTCGCTCGGGCCCGAGATCCGCGTGAACGGCATCGCACCCGGCTGGATCGTCACCGGCGATCCCGACGCGCTCGACCCCGACGACCACGCCCAGCATCCGGCGGGCCGTGCGGGCATGCCGCAGGACATCGCCGAGGCCGTCAGCTACCTTGCCGATGCCGGTTTCGTGACGGGTCAGATCCTGACTCTCGACGGCGGCATGACGCGAAAGATGATCTATCGGGAATGACCGGATGAAGAAGGCGCTTGTGATCGGTGCATCGGGTGGCATCGGCCGCGCCGTCGCGGAGGAGCTGAGGGGCCGCGATGTCGAGGTCGTGACGCTGTCGCGGGCCGAGGACGGGTTCGACATCACCGACGAGGCGTCGATCGAGGCCGCTCTGAAACCGCTCGACGACGATTTCGACCTCGTCTTCGTGGCCACGGGCGCGCTGACCTCGACGCGGGACGCGCCCGAGAAGTCGCTTTCCGATCTGGGGGCCGATGAGATCCTGGCGCAGGTCTCGCTCAATGCCATCGGGCCCGCCCTGGTTCTCAAGCACTGGAAGCGCCGCATCCCGCGCAAGGGGCGCTTCGTGTTTGCGGCCTTGTCCGCACGTGTGGGGTCGATCGGGGATAACGGGCTCGGCGGCTGGTATTCCTACCGGACGTCCAAGGCCGCGCTCAACGCGCTGATGCACGGTGCCGCGGTCGAGATCGGCCGCAGCCGCAGGGAGGCGATCGTCGCGTGCCTGCATCCCGGCACCGTCGCGACCGAATTCACCGAAGATTACCCCGATCACGACAAGGTTACGCCACTCGAGGCCGCCGCGCGCCTGATCGACGTGATCGAGGGACTATCGCCCGCGCAGTCGGGTGGTTTCTTCGACTATGCCGCGAAGGAGATCCCATGGTGAGCCGTCTGATCCTCGTCCTCGGCGACCAGCTGAGTGAAGACCTTTCCGCGCTGCGGGAGGCCGGACAGGACGATGTCGTCGTCATGGCCGAAGTCGGCGACGAGGCAAGCTACGTCCCCCATCATCCCAAGAAGATCGCGTTCCTCTTCGCCGCGATGCGCAAGTTCGCGGCCCGCCTGCGCGAGGATGGCCGGAACGTCGCCTATACCTCGCTCGACGACGAGGAGAATACCGGGTCGATCACCGGAGAGCTTCTGCGCCGCGCCGAAGAGCACGGTGCGTCCGAAGTCATCGCGACCGAGCCCGGCGAATGGCGTTTGATCGAGGCGCTGAACGATTGCCCGCTGAAGGTCACGCAACTTTCCGACGACCGTTTCATCGCCTCCCATTCCGAATTCGACACGTGGGCCGACGGGCGCAAGGAGTTGCGAATGGAGTGGTTCTATCGTGACATGCGGCGCAAGACCGGCCTTCTGATGGATGGCGAAGAGCCCGCGGGCGGCAAGTGGAACTTCGATCACGACAACCGCAAACCCGCCCCCGACGCGGTCGAGTTCGGCGGCCCGATGCAGTTCACCCCCGACGAGGTCGTGGGAGAGGTGCTCGACCTCGTCGAGCGGCGCTTCGGCAACAATTTCGGCGATCTGCGGCCCTTCTGGTTCGCGACCGACCAGGGGCAGGCGCGCCGCGCCCTCGCCCATTTCATCAGGGGCGCGTTGCCGAAATTCGGCGATTATCAGGATGCGATGCTGGCGAAAGACAGCTTTCTCTATCACGGGGTCCTGTCGCTCTATCTCAACGCGGGGCTGCTCTCGCCCATGGAGATCTGCCGCGCGGCCGAGGAAGCCTACGAGAAGGGCGATGCCCCCATCAACGCGGTCGAGGGGTTCATCCGCCAGATCATCGGCTGGCGCGAATACATGCGCGGCATCTATTTCCGCGAGGGGCCGGACTATGCCGACCGCAACGAACTCGGCCATACCCGTTCGCTTCCGGGCTTCTACTGGGGCGACGAGACGCGAATGGCCTGCATCTCTCATACCGTCGCGCAGACGAAATCCGAGGCCTATGCCCATCACATCCAGCGGTTGATGGTGACGGGCAACTTCGCGCTTCTCGCAGGCATCTCGCCGCAGGAGGTGCAGCACTGGTACATGAGCGTCTATGCCGACGCCTACGAATGGGTGATGAGCGCCAACGTCATCGGCATGAGCCAGTTCGCCGATGGCGGGGTCGTGGGGTCCAAGCCCTATGTCTCGTCCGGCAACTACATCGACAAGATGTCGGATTACTGCGGTGACTGCGCCTATTCGGTAAAGACCAAGGTGGGCGAGGGGGCCTGTCCCTTCAACCTGCTCTACTGGGCCTTCATGGAGCGGCACCGCGAGCGGTTCGAGGGCAATCCGCGCATGGCGCAGATGTACGCGACCTGGGACCGGATGGACGAGGACAAGCGCGCCCGGATCCTCGACGAGGCCGAGACATTCCTCAATCGCATGGCCCAGGGCGCGCCCGTCTGAGGGTCAGGCCGCCTGTCGCCGCGACAGGTCCGACATGACCTCGGCCGCGATCTCGAACGAGCGTTCGCGCGCGACCGGATCGTGGATCTGGCCGGTCAGGATCATCTCGTCCGGCGCGTGCTCGGCGATCATGGCCGAAAGCTGCGCGCGCACCTGCGCCGGGTCGCCCACCGCCGTCACCCGCAGGGCGTGATCGACGCCGCGCCGGATCTCGGGACCGATGGCTGCGTCGATATCGTCGACCGGGCGCGGCAACTTGCCCGGCTGGCCCGTCCTGAGCCGCGCGAAGGCCTGCTGCATCGAGGTCCTGAGGCGCAGCGCCTCGCGCTCCTCTTCGGCGGCGAAGACGTTGGCCGCGAGCATGAAGTATGGCTTCTCGAGCGTCTCTGACGGCTGGAACCGCGTGCGGTAGATGTCACGCGCCTGGTCGAGCGCGTCGGGCGCGAAATGCGACGCGAAGGCATAGGGCAGGCCCAGATGCGCGGCAAGCTGCGCACCGTAGAGCGACGAGCCGAGGATCCAGATCGGGACATGCGTGCCTTCACCCGGCACGGCGCGGACCTGTGCGGCGGGGTTCGCGTCTCCGAAATAGGCCTGCAGCGCCATCACGTCGCGCGGGAAATCCTCGCTTCCGTCGCGGCGGAAGGCCCGCATCACCGCCATGTCGCCGCCCGGTGCGCGCCCGAGGCCCAGATCGATCCGGTCGCCGTGGATCGTGGCGAGCGTTCCGAACTGCTCGGCGATGGCGAGCGGCGCGTGGTTCGGCAGCATGATGCCGCCCGCACCTACCCGGATGCGCGAAGTGGCGCTTGCGATATGGCCGATCAGCACGCTCGTCGCGGCGCTCGCGATGCCTTCCATGTTGTGATGCTCGGCCAGCCAGAAGCGGTGATACCCCCAGCTTTCGGCCTTCCGGGCGAGGGCCACGGAATTGGCGATCGCGGCACGCGCATCCGATCCTTCGGGAACGGGAGAGAGATCGAGGATGGAATGGCGCATGAGGAAGCCTCCGGTTGCGGGCGAGGGACCGGCGATGCGCGCCCCCCGTCTTGATCTGTCCAAGGATGCTCACCAGAATGACGTAGAAATTTGGCGGCATCCTTCCCATCTGGGCGCTGGGTCGGCGTCTGGAAACCCCCTCACGTCGGTTTCGGGGCGATGCGCCGCGGCGGCACCGATCAGACCGGCCCGATCGGCCCGGTGCATTCGTTGATCGAGGCTATTGCGCCGGGCTTTCATCCCCGTCCGGATCGTCGGAGGCCGGTGCCTCCTCCTGGCCCGGGCCAGCCTGAGAGATCAACGCGCCGGCCTGCCATTCGCCCGAGCGTTCCTCACCCCCCGCGGTGCTGAGCGTTCCCTCGCCCTCGCGGCGGCCGCCGGCGAACCCACCTTCGTAGACGTCGCCGTTGGCATAGGTCAGGACACCCTGTCCCTCGATCTCGCCCTCGGACCATTCACCCACATACGTGCTGCCGTCGGGATAGACGATGCGGCCGCTGCCGTCGGGCTCTCCGTCCGAAAACGTGCCAGTATAGACCGTTCCGTCGGGATAGGTCGCCGTGCCCTCGCCGTCGCGTCGTCCTTCGCTCCAGGCTCCTTCGTAGGTCATGCCGCCCGGAAAGGTCATCGTACCCTGACCCTCGTTTCGGGCATCGACGAAGCTTCCCTCGTAGACGGCCCCGTTGGCATAGGTGGCGATGCCTTCGCCTTCGATCACGCCATTCGACCATTCGCCTTCGTATGTATTGCCGTCGGGATAGGTTATGCGACCCTGACCATCGGGCAGGTCGTTGCGGAACTGTCCTTCGTAGACGGCCCCATCGGGATAGGTGACGGTGCCCTGTCCCTCGATGCGGCCCGCGACCCATCCGCCGTCGTAACGATAGCCGTCGGGCCGTGTGAAGGTGCCTTGCCCCTCGCGCTGGTCGGCCTGGAACGCGCCTTCGTAGACGTCGCCGTTCGCGTATTCCTTTCGGCCCTCGCCCTGACGCTCTCCCGAGACGAAGTCACCGCGATAGACATCTCCGTCGGGGTGGGTGAGCGTTCCCTCGCCGGTGATCTCTCCGCCGCTCCACGCGCCTTCGTAGACGAGGCCGTCGGCCATGCGCAGCGTACCGGTGCCTTCGCGCAGGTCGCCCGCCATCTGGCCCTCGTAGACCGCGCCGCCGGGATAGGTGATCGTGCCGTCGCCCTCCTTCTCGCCGTCGACCCAGTCCCCGTCATAGACGTAACCCGAACTCGTCTCCATCCGGCCGATGCCGTGATGGCGCGCGTTGCGGAACCCGCCCTCGTATCGGGTGCCGTTGGCATAGACCGCCACGCCCTGGCCGTTGATCGTGCCATCGGTCCAGTCGCCCTCGTAGGTGCCGCCATCGGCGAGGGTGATGCGCCCCTGGCCGTCCGGCTTGCCTTCGGCGAACTCGCCCTCGTAGACGGATCCGTTCGGGAACCGGGCGACGCCCTGTCCCACGACCTCTCCATCGGACCATTCGCCGGAATATTCGTATCCGTTGGGAAGGGTGTAGGTGCCGGTGCCGTGCTGGCGACCGTTCACGAACGTGCCCTCGTAGACGCCGCCATCCTCGTATTGCTTGGTCTCCACGCGGCCATCCGACTGGGCGAGAATTACCCCCGGCAGGGCGAGCGAGACGAGACCGGCGAGGAGGAGGGGGGTCGGGCGCATGAAGATCTCCTGTCGTGCGGGAGCGTCGCGTCCGGTGCGCGCGGTCCCGCCGTTTCGGATGAGGGGAAAATCTAGCGGTCCGCCAATGTCCCCGCAACGCCTTTCGGGCCTTCGCATCGGTGCGCTTCGGACAAAGAAAAACCGCCAGACCCGTAGGATCTGGCGGTCGGATGACGCGTCACGCCGTGGCGTGGATCACTCGCGCTGGCCCATGAAGCTCAGCAGGAACATAAAGAGGTTGATGAAGTCGAGATAGAGACGCAGCGCGCCCATGATGCCCGACTTCTCCAGCCATTCGCGATCGGCGGTACGCGCGTGCTGGATGTACTCGTTCTTGATCTGCTGCGTGTCGTAGGCGGTGAGCGCGGCGAAGAGCAGGACGCCGATCGCCGAGATCGCGAACATGACGGCCGGGGAGGCCAAGAAGATGTTCACGATCGACGCCACGACAAGGCCGATCACGCCCATGATGAGGAAGCTGCCCCACCCGGAGATGTCCTTCTTGGTCGTGTAGCCCCAGAGCGACAGGCCTGCGAAGGCGATCGCCGTCACGAGGAAGGTCTGGACGATCGAGAACCCGGTATAGACGAGGAAGATCGAGCTCAGCGAAAGGCCCATCAGGGCGGCGAACGTGTAGAAGAAGAGCTGCGCGCCAGCCGCGGAGATGCGGTTGATCATCGCCGAGAAGGCAAAGACCATGATGAGCGGAGCGAACATGATCAGCCACTTCAGGGGCGATCCGTAGATCGCCTGCCCGAGCTGCGTGGCGTTGCCGGCATCGTCGACGGCGAGCCCGGAAATGGCCCAGGCTGCGAGCGCGGTGATCACCATGCCACTGGCCATCAGGCCGTAGACCTTGTTCATGTGGGCGCGCAAGCCCTCGTCGATCGTACCCGACCTTACACCAGCGCCGGTGCGGATCGTCTGTTGTTCAGCCATCAAATGCCTCCAAACGGTCATTGCATCGGCCGGGAACACGGCCGTTCTGGGGCATAATATTTGCGGTCATCCACCGCAGTTCAAGGACTTTCGGACCTGCTGACGCGATTGTTGGTTGGGACGGTGCCAATGCGCGGGCGCATCCCACGGGACGCGCGCGGCCTCTGCCGCTGCCTCGGGGCGCGCAAGGCCGACATCGTCGAGAAGATGGTCGTCGAGCCGCGCGAGGTCGTGGCGCTGTCGAGCGAGTGCACGCATCTCTTCAAACCGGCGGAGCAGGGACGGTCCGATGCGGTGAAGGTGCAGGAGGCGCAACAGATGCGACGACATCTTTCAATTCCTTTTACGATGGATGGGCGGCAAACAATCACGCTTGCGAATATCTCCCAGCTCTCATAATTTCGAAAACGAATATTTCTGACGTTTGGCATAAGGATCGGTGATATGGCGCGAAATCTCGACCTGACCGCGCTCCGTTCCCTCGTGACGGTGGCCGAGGTGGGTGGCGTCACGCGGGCGGCGGGTCATCTGAACCTGACGCAATCGGCCGTCTCGATGCAGCTCAAGCGTCTGGAAGAGACACTGGGCCTGTCGCTGATCGATCGGTCCGCGCGCAGCGTGCAGCTTACCCCAACGGGCGAACAGCTTCTCTCCTATGCGCGGCGGATGCTGGTCCTGAACGACGAGGCCATCGCCCGCCTGACCGATGACGGCTACGAGGGCGAGATCGTACTCGGCGCGCCCCATGACATCCTTTATCCAGCGATCCCGCCCGTGCTTGCGGGGTTCGCTCAACTCTATCCCCGGCTGAGGGTCAGGCTCCTGTCGCTGCCGACGCGGACACTCAAGCAGATGTTCGCCAACGGCGAATGCGACGCGATCCTGACCACCGAGGACGCGCTGGGCGAGGGGGGCGAAACTCTGCTGACGCTTCCGCTCGTCTGGGCGGGGGCGATCGGCGGGGTCGCGCACCGGCTGAGGCCGCTGCCGTTCGCCTTCTGCCGCAACTGCATCTTCAGCCCGGTCGCGCGCAGCGTGCTCGACGCGGCGGGGATCGAATGGGTCTCGATGGTCGATTCGGCCTCGGACCGCGCGTCGGAGGTATCGGTGATGGCCGATCTCGCGGTCTACGTCATTCTCGACCAGACCCTGCCTGCGGGCGTCTCGCGCGTTCCGGCCGGGGCAGGGTTGCCATCCCTTCCTGACCAGAACATCAATCTCTACCGCTCGGGTGCGCTTCGGCCCGAAGTGTCGGACGCACTGGCGGGGCTCCTGCGCGACAGCTATGCGCGGCTCGGCGCGCCGGTGCGCATGGCCGCGGAATAGCTGTCAGCCCATCGTGATGACGATCTTGCCCGTCGATCCGCGCCCCGCCATGAGGTCGAGCCCCTCGGCCACCCGGTCGAGCGGCAGCCGGTGGCCGATATGCGGGTGCAGACGCCCCTCCGCATACCAGGCCAGCAGCGCGTCGAGCGATGCCGCAACCTGCGCGGGCGCGAAGGCCATGTATCCGCCCCAGTAGACGCCCAGCACGCTCACGTTCTTGACGAGCAGGTGATTGGCGGCAAGGTTCGGAACATCGCCGCTGGCAAAGCCTACGAGGACCACCCGCGCTTCGGGTCTCAGCGCGCGCATCGCGGTCTCGGAGGCGCTTCCGCCGACCGGATCCAAGAGAACGTCCGCCCCGCCGAGCGCCTTGAGTGCGCCGCGCAGATCCGGGTCGCGCCCGTCGATCAGGTGATCGGCACCGGCAGCCTTCGCAACGGCGAGCCTGTCCGATCCACGGGCCACGGCCACGACCTCCGCCCCCATCAGCTTGCCGATCTCGACCGCGGCGAGGCCGACGCCGCCCGCGGCACCCAGCACGACGAGCCGCTCGCCCGCCGCGAGACGCGCCCGGTGCGACAGGGCCAGATGGGCGGTGCCGTGGGCGATCTGGATCGCGGCGGCATCCTCGAACGGCATCGTTTCGGGCAGGATCCGCGCCCGGGCCGCGTCGAACACGCCCCATTCGGCCAATCCGCCATGCCCGGCAAAGACCGCCACGCGTGCGCCCTGTGCCAGATCCCCCACACCGGATCCGACCGCGTCGATCGTCCCGGCGACCTCCATCCCGGGCGAGAAGGGCAGGGGTGGCGTATCCTGATACGTCCCCTTCAGCATCAGCAGATCCGCGAAATTAAGCGCGCAGGCCGCGATCCGAACGCGCACCTGACTCGGCCCGGGTTCGGGTCTGGGAACGTCCTCGACCGACGGCATCTGCGAGAAATCGGTGATTCTGAATGCTCTCATCATTGCCACTCTCCTTAAGGTTACGAGATGGTTAACGACTCGGCGAAAAAAAGATGCATAATATCAGCCAGATGATACGGCGATGCCCAAAACCTGTCCAATTGGTCAGGTTGCGCGGTGGGTTGTTTCCGCTGCATCACCTTCAACCATAGTGAGATAGGTGGTAGTGAAGATGAAGCATCCAGTAGATGTCCATGTCGGTAAGAGAATTCGTCAACGTCGCTGGATGTTGGGCATGACGCAGCAGCAGCTTGCGGAACGTGTCGGCATCAAGTTCCAGCAGATCCAGAAATACGAGACCGGGATGAACCGTGTCAGCGCCTCCCGCCTCTGGGATATCGCCGACGCGCTCGAGGTTTCGGTCGCATTCTTCTTCGAGGGTCTGTCCGAGGACGACGCCGATGCCGAGCAAGGTGGACGGGACCGCAACACCGACATTCTCTCCGACAAGGAAGCGCTCGAGCTCGTTCGGTCCTATTACGCGATCCCAGAGAACCAGCGTCGCCGCCTCTTCGAGCTTGCGCGCGTTCTGAGCGACGTCGCCTGAAAGCCTTGACCGGGCGGGGCGCAGGAGGATAGCCGGTCGGGCGACGTTTCGAACGGAGCCCACATGCCGATGCATTCCGCCGCCCTCCTCGACGATCTCCGCGAGACGGCGCTCGCGCTCGCGGATGCGGCGCGGCCCGAGACGCTGAGATATTTCCGTCAGCCTGCGCTTGCGGCCGAGAACAAGGCCGCCGGCGGTTTCGATCCGGTTACAGAAGGTGACCGTGCAGCCGAGCGCGCGATGCGCGAGGTCCTCGCGCGGCGGCGGCCCGACGACGGCATCATGGGCGAGGAATACGGCAATGTGCACGGCCGGAGCGGCCTGACCTGGGTGCTCGACCCGATCGACGGAACCCGGGCCTACATCTCCGGGACGCCGAGCTGGGGGGTCCTCGTCGCGGTTCGCGATGACGACGGTCCGATCATGGGTCTCGTCGACCAGCCCTATACGGGCGAGCGGTTCTTCGGCGGGCCGGGAGAGGCCTGGCTCGACAGCCCCGCGGGCCGGAGCATTCTCGCCACGCGCGGGACCGAGACGCTCGACCGCGCGATCCTCTTCACCACCTTCCCCGAGATCGGCACCGAGACGGAGCGCCACGCCTTCGAGGCCGTGCGCGACCGCGTGATGCTCACCCGCTACGGTCTCGATTGCTATGCCTACGGGCTTCTGGCACTGGGCCAGATCGACCTCGTGATCGAGGCGGGACTGAACGCCTACGACATCCAGGGGCCGATGGCCGTGGTCCAGGCAGCGGGCGGCGTCGTCACCGATTGGCACGGCGGCCCGGCCCATGACGGCGGCACCGTGCTGGCCGCTGCGAACACGGCGATCCACCGTGCCGCGCTGGAGGTATTGGTCCGATGACGGACCGGCATGTCTTGATTCGCGGGGCCGACCTCGTCCTGACGATGGACGACGACGGGTCCGAGCTTGCCGGTGCGGATCTCCGCCTTCGCGACGGAGTCGTGGCCGAGATCGGGCAGGACCTGACACCCGACGGGGCCGAGGCGCTCGACGCGCGGGGATGCCTCGTGACGCCCGGCCTCGTGAACACGCATCACCATCTCTTCCAGACGATGACGCGCGCGGTGCCCGGCGCGCAGGATGCGGCGCTCTTCGGGTGGCTCCAGACGCTCTATCCGATCTGGTCGCGGATGGGCCCCGAGCATATGCGCGTCTCGGCGCTGGCTGGGCTCGCCGAACTGGCGCTTTCGGGCTGCACGACCAGTTCCGACCACCTCTACCTGTTCCCGAACGGCGCGCGGCTCGACGACACGATCGAGGCGGCGACCGAGATCGGTCTGCGCTTCCATCCCACCCGCGGCGCGATGAGCATCGGAGAAAGCGCAGGCGGCCTGCCGCCCGATGCCCTTGTCGAGCGCGAGCAGGACATCCTCGAGGATTGCCTTCGCGTGATCGACGCCCATCACGATCCCGCTCCGGGTGCGATGGTCCGCGTGGGCGTGGCCCCCTGTTCGCCCTTCTCCGTCAGCCGCGAACTGATGCGCGACGCTGCGATCCTCGCGCGCGACAAGGGGGTGCGCCTCCATACCCATCTGGCCGAAAACGACGAGGACGTGGCCTACAGCCTCGAGCGGTTCGGCTGCCGCCCCGGACAATATGCCGAGGATCTGGGTTGGACCGGGCCGGATGTCTGGCACGCGCATTGCGTCAAGCTCGACCCGGACGAGATCGACCTCTTCGCGCGGTCGCTGACGGGCGTCGCGCATTGTCCCTGTTCGAACTGCCGTCTCGCCTCGGGGATCGCGCCGGTCCGCGCGATGCGCGAGGCAGGCGTGCGCGTGGGGCTCGGCGTCGACGGTTCCGCCAGCAGCGATCTCGGCAATCTCGTGGCCGAGGCGCGTCAGGCCATGCTGCTGCAGCGGGTGGCATCGGGCCCTGATGCCATGTCCGCGCGTGCGGCCTTGCGTCTTGCCACGCGTGGCGGCGCGGAGGTCCTGGGGCGTGACGATTGCGGATACCTCGCGCGGGGAATGCGCGCCGACATCGCGATCTGGGACATGCGCGGGGTCGAGGCCGCCGGATCGTGGGATCCGGCCGCGCTGCTGCTTGCCGGGCCGTCGCGGGTGCGCGACCTCTTCGTCGAAGGGCGTCGCATCGTCGATGACGGCCGGATCGCGACGCTCGATCTCGGTGCCGTGCTGGCGCGTCAGCGAAATCTCGCGCGATCTCTCGCCGGTTAAGGACGTCTTCATACCGGATGTGACAGAAGGGCGGTGACGGGCCGCGTTCCGGATCGCGGCCGACTTGCCAAGGATGCCGCCGGATGACGCACCGCATCGCCCTCGTCGTCATGCTTCTCGCGCTTGCGGGATGCGTCGTTGCCCCGGCCCACGTCCAGCTCGATCGTGCCAAGGTGGTGACGAGGGGCGCGATTCCGAAGGGAGGGCTGGATGTGAACGCCTATCGCCGGCAAGCCGGTCTTTCCCCGATCGCGCGATCCTCGCGTCTCGACGCAGCGGCGCGTCGGCATGCCAGCGACATGGCGCGGCGGGGGTTCTTTGCGCATCACGGCAGCGACGGATCGACCCATACGCTCAGGATCCGCGCGCAGGGCTGCGGCGGCGGGGCCGAGAACATCGCCGAAGGCCCCTACGATGCGCGGTCGGTCATGTCCGCCTGGATGGGCTCGGCGGGTCATCGCCGCAACATCCTCCTGCCCGCCGTGACGCATTACGGCCTCGCCAATGTCGGCGACAAATGGGTGATGACGCTGTCGCGCGATTGCCCCTGAAGGGCGGTCCTCCGCACCGGCGCGACGTGTCGCGCGAAGACGGCGCTTGATCCCGAAGGCCTGCCTCGCGATACCTCCGGCGGAAGTCCCCAGTCCGGAGAGCACCGCATGCCCGTCAGCCGTCCCCGCGTTGCCGCGATCGCCTGTATCTGCGCCGCGCTGGGAATCTCGGCGGCCTTGGCCGACGAAGTGACGGTCTTCGCCGCGGCAAGCCTGACCAACGCGATGGAAGAGATCGAGCCCCGGTTCGAGGAGGCGACCGGCCACGATCTCGTCGTTTCGCTTGCCGGATCGTCGGCGCTGGCGCGTCAGATCCTCGCGGGCGCACCGGCTGACGTGTTCATCTCGGCAAATGCGCTCTGGATGGACGAAGTGGAGAAGGCGGGACTGGTGGCGGAAGGAACGCGCACGGACCTCCTCGGCAATTCCATCGTCCTCGTCGCGCATGGCGAGGGGGCATCGAAGGTCGATCTCGGTCCCGGAACGGATCTCGCCGGTCTTCTCGGCGACGGGTATCTCGCCATGGCGCTCGTCGATGCGGTGCCCGCAGGCATCTACGGCCGTGCCGCGCTCGAGGATCTCGGGCTCTGGGACGATGTCGAGACGCGCGTCGCCCAATCCGACAACGTCCGCACGGCGCTGCGTCTCGTCGCGACCGGAGAGGCCCCCTTCGGTATCGTCTATGCCACAGATGCGGCGGCCGAGAACGGCGTGAGCGTCGTGGGCACCTTCCCCGAGGGCACGCATCCGCCGATCCTCTATCCCGTCGCCGGGATCGCCGGTCGCGAAAGCGCGGCCGCGACGGGCTTCCTCGATTTCCTGTCCGGTCCCGAGGCCCGCGCGGCCTTCGAGCGGCAGGGCTTCGTCGTCCTCGGGGAATGACGGCATGACCGACTGGCTCGGCCCCGAGGAATGGCGCGCGGTCGCGCTGTCGCTGAAGGTGGCGTTCTGGGCGACGCTGGGGAGCCTGCCGTTCGGCATCCTCACGGCCTATGCACTGGCGCGGTGGAGCTTTCCGGGCAAGCAGCTGCTGAACGGGCTGGTCCATCTGCCGCTGGTGCTGCCGCCCGTGGTGACGGGCTATCTGCTGCTTCTGACCTTCGGTCGGACCGGATGGCTGGGCGGGTGGCTGGCCGAGATCGGCATCGTCTTTGCCTTCCGCTGGACGGGCGCGGCACTCGCCGCCGCGATCATGGCGTTCCCGCTCATGGTGCGGGCCATCCGCTTGTCGATCGAGGCGGTGGACGCCAAGCTCGAACAGGCGGGCGCGACGCTCGGGGCGTCGCCCGCCTGGGTCTTCGCGACGCTGACGCTGCCTCTCGTCCTGCCGGGGATCGTGGCGGGCGCGATCCTGGCATTCGCCAAGGCCATGGGCGAATTTGGCGCGACGATCACCTTCGTGTCGAACATCCCCGGCGAGACGCGCACCATCCCGACCGCGATCTATGCCTTCCTGCAGGTACCGGGCGGCGAGGGGTCTGCCCTGCGGCTGGTGGTCGTGTCGGTCGTCGTGGCGATGGGCGCACTCTTTCTCTCCGAGCTCGTCGGCCGGCGCATAGCAGACCGGATCGGCGGGCGCTGATGCTCGAGATCCGCCTGCGCCACGCCTTTTCGGACTTCACGCTCGACGTCGATTTCGCATCCGGCCCCGGCGTCACCGTGCTCTTCGGGCGGTCGGGGTCGGGCAAGACGACGATCGCGCAGGCGCTCGCGGGGCTTCTGACACCGGACGAGGGGCGGATCGCCATCGGCGGCGAGACGTTGCTCGATACCGCGAAGGGGATTCGCCTGGCCCCCCATCGCCGCAGGATCGGCTATGTCTTTCAGGAGGCGCGCCTTTTCCCGCACCTGACCGTCTCGCAGAACCTGCGCTTCGGCGCGTGGTTCGCCCCGAAGAACGCACCCCGCGAGGAAATGGGCCGCGTGGTCGAGATGCTCGGGATCGGGCATCTGCTGACCCGGCGGCCGGGCGCGCTGTCGGGCGGCGAGAAGAGCCGAGTCTCCCTCGGGCGGGCGCTCCTCTCGGCACCGCGCGTCATTCTCGCGGACGAGCCGCTCGCCGCCCTCGACGACGCCCGCAAGGCCGAGATCCTGCCCTATTTCGAGCGTCTTCGCGACGAGGCGCGCGTGCCGATCCTCTATGTCAGCCATTCCGCCTCCGAGGTCGCGCGGCTCGCCACGACGGTGGTGGCGCTGCGGGACGGCCGCGTGATCGAACACGGAACGCCGGGCGAGGTCCTGTCCAATCCTGGCGTGCTGCCGAATGGCCCGCGCGAGGTCGGATCCATCGTCAGGGCACGGATCGTCGCCCATCATGACGATGGCCTGACCGAGCTCGACGCCTCGGGCATCGCGCTTTTCCTGCCGCGTGTCGACCACCCGACGGGCACATGGCTGCGCGTCCGCATCGCCGCGCATGACGTCATCCTGTCGCGCCATCGCCTGAGCGGGATCTCGGCGCTCAACGTGTTCGAGGGCCGGGTGGAGGAGATCCGGATCGGCGACGGGCCCGGCGCGCTCGTCGTGCTCGTAACGGCGGCGGGGCGGATCCTCGCCCGGATCACCCAACGCTCTGTGCGGGCGCTGGACCTCGCCCCCGGCATCGTCGCCCATGCCGCGGTCAAGAGCGTCGCGGTCGCCTCGGCCGATATCGGGTTCGACGGGCGGGGCTGACGAACCTTACCGCTTGGCGCTCTGCCAGGCGGCGATGCCCACCGCGACCGAGACGATCAGGATGACGATCGTGGCGAGGGCATTGACCTCGGGGCTGACGCCGAGCCGCACTTTCGAAAAGATGACCATCGGCAGGGTCGAGGCCCCGGGGCCCGACACGAAGCTCGCGATCACGACGTCGTCGAGCGACAGCGTGAAGGCCAGAAGCCATGCCGAGATCAGCGCGGGCGCGAGGCCCGGCAGCGTCACGTCGAGGAAGACCCTGAGCGGCCGCGCCCCGAGATCGGCCGCCGCCTCCTCCTGCGCGCGGTCGAGCGTGCCCATCCGCGCCTGGATCACCACAGTCGCGAAGGCCGCGCCGAACGTGGCATGTGCGATGACGATGGTGGTAAAGCCGCGTCCCGCCGGCCAGCCGACGAGGTTCTCCATCCCCACGAAAAGCAGCAGCAGAGACAGCCCAATGATGACTTCCGGCATGACGAGCGGCGCGGTCGCCATGCCGCCGAGTAGGAACCGCCCACGGAACCGCCCGTGCCGCGTCAGCGCGAAAGAGGCGAGCAGCCCCACGATCGTCGCGATGGTCGCCGCCGCGACCCCCAGCTGAAGCGAGATCCACGCCGCATCGAGGATCTGCGGATCCTCGAGCAGCGCGCCGTACCAGCGGGTCGAGAAGCCGCTCCAGACCGTGACGAGCCGGCTTTCGTTGAAGCTGTAGATCACGAGGCTCAGGATCGGCGCATAGAGGAACAGAAAGCCGAGCGTCGTGATCGCGAGAAGGACGGGAGAGCGTTTCATTCGACCTCGCGCGCCTGCGTCCTGCGCAGGATCGCGATGGGCAGGGCGAGGACGACCACCATGACGATCGCGACCGAAGCGGCGACCGGCCAGTCGCGGTTGAGGAAGAATTCGTTCCAGAGGACAGAGCCGATCATCAGCGTGTCGGGTCCGCCAAGAAGCGCCGGGATCACGTATTCGCCGAGCGCGGGGATGAAGACCAGCATGCATCCCGCGACGATCCCCGGAAGCGAGAGCGGTAGCGTCACGGTGAGAAAGGAGGTGAAGGGCCGCGCGCCCAGATCGGCCGAGGCCTCGAGCAGCGCCGTGTCGAGCCGCGAGAGCGAGGCATAGAGCGGCAAGATCATGAAGGGCAGATAGGTATAGACGATCCCGAGATAGACCGCGAAATCCGTGGGGATCAGGACGAGCGGCGCGTCGATCAGCCCGGTCCAGAGCAGGAAGCCGTTGAGCGTGCCGTTGCCCTTGAGAAGGCCGATCCACGCATAGACGCGCAATAGGAACGACGTCCAGAACGGCAGGATGACGAGCGTCAGCAGAAGGTTTCGCCGCGAAACCGGCGCGCGCGCGATGACGTAGGCCATCGGATAGCCGACGAGCAGCGTGATGAGCGTCGAGATGCCCGCGATTCTGGCCGAGCTGAGATAGGAGAGCAGGTAGAGCGGATCCTCCCACAGGAAGATGTAATTCCCGAGGTTGAGCGTCGCCGTGAGGATGCCGTCGGCCCAGTCGAAAAGCGGCAGATAGGGCGGCTGCGCGATTGCGGGTTCCGAGACCGAGATCTTCACCAGAACGAGCAACGGCACGAGAAAGAAGAGGCCGAGCCAAACCAGCGGAATCGCCGCGACGAGCCGCCTCATGCCGGGACGACCACGTTCGCCGACCCGCTCCAGCCCATTGCGACGGGATCGCCGACCGAAAGCGCATCGGTTTCGCGGCGAAACCTGTTGGCGCGAGTCACGCGGATGCGTTTGCCCGATGGAAGTGCCACGTGAAAGATCGACAGGTTGCCGTTATAGACGATCTCCTCGATCCGGCCCGTGACACCGTTGTCGTGATCGTCGGCCAGCACGCGCGCGATCTCGATCTTTTCCGGGCGGATCGCGACCGCGACGGATTGCCCGAGGGAGCCGGTGATCGCGTGGCTCACGCGGATGTCGCCGCCCATCTCGGGGCAGGCGATGCGGGCATGGGTCGCCGCATCCTCGACGATGGTGCCCTCGAAGATGTTCACGGTTCCGATGAAGCCCGCGACGAAGCGGCTTCGCGGGTATTCGTAGATTTCGTGCGGGGTGCCGACCTGCACGATGCGTCCGTCGCGCATCACGCCAAGGCGGTCGCCGAGGGTCATCGCCTCTTCCTGGTCGTGGGTGACGACGACGAAGGTGATGCCGAGGCTCTCGCGGATGCGCACGAGTTCGAGCTGCGTCTCCTCCCTCAGCTTGCGGTCCAGCGCGCCCAGGGGCTCGTCGAGCAGCAGGAGCTTCGGGCGACGGGCGAGGGCGCGCGCGAGCGCCACCCGCTGACGCTGGCCGCCAGAAAGCTGGTCGGGCTTGCGGTGGCCCAGATGCGAAAGCTGCACGAGGTCCAGCATCTCGGCGACGCGCGCCTTCACCTCGCTGCGCGGCAGCCCCGCGCGGTTGAGGCCGTAGGCCACGTTCCGCTCCACGCTCATATGCGGGAAAAGCGCGTAGGACTGGAACATCATGTTGGTGTCGCGGGCATGGGGTGGCACGTCCGCCATGTCCCGGCCATCGATCTCGATCCTGCCCGCGCTCGGCCGTTCGAACCCCGCGAGCATCCGCAGGAGGGTCGACTTGCCGCTGCCGGATCCGCCCAGAAGGCAGAAGAGTTCGCCGCCGCGGATGTCGAGCGAGACATCCTCGACGGCGCCGACGGTGCCGAAGCGCTTGCTCACCCCCGCGATGCGGAGGAGCGGCGGCGTGCTTTCGGCCATCGCGGCTTCAGCGACCGGTCTTGAGGCTGGTCCAGGCGCGGGTCAGCGACCGGTCGTAGCGCGCCGATTTCGGAACGGCCGAGAACATCTTCTGGAGCGTCGCCTCGGGCGGATAGATGCCGGGATCCTCGCGCACCTCGTCCGAGACGAGCGGCGTCGCCTCGCGGTTGGCATTGGCGTAATAGACCGCGTCCGAGATCGCGGCGGTCACCTGCGGCTGGAGGAAATAATCGATGAAGGCATAGGCCGCATCGGGGTTCGGCGCATCGGCGGGGATCACCATCATGTCGAAGCCCAGCTGACCGCCCTCGGCGGGGATGACATATCGGATATCGACGCCGTTACCGGCCTCGGACGCGCGATCCTTGGCCTGAAGGATGTCGCCGGAATACCCGACGGCGAGGCAGATGTCGCCATTGGCCAGATCATTGATATATTGGGAGGAATGGAAGTACCGGATATGCGGGCGGATGCCTTGCAGAAGCTCCATCGCCCGGTCCAGATCGGCGGTATCCTCGGAATTGGGATCGAGTTCGAGGTAGTTGAGCGCGGCCCCCACGATCTCCGACGGGCTGTCGAGGAGCGCAATCCCGCAATCCTCGAGCGCGGCGGCATTCTCGGGGTCGAAGATCAGCGACCAGCTGTCGAGATCCGCATCGGGCAGACGTTCGGTCACCATGTCGACGTTGTAGCCGGGACCGACCGAATACATCATGTAGGGGATGCCGTAGGTGTTGTCGGGGTCGTTGCCCGACACGATGCGCAGGATCTCGGGATCGAGATTGCCGTAATTCCCGATGCGCTCCTTGTCGATCTCCTGAAAGACGCCGGCCTGTGCCTGTCGCGCCATGAATTCGAGCGAGGGCACCACGAGGTCGTAGCCCGTATTGCCGGTCAGCATCCGCGCCTCGACGACCTCGTTGGAATCGAAGACGTCGTAATTGACGTCGATCCCGGTCTCGGATTCGAAGTTCGGGATCGTGTCCTCGGCGATGTAGTCCGACCAGTTGTAGAAGTTGAGCGTATCCTGAGCATGGGCCGCGAGCGGAGCTGCGAGAACCAGTAGGGCCGTGGAGATCGTCCGGGTCATTGGGGATGTCCTTGCGTGAAGAATACTATGCACCGAGGCGGTCGCGAAGGGCGTACCACCAGGATCCGAGGACGGAATAGGGAACGCGGAAGCCCTGCCCGCCGGGAAAGGGCAGCCAGGGCAGGCCCGCGAACGTGTCGAAGCGGCCCAGATCGCCATGGATCGCCTCCGAGAGGATCCGGCCGAAGAGATGCGATCCCGAGACGCCGTGGCCGGAATAGCCATGCGCGAAATAGGTGTTCGAGCCGATCCGCCCGAGTTGCGGCACGCGCGTGAAGCTGAGCGCGAAGTTGCCCGACCAGGCATGGTCGATCCGCGTGTTCCTGAGCTGCGGAAAGACCCGGTCCATCGAGCGGACGAGCTTGCGCTTGATGTCCTTCGGGTCGGTGCCGCCATAGACCGTGCCGCCGCCGAAGAGCAGCCGGTGATCGGCCGACATGCGGTAATAGTCGAGGATATAGCGCACGTCCTCGACGCAGGTGCCTGCGGGCATCAGGGCTCTGGCCTGCGCCTCGCCCAGCGGTTCGGTCGCCATCACCTGGGTCGAGACCGGCATGATCCGTTTGGCCAGTCCGGGGACGAGGTTGCCGAGATAGGCATTGCCGCAGAGCACCAGCGTGCGGGCCGTCACGACGCCGCCGGGGGTGCGGATGACGGGCCGCGCGCCCCCGGTCTCGACCGAGATCGCGGGCGTGCTCTCGTGGATCGTGCCGCCCAGACGCTCGATCGCGGCGGCCTCGCCCAGGGCGAGGTTCAGCGGGTGAAGGTGGCCGCCGCGATGGTCGATCATCCCCCCGCAATAGAGATCGGTCGCCGCATGGTCGCGCATCCGTGCGCGGTCGAGCATTTCGAGGTTGTCGAGCCCGTATTCCGCCCAGAGATCGCGCTTGGCCCGCAGATCGTCGAGGTGCCGGGTGTTGAGCGCGGCGAAGACGTTGCCGTGCCTGAGGTCGCATTCGATGTCGTAGCGCGCCACGCGGTCGCGGATGATGTCGCCCCCTTCGAGGAGCAGGTCCGCGACGAAGCGCGCCACGTCCTCTCCGAAGCGGCGGCGAAAGACATGCAGGCCCGCGTTGAGACCGTTGACGATCTGACCGCCGTTCCGGCCCGACGCGCCCCAGCCCACCCGCGCGCCTTCGAGCACTGTGACGCGATGGCCCTTTTCAGCCAGATGCAGAGCGGTCGAAAGCCCGGAATATCCTGCGCCGACGACGCAGATATCGACCTCCGTCTCGCCATCGAGGGCCGGGCGATCCGGCGCGGGATTGGCCGTCGCGGCGTAGTAGCTCGGCGCATGATCGGTGCCGCCGGAGAGGGGACGGGCGAGCGATGCGGTGCCGCCATCCATCACACGGTCTCCAGGTAGCTGTGATATTCGAAATCGGTCACGTGGCGCGTGAAGCGCCGAAGCTCCTGCCGTTTGCCCTGTTCGAACATGCGAATGAGGCGACCGGCATAGATCTCGGGCACGTGCCGACCGGCCGAGAAGGCGTCGATTGCGCTGGCCCAGTCGGGCGGAAGCCTGTCGAGGCGCATGGAATAGGCATCGCCCTCGACGGGGTCGGGGGGCTCCCACTCGTTCTCCATGCCCAGAAGTGCCGCCCCGAGCATGGACGCCAGAACGAGATAGGGGTTGGCGTCTGCGCCTGCCACGCGATGCTCGATCCTGCGGGCCTTGGGTGATCCGCCGGGGATGCGGATCGCGACGGTGCGGTTCTCGTATCCCCAGGCGACGGCGGCGGGCGCATGCGCGCCGGGCAGGAGGCGGCGATAGGAATTCTCGTGCGGGGCGAAGACGAGGGCATTCTCCTGCATCGTCCTCAGCATCCCCGCGACGGCATGACGCAAGAGGGGCGTGCCCTGATCGCCGCCATCGTCGAAGGCGTTCCGCCCCTCGCCATCGACGAGCGACATGTGGACATGCATCCCAGACCCCGCGCGGTCGCCATAGGGCTTGGCCATGAAGGTCGCCGCGAAGCCGTGCTTGCGCGCCACGCCACGGACCAGACGCTTGAAGAGGACCGCGTCGTCCGCGGCCTTGAGCGGATCGGCCACGTGGTTGAAGTTGATCTCGAACTGGCCCGCGCCGTTCTCGGAGATCGCGGCATCGGCCGGGATGTCCTGTGCGCGGCAGCCGTCGTAGATCTCGTTCAGCATGCCGTCGAAATGCTGCAGCTCGTCCAGCGACAGGGCGCTGTCGGAGTCGAGCCGCTTGCCGGTCACGGGCGACCGGGGCGGCTGCGGCATGTCCGCGCTCGGATCGACGATGTAGAATTCGAGCTCGGTCGCGACGACCGGGGTGAGGCCCAGCTCCGCGAAGCGATCGACCACGGCGGCGAGCGCGCGGCGCGGATCGCCCATGAAGGGGCGGCCATCCTCCTGCCGGACCCAGAGCTGCGCGAGCGCGGTCGGACGCGCCGTCCAGTTGACGAGGCTGAGCGCGCGGCCCGTATGCTCGCAGATGCCGTCGGCATCGCCGGTGTCGAAGACGAGGTCGCTGCCCTCGACATCCTCGCCCCAGACGTCGAGCCCGAGAAGCGACAACGGCATCCTCAGCCCGCCGGCACGGATCTTGCCGATCTGATCCACGGGCAGGCGCTTGCCGCGCATCACGCCGTTGAGATCGCAGATGCAGGCAAAGATCGCATCCACCTCGGGGTGGTCGGCCTCGAGCCGATCGATGGGGGTCATATCGGCCATCGGCCGCTCCGGTCAGGTCATTTCTCGCGCCCATCTTTGAGGGGCCGAAGTGAACCGCACAAGAGGCTCGATGCACATAATCGCGACAATGCCCAAGGATCGGGCAGGGCGGGCATGCGGATGCCGGAACCGCACGCCCGGAGGAAGCTCAGACGCCGTAATCCTCGTCCGTTACCTTTTCCAGCCACGTGACGTGCGAGCCGTCGATGGCCTCCTGAATGGCGATATGGCTCATCGCCGTGTCGGGGGCGGCACCGTGCCAGTGCTTCTCGCCGGCGGGAAACCACACGATGTCGCCCTGCGAGATCTCCTCGATTTCGCCACCCTCGCGGGCGACGCGGCCCCGGCCGAACGTCACGATCAGCGTCTGTCCCGCCGGATGCGTGTGCCATGCCGTGCGCGCCCCGGGCTCGAAGGTCACGTGGGTGCCTGCGACACGCCCGGGATCCTCGGCCTTGAACATCGGGTCGAGCCTGACGGTACCGGTGAAATAGTCCTCCGGCCCGGGGGCGGAGGGGGTCGTGCCTGCTCTGGTGATCTTCATGGGGGCGGTCCTATCTCAAGGGGAAGGCGAAGGGGTCGATCCGCGGGATCCGCCGGGCGCGCAGAAGTCCTCGCCCATCGGGCCGCGCAGCCGTTCGGAATGGGGCGCGCCGCCCGGACCGGTCGCGGTGTAGGTCGCGCAACCGTCGCCGTCGGCCCCCATTTCCGTGTCCGGATAGCCGAGCTTCGCATCGACTTCGTCGAATGCCGCGATCTCCGGACCCGGCTCCGTGGAGGGTTCGGGTGTGCCGGTCGTCTGGCAGGCCGCAAGCGTGAGCATCGCAGCGAGTGCGATCGGGATCGTCTTCATGTCGCGCCTCCCATCGGGTGACGCGAAAGAAGCTGATCCGCCCCCGGCAAAGGCCAAGCGGCGGGGCGTCAGAGCGCCTCCGCCTTGACGAGCGAATGGACGTCGTCGACCCGCGCCGTTTCCAGATCGTCCTCGGTGATGCCGTAGCTCGCGCCGGTCAGATCTTCGATTCCGCGCACGAGGGCGGAGGCGTCGAGGCCGTAATACTTCATCAGGTAGCCGCGCGATCCGCCATGGGCGTAGGTGTCCTTGAGCCCCAGCCGCACCAGCCGCTTGCCGACACCCGCATCGGCCATCGTCTCGGCCACGAGAGACCCCACGCCGCCCTCGGTCACATGATTCTCGAGCGTGACGACCCCGTGCTTGACCGAGCCGACATGATCGAGGAGCTGGCCCGCATCGAAGGGCTTGATCGTGTGAAGGTGCAGGTGGCGGATCGACAGACCCGCGCGCGACAGCGCCGAGCGGGCGCGCAGCGCCTCCTCGGTGGTGATGCCGGAAGTGACGACGAGGACGTCGGTGCCTTCGCTCAGGACCCGCATCTCGCCCACCTTGATGGGTGTGTCGAAGAGGCGTGGCACCGATCCGCGCAGGACGCGGCACCAGACGGGGCCGTCGATGCTGTCGGCGGCTTCGCAGATGCTCTCGACCTCGGTGGCGTCTCCCGTCTCGAGGATCGACATGTTGGGGATCGACCGCATGACCGAGATGTCCTCGATCGACTGATGCGTCATTCCGCCCGGCGTCGTCACGCCCGGAAGGAAGCCCATGAGCCGCACCTTGCGCCGGGGATAGGCGATGGACGCCATGAGCTGATCGTAAGGGCGGCGGTACATGAAGACGCCGAAGGTGTGGATGAAGGGGCGATACCCCGCGAGGCCCAGACCCCCCGCGAAACTCATCATGTTCTGCTCGGCCATGCCGAGCGAGACGAACTGTTCGGGGTGGCGGTCGCGGAAGCCGTCGATCTCGCAGGACGAGGTCAGGTCCGCCGAGAGGCAGAGGATGTCGGGATTGCCTGCGGCGAAATTCTCGAACGCGGTGGCGTAGGGGCGGGAGACCATCTCAACCATGTCGCGGCTCCTTCAATGGGCGTAGTCGATCGGATCGACACCGAGATCGGCGGCGATCGACGTGTTGAAACGGGCACGCTCGTCCTCGGACTTGAAGCGCACGTAATGAAGGCGCGGGAACCGCTCCTCGAGGATCGACATCGTGTGGAACGGGTTGGTGCGCGCGAGGATGATGAGCGGCCGGCCCTCGTGCGGTTCGGCGGCGGCCTCGCGGATCGCGGACAGGTCGTGGCCGTCCACCTCGACGCAATGGGCGCCGAACTCGATGAACTTCCGGCGGATGTCGCCGACTTCCATCACGCTCGACATGGCCCCGTCGCATTGCTGGTCGTTGACGTCCATGATGGCGTAGAGGTTGTCGATGCCGTGGAATTTCGCGGCCTGCACGGCCTCCCACGTCTGGCCCTCCTGCACCTCGCCGTCGGACATGAAGACCCAGGTGCGGCCCGTGTCGCCCCGCCGCCTGCGGCCATAGGCGAGGCCCGCCGCCGTCGACAGCCCGATGCCGAGCGTGCCGTTATGCACCTCCATGCCGGGCGAATGCTCCGCGCCGATCATCTCGACCGAGGAGCCGTCCTGGTTGAACATGTCGAGCCCCTCGGGGGCCATGCGGCCCGTCTCGATCAGCGTCGCGTAGGCCACGAGCGCGTAATGCGCGGGCGCGATGAAGAGGCGGTCGTATTCCGGCGAGGCGGGGCCGTTATAGCCCGCGCCGGTGTGATACGCGTCGTTGCCGGGGGCCGGTACGCCCTTGAAGGGCTCGGGCACCATCGGCAGAGTCGGCGCGCCCAGATCGAGTTCCTCATGATACAGCCATGCGAGCTGCTCGGCGGCCGAACAGGCTTGGCTCAGATACCCGCCATTGTTGCGCATCGCATGCTCGAATACGCGGCGGCGGATGCCGAGGGCGACGTCTTCGGTGGTCCGGTCGTTCTTCATCTCGGAGATCCCCCTTCGTTTGACAAAAGTCATAAACAGGGATCATTTGTAAACGCAAGCGCGGTGCGGTTTTCGCGCCGCCCGATGTGCCGGAGGAGGGGGACATGGGCGACAGGACCATGCGCGCGGTCAGGTGCGAGGGGTTCGGCGGGCGTCACAGGCTGGTGACCGACCAGCCGGTGCCCGAACCCGGACCCGGAGAGCTGCTCATGCGGGTGAACCTTGCCGGGATCTGCGCGGCCGACCGGGCGATGTACGACGGAAGCGGTCCGTGGGATCTGAGCTTTCCCTTCACGCCGGGCCACGAATTCACCGCGACCGTCGCCGCGCTGGGCGAGGGGGCGGCAGAGCGTCACGGGCTGGCCGAGGGCGACCGGGCCGTGGCCGAGCTGAATGTCACGGGGGCGGAGGATTTCTACACGCGCCGCGGGCTCTATCACCTCGCCGACCGGATGGAGGTGATCGGGGCCACGCGCGACGGGGCCTGGGCCGAATACATGATCTATCCGGCCGACGCGGTCGTCCACCGTGTGCCCGACAACCTGTCGGATGCGGCCGCCTGCTACGCCGAGCCGCTCGCTAATGCGATCCACGGGGTCGAGCGGGCGGGGATCGAGTTCGAGGATGTCGTCGTCGTGGCGGGAGCCGGACCCATCGGCATGGGGATGGTGCAGGCCGCGCGGCTCAAGACGCCGCGCAAGCTGATCCTCGTCAATCCTGGCGCGGCCAAGCGCGAGGCGGGCCTGCGCCTCGGGGCCGATCTGGCCTTCCATCCCGACGATCCTGCATTGCGCGAGGCGCTGGGCGACCTGACGGGCGGCCGCGGCGCGGATGTCTATCTCGAGGCGTCGGGCCGTGCCGATGCCTTCCGCCTGGGGATGGATCTCGTGCGCAAGCGCGGCCGCATCGTCGTCTTCGGCGTCTACAAGGCCCCGGTCACCGTCGATCTCAACGTCTTCGGCGAGTTCAAGGAGCTCGACATCCGCGGCGGGCATCTCGCGCCCTTCACATATGCGACCGCGCTCGACCTGATGGCGCGGGGGCTCGTCGACGGCGATGCCTGCGTGACTCATACCTTTCCGCTCGCAGAGTTCGAGGCGGGCTTGACCAGGGTGGCCGATCCGGACGAATTGCAGATCAAGGTGGTGCTCGATCCGAAAGGCTGATCCCATGAAATATACCGCGTCGCACTGGGGTGCCTACCGGATCGAGGGCGAAAGCCTCGCCCCGGTCGAGGGCGATCCGGCCCCGTCGCGAATCGGGCGCGGCTGGGTTTCGGCCGCGCGCGACAGTGGCAGCCGCATCCTGCGTCCGGCGATCCGTGCCGGATGGCTCGAGGGCGATGGCGGCACCGCGCGGGGCGACGACCGCTATGTCGAGGTCACGTGGGACCGCGCGATCGAGGCTGCCGCGGGCGAGATCGACCGCGTGCGGCAGGCCCATGGCAACGGCGCGATCTATGCGGGCTCCTACGGCTGGGCCTCGGCGGGCCGGTTCCACCACGCACAGAGCCAGCTCCGGCGGTTCCTGAACCTCGTCGGCGGCGCGGTCAGCTCGCGCGAGACCTATTCGCACGCCGCGGCCGAGGTGATCCTGCCGCATGTCGTCGGCATGACGAACCGCGTCTTTCAGGACGAGATGACGAGCTGGCCGCTCGTCGCCGAGCATTGCGAGCTTCTGGTGGCTTTCGGGGGGATCTCACCGCGCACGGCGCAGATCACCTCGGCCGGCACGTCGCGTCACGAGGTCGGCGACTGGCTCGACCGGCTCGGGGCGCGGATCGTCAACGTCTCGCCCCGCCGAAGCGATCTGCCGCAGGCGGAATGGATGTCGGTGCGGCCCAATACCGACGTGGCGCTGATGCTCGCGCTTGCCCATACGCTGTCGGTCGAGGGGCTTTACGACGAGGCGTTTCTCGCGCGCTGCACGAGCGGCTGGCCCGCCTTCCGCGCCTATCTTCTGGGCGAGAACGACGGGCAGGCCAAGGATGCCGACTGGGCCGGACCGCTCTGCGATCTGGAGCCCGAACGCATCCGCGCGCTCGCCCGCGAGATGGCCGCCAAGCGCACGATGATCTCGGTCACGTGGGGATTGCAGCGTGCCGATCACGGCGAGCAGGCGGTCTGGGCCGGGCTCGCGCTTGCTGCCATGCTGGGGCAGATCGGCCAGCCCGGCACCGGCACCGGCTTCGGCTTCGGGTACGGATCGACCACGCCCGTGGGTCGGCCGTCAAAGCTCTATCCGTGGCCATCGGTCCCGCAGGGGCGCAATCCGGTCGCGGATTTCATTCCCGTGGCGCGGATCGCCGACATGCTCGAGCGGCCCGGAGAAAGCTACGACTACGATCTCGGAACGCGGACCTATCCCGATATCCGCCTCGTCTGGTGGGCGGGCGGCAACCCGTTTCACCACCATCAGGATCTCGACCGGCTGGCGCGGGCCTGGACCCGCCCCGAAACGGTGATCGTGAACGAGCATTCCTGGACCGCGACGGCGCGCCGGGCCGATATCGTCCTGCCCTCGACCACGCCGCTCGAACGCGATGACCTGATGCTGAGCCGACGCGATCCGACACTGATCTACATGTCGGCGATGTTCCCCCCGATGGGTGAGGCGCTCGACGATCACGAAATCCTCCGCCGACTGGCCGCCCGCCTCGGCGTCGAGGACGCCTTTACCGAAGGGCGCGACGTCGAGGGCTGGCTGCGCCATCTCTGGGCGGGGACGCGCGCGGTCGCCGCGGATTACGGGGCCGACCTTCCAGAGTTCGACGCGTTCCGCGAGGTCGGGCGCTTCGACATGCCGGACGCGGACGAGACGCGCGTCCAGCTCGGGGCCTTCGTGGCCGATCCCGAGGCTGCGCCGCTCGCCACCGAAAGCGGTCGCATCACGCTGTTCAACGAGGCCATCGCGGCGGCGAAGCTGCCCGATTGTCCGGGTCATCCGGCCTGGATGGAACCCGTCGAATCGCTGCTCGACGCGCCCGAGGGGGCACTGCACCTGATTTCGGGCCAGCCCGATACGCGGCTCCATGCGCAGAACGACCGCGGTTCGGAGGCGCAGTCTGACAAGATCGAGGGGCGCGAGCCCTGTTATCTGCACCCCGAAACGGCCGCCGCAAACGGTCTGTCGGAGGGGCAGATCCTGAGGCTTCACAATTCGCGCGGTGCGACGCTCGCGGGATTGCGGCTCGATGAGGGGATGCGGCGCGACTGCATCTCGCTCGCCACGGGGGCGTGGTACGACCCGGCGATCGTCGACGGGGCGCGGCTCGAGCTCGGGGGGAACCCGAACGCGGTGACGCTCGATCGCGGGTGCTCGCGGCTGAGCCAGGGCAACATGGCGCATACGGCGCTCGTCTTCGTCGAAGCCTGGGAAGGCCCGCTGCCGCCCCTTACCGTCGACCGACCGCCGCCGCTGGTCTAGCGCATCCGCCGCTGCGCCACGGCGAGCGCGAGAGCCGAGACCAGGATGATGCCCGACAGCGCGTCCTTCGTGTTGAAGTTGAGCCCCATCAGGTTCAGCCCGTTCACCACCATTCCGAGGAACAGCACACCCGCGATCGTGCCGGGCACGTTCGGCCGTCCGCGCGGATGCAGCGCCGCACCGATGAAGACGGCGGCAATCGCGTCGAGCAGGTAGGCGAAGCCTGAAAGCGGCGTGAACATGCGGATCGACGCGCCCGCGATCAGCCCGCCCACGGCGCAGGTCGCCGCCGCCGCGACGTAGCAGACGATCAGGATGCGGTTCACCCGGATGCCCGCCACGGTCGCGGCCGATCGCTGCATTCCCATCGCGTGGATGCGCCGCCCCCAGACCGAGCGTTCGAGCACGACGAAGTAGATCACGGCCAGGATCGCGGCGATGACGACCTCCATCGGCACGCCTCCGACATTCCCCATGGCGAGGTTGCGGAACCCGTCGGGCATCTGCCTGAACGAGATCGGGCCGCCACCGTTCGTGAAGATCCGCTGCACCGAGGAGCCGATGAAGAAGGTCCCGAGCGTCGCCATGAAGGGGCTGACCCTGAGCCCCACGACGAGGGCCGCGTTGAGCAGCCCGACCAGCGATCCGCCGATCACGCCGGCCGCGCAGGCCGTTACCCAATCGGCTCCGTAGCTCTGCATCGCGACGATCGAGAAGGCCGCCCCGAAATCGAGCGCGATCCCCACCGACAGGTCGATCCCCCCTGTCGCCACGATCAGCGTCATCCCGAGCGCCACGATGAGCAGGATCGCCGAGCCTTCCGCGATGTTCATGAGGTTGCCGCCGGTCGCGAAGACCGGGTTCACCACCGCGAAGAACAGTGCGAAGGCCGCGAAGACCAGAAGGAACCCGAACCGGATGAAGATGCCCCTGAGGCCGATCGTCCCCACCATTCCTAGCGTCCCCTCTGCGCGACGGAGCCGAAGGCCACGACGATCAGGATGAGCGACCCCTTGATGAGCCCCGTCCAGAAGACGTCGACGCCCATCGATTTGAACCCGATCGAGATCGCGGCGACGAGGATCGCGCCCAGCACCGCCCCCCATAGCGTCACGACCCGGCGCGGCGAGAATGCCGCCCCGAGGAAGGTGGCCAGCACCATCTCGAGCAGGAGGTTGTCCTCGGTCCCCGGTGAGCTGCCCGATCCGCGAGCGAGCAGGAAGAACGACGCGGCGAAGCCCGCCAGCGCGGCCAGCACGAAGGACAGCGCCTGGAGCTTGCGCGTGTCGAGGCCCGAGATCTCGGCCGCGTCGCGGCTGCCGCCGGTCGCCTGCATGTGCAGCCCCAGCCGCGTGCGATGCGCCAGGTGATAGAGCGCGAGCGCCACCAGCAGTGCGATCGGGATCGAGACCGGCCAGCCCAGCACATCCGCATCGCGCAGCCACAGGATCGCCGGATGATCGACGCCGATCCGGCGGCTCTGCGTCACGACGTTGTTGATGCCGACGACCGCCACGAACATCGACAGCGTGGTGAGAAGGGGCGTCACCCCGATCCGGGTGACGAGCGCGGCATTGACGAGGCCCACGGCCAGCGCGGCCAGCAGCGCCATGACAGTCGCGAGGCCAAGACCGCCATCACCCGAAAGCCATTGCGCCACGATCCCCGCGCAAAGCACCGCTGTGGCGGGGATCGACAGGTCGATCCCGCCCGAGACGACGTCGTCGCCGCCGGTCATCACGACGAGCGACAGGCCGGAACAGACGATCACCACCGGCAGGCTCTGCACGAGGATCAGCTCGAGCGTGAAGAGGCTCAGGAAATTCGGCGCGTTGAGGCCGATATAGACGAGCATCGCGGCAAAGAGGATCAGCGGGGCCGACCCCAGGGCGCGGGCCCCGAAGCTCGGGGGGGCGATGCGGGCGTCAGACATGGGCGGTTCCCTTGGTGCGCGCACCGGTCGTGACGGCCACGAGGCGGTCGATGTCGAGCCCCTTCGCGTCGAGGATGTCGACGATGCGGCCGCGCATCATCACGGCGATCCGGTCGCAGATCCCGATGAGCTCGGACGGATCGGAGGAGGAGACGATGACGCCCCGCCCCTCGCGCGCGAGACGGTCGACGAGGCCGTAGATCTCGGACCGCGCGCCCACGTCGACACCGACCGTCGGCTCGTCGAGCAGCAGGATGCGGCAATCCTTGGCGAGCCAGCGGCCGAGCACGACCTTCTGCTGGTTTCCGCCCGACAGAAGCCGCACGACGCTTTCGGGACGGGGCGGGCGGATGTCGAGGGCGCGGATCTGCTCCTCGGCACGGGACCGGGCCTTGGCGCGGTTCTCGATCCCCGCGCGCGAGACGCGGTCGAGCGTCGCGAGGTTGATGTTCTCGGAGACGGTCATCGGCAGGACGAGGCCGTCGTGCCGCCGGTCGCGTGGCACGAGGACGATCCCGCGTTCGAGCGCATCGGCGGGCGAATGGGCGCGGAACCTCTCTCCCGCCAGTTCCATCGCGCCGCCGGAAGGCCGTGCGAGACCGTAGAGCGTGTCGATGAGTTCCTCGCGACCCGACCCGATGAGGCCCGCGATGCCGAGGATCTCGCCCTCGTGGAGGGTCAGCGACACGTCCTCGAAGCCCGGCCCGGCAAGCCCGTCGATCTTGAGGAGCGGCCCCTTCGGGGCGGGAACGCGCTGCGGATAGAGATCCGAAAGCTCGCGTCCCACCATGGACGCGACAAGCTCGGGACCGCTCTCGTCGGTCACGGTGTCGAAGACGGCGACGTTGCGCCCGTTGCGCAGAACAGTGACGCGGTCACAGATATCGGTGATCTCGCTCAGGTAATGCGAGACGTAGAGCACGGCGATGCCACGGGACTTCAGCCGAGCGATCGCACCCATCAGCGTATCGACCTCGTCGCTGGCGAGCGGCGCGGTCGGCTCGTCGAAGACCACGACGCGGGCCGCATCGTCGATGAGCGCGCGGGCGATCTGGACGAGCTTGCGCTCGGCCGTGCCGAGGTCGCGGACAAGTCGGTTGCCCGCGATCTCGACGGCCATCACGTCGCGCAGGAAGGCTTCCGCGCGTCGCCGCATCTCGCCCCGCCTGAGGCCGAGAGGTCCGCCGATCTCCTGACCCATGAAGACCGATTCCGCGACGGTGAAATGAGGCACCAGGTGCAGTTCCTGGTGGATGAAGCGGATGCCGGCCTCGTGCACCGCCTCGGGCGTGATCGGCGCGACGCGCTTTCCCGCGATCTCAAGGCGGCCCTCGTCGGGCGCATAGATCCCGGCGAGGACCTTGATGATGGTCGATTTGCCGGCACCGTTCTCGCCGACGAGGCCGTGAACCTCGCCCGCGCGGATCTCGAGCCGCACGTCATCGAGCGCGCGCACCCCCGGGAACGTCTTGACGATGCCGTCGAGCAGCAGGGCGGTCTCGGCCATGGCTCTCCCTTGCGCGAAAGGAGCGGATGGCGGTGCGGGACCGCCCCGCGATCAGTTCAGCGTGCCGTATCCGAGCTCTTCGTAGGCCTCGACGGCACCTTCGCGGCCATCGACCGGAACGACGTCGACATAGGTCTGCGGCAGAAGCTCCTCGTCGGCGAAGTAGCGCGCCACGTTCTCGGCCGAGATCTGGCCGATCAGGTTGGGCTGCTGGGCCACGTTGGCAACGAAGGGGCTGCCCTCCTCGGCCATGATCTCGAGCGTGTCTGGCCCGCCGTCGAGCGCGGTGACGAGCACGTCGTCGTCGCGTCCCGTCTCCTCGAGCGCCTGCACAACGCCGATCGCGGGCTGGTCCCAGCATCCGACATGGATCGCGTCGAGCTCTCCCTCGGGATACTGGCTCAGCAGGTCAAGCGTCTGACGGCGGGCATCCTCGGGGGCGTTGGCATAGGCCTCGGCGAGCTCGGGTTCCAGGATTTCGATATTGGGGTAGTCCTGAAGCACGTATTTCCAGAGCTGCGTCCGGATCGCGCAGATCCTGAGCGAGTTCTCGAACGCGTTGAAGAGCGCGATCCGCCCCTCGCCCTCGAGCGCATCGGCGGTCAGACGGCCGATGGTCGTCCCCATGTAGTAGTTGTCGGAGGTCGTGTTGTTGACCGAATGCTCGCTCGGGTGGTCGACGGTGAAGACGGGGATCCCGGCTTCGCGCATCGCCGCGAATTTCGGCTCGACCGCGCCGTCGCCGAGGATCGAGATCACCGCATCGACGCCCGCGTTCAGCAGGATGTCGTGATTGTCGGCATGGACCTGATTGTCGCGCCCGCCATCGACGGCCATGACCTCGCCGCCGAGCTCTTCCACGCGGGAACTCGCGCCGTTGAAAGCTTCGCGGTCCCAGAAATGCTGGGTGCCGACGACGGCGATGCCGATCCGCTTGCCATCCAGGCTCAGCTCCGCATCATCCTGCGCTAGGGCGGGTAGGGCGAGCGACAGGGCGGTCGCACCCGCCAGCATCGAAGCGATCGTCTTCATGAAATCCTCCCTGGATGCGTCACGAAATCGCCGAGGATGAGAGCACGCCGATTTACAATTGTCAAAATTTTTGTCAATTGTCCCAGAATTGGAGGATCCCTGATGACGAAGCTGAGACTGGCGCTCGACATCGGCACGACGGCCATCAAGGCTGCAGCCTTTACGCCCGACGGGGCCTGCATGGCAACCATGCAGCGGGCATCGGCGACGATCACGGCACCCGGCGGCCGGTCCGAGCAGGACATGGAGGGCGTCTGGCGAACCGTCTGCGCCGTGTTGCAGGGACTCGCCCGGCAACTCGACCCGTCCGAGATCGGCTCGCTCGGGATCTGCGCGCAGGGCGACGGGTTCTGGGCGGTCGACGCCGATGGCCAGCCGCTCGGCAACGCGATCCTCTGGAACGACACGCGGGCGGCCGCGGACGTCACGGCGCTCGAACGGTCGGGCGCATCCGACGCGGTGGGCCGCGCAAGCCACACGTCGCTCTGGCCCGGAACGTCCGGCGCGCTCTGGCGCTGGCTGCGCCGGGCGGAGCCCGAGCGCGCGGCGCGGGTCGCGCATGTCTTCACCTGCGGCGACTGGATCGGCTACCGGTTGACGGGCGTCGCGGCGACGGATCGCGCCAACGGCTCCATCCCGTTCCTCGACCTTTCGACCGGGCGATACAGCCGCGAGGCTCTGGCCGCGCTCGATTGCGAGGATCTGGGCGAGCTGTTGTCGCGACCCCAGCCCGCCGATACCCGCTTGGGCACGATCCTTCCCGGGATGGCCGAGGCGACAGGTCTGCCCGCGGGGCTGCCGGTGGCGACGCCGACGCTCGACCTCGCGGCGATGATCCTCGGCATGGGGATGGAGCGTCCGGGCGAGACCATGATGATCATGGGCACCACGGCCGTCGTCAACATCCTGACCGACAGCGTCGTGCCGGAGAGCCAGCCCGCGGGGGCGAGCGCGCTTCACCCGACATCGGACGCGATCATCCGCATCCTCGCCCCCTCGACCGGGGCATCGGCCTTCGACTGGTTCGCGGGGCTCCATCCGACGAGCCTCGGAGGAGAGGATGCGGGCGCCATCGCCGCGAAGCTCGACACGCTCGTCACCGACGTGCCGCCCGGGGCGAACGGCGTCACCTTCCTGCCCTATCTCTCGGGCGAGCGGGCCCCGTTCGTCTCGCCCGATATCGCGGCGGCCTTCCACGGCCTCACCGGACGCAGTTCCAAGGCCGACATGGCCCGCGCCGTGATGGAGGGCACCGCGATGAGCCTGCGGCACTGCTTCGTGTCCGAGGGTGGATTGCCCGACAAGCCGGTCCAGCTCACGGGCGGGGGTGCGCGCAACGGAACCTGGTGCCAGATCATCGCCGATATCCTCGGCGTGCCGGTCGTCACCTCCGAAGGATTCGACCAGGGGCTCTGGGGGGCGGCGACGCTCGGCGCGGCGGCGGCGGGCGAGGGGCGCGCCATCGACCTCGTCATGCGCGAGGACCGGACACGTCAATTCGATCCCGACCCAGCGCGGCACGAGGCCTACGACCGTGTCTTCGACCGCTACGCCATCCTGTCGAACGCCGCGCGCCGCACCGCCGAAGAGCTCCGCGCGCTCACGGCCGACGACCATTCTTCCGAGGACAAGACATGACGAAGACGATGAAAGCCGCGGTCTACCACGCGCTCGACGACATCCGCCTCGAGGAGCGTCCCGTGCCCGGGATCGGGCCGGGAGAGGTCCTGCTCAAGACGCTGGCCTGCGGGCTCTGCGGCGGCGAGACGATGGCATGGTACAAGAAGTCCGAGCCGAAGGTCCTCGGGCACGAGCCCATCGGCGAGGTGGTCGAGATCGGCGCGGGCGTCACCGATTTCGCCGTCGGCGACCGGCTCTTCGTCAATCACCATGTCGGCCGGGTGAACAGCCACCTGTCGCGCCGCGGTCACTTCACCCGCGACCCGTTCTACAGCCGGATGAAGCTCGATCCGGGCGGGGTCTGCGAATATTACCGCGTCACGGCGCAGCACCTCGCGATGGACGCCCACAAGCTGCCCGACACCATCTCGACCGAGGCCGCCGTCACGATCGAGCCGTGGTCCTGCGTGCTGTCGGGCCTCAAGCAATGCAACATCCAGCCCGGCGACACCGTGGCCGTGGTGGGCGCGGGGTTCATGGGTCAGGGCTTCGTCCATCTCGCCCCGCTCTTCGGCGCGGGCAAGGTCGTGGCGCTCGACTTTTCGGACTGGCGGCTCGACCGCGCGCGCGAGTTCGGCGCGACCCACACGATCAATCCCCGATCCGAGAATGCGGTCGAGGCGATGCGCGCGCTCAACAACGGCCGCCTCGCCGATACGGTGATCGTCATCGCCCCCGTCGCATCGGCCTGGGATCAGGCCATGTCGCTGGTCGAGGTCGGCGGCTGCCTGCATCTGGGCGCGCCGCTGCCGCCCGATACCGATTGGGTGCGCGACGGCAACGCCGCCTATTTCGACCAGATCACCGTTACGTCGCGCTATTCGTCGGATCATACCGACACCTACAGCTATATCCGCCTTCTCGAGGCGGGGCGCATCGACGCCGACCGCGCCATTTCACACCGCTTCGCGATCGAGGATTCCGCCGAGGCGTTCAGGCTCCTCGTCGAGGCCGAGAAATCGCTCAAGATCGTCGTCTATCCCCACGGCCTGCCGGAGACCGCCTGATGCTCGAAACCCTCAAGGAAGAAGTCTGCGAACAGAATCTCGAACTGCCGCGCAACCGTCTGGTCGTGGGATCGGGCGGCAACGTCTCGGGCCGCGACGCGCAGACCGGGCATGTGGTCATCAAGCCCTCGGGCGTGAAGTTCTCCAAGCTCAAGCCCGAGCACATGGTCGTTCTCGACATCGACGGGACCGTGATCGAGGGCGAGATGAAGCCGTCGGTCGATGCGGGCATCCATCTCTATCTCTATCGCCATCGCGACGATCTGGGCGGGATCGCGCATACCCACTCGCCCTATGCGACGAGCTTTGCGGCGCGGGGCGAGGCCATTCCGGCGGTCCTTACCCCGATCACCCACATCCTCGGGCGCGACGTGCCGTGCTCGCGCTACGCGACACCGGGCGAGGTCGATACCGGCGAGGCGATCCTCGAGGCGGCGGAGGGCGGCATGGCCGTCCTCGTCAAGGCGCATGGCGTCTTCACGATGGGCAAGTCCGCGACCGAGGCCGCGACCATCGCCGCCTATCTAGAGGAGGCCGCGATGACCACGCATCTCGCCATGCTGCGCGGCCCGGTGGAGGCGCTGCCCGACGAGGAGATCGCGCGCTGCTATGCGTGGTTCCGGCAGAATTACGGCCAGACCGGCCGCGACTCTCCGTCGTCGTGAGATGTCGAGAGGCGGTCGTTCCGGCACCGAGAAGCGCGCGGCGCTCGCCAATGTCGCGCTTCTCTACTATGGCGAGCAGCTGACGCAGGGCGAGATCGCGACGCGCATCGGAGTGTCGCGCGCCACGATTCTCAACATGCTCCGCGAGGCGCGCGACCTCGGCATCGTCGACATCCGTGTCGACGGGTCGAGTGTCGCGTCCTCGGATCTCGGCGCGCGTCTCGCCGCGCGGTTCGGCCTCGAAAGCGTCTATGTCGCGAGGGGGGCGGCCGATGGCATCGCCATCTCGCGCGACGAGATGCTGCGCCTTCTGGGGCGGGTCGGGGCCATCGCGCTCACGGATCTCGTCCGGCCCGGCGACCGCGTGGGCGTCGCCTGGGGCGAGACGATCCGCGCAGTCTCCTCCTCGATGCCGGCGCATCCGGTCGCGGATGTGCGGGTCTTCCAGATGATCGGCTCGATGATCTCCGATCGCGTGCCCGCCTCGGAACTCTGCGCGATCGAGATCGCGAACGCGCTCGACGCGCTTTGCTACACGCTCCACGCCCCGGCACTGGCCTCGAGCCGCGAGATCGCCGATCTCTTCCGCGCCGAGCCCACGATCGCCGCGCAGCTCGAGGCGCTCTCCTCGCTCGACCTCGTGACCTTCTCGGTCGGCAATGTCGGCCCCGAAACGCATGTCGTCCAGAGCGGGATGGTCAGCCCCGCCGAGCTTGCCGCGGCGCGCGGGGCAGGGGCGCGCGGCATCCTCTGTTCCCGCTTCATCGACGCGGCCGGCGGGGCGCTGGACTTGCCGCCGGCCGGCCGCGTGATTTCGGCGATGCCGCGGGATTTCCTGCGCGCGCCGCGCCGGTTGATGGTCGTGGGGGGCGAGGACCGGCTCGAGGCGGCGACGGCCGCGCTCGGCGGGGGATACGCCACGCATCTCTGCGTCGATCACGAACTCGCCCTGCGGCTTGACGCGCCCGACGCCTGAGCCACCTCGCACGATCGCGACTTCTTGTCCCCGGTTGCGCTATCCTCTATCGACACCGAAAAATTTTACGCGGAGTTGACATGCGACAGACCTGGCGATGGTTCGGGCCCAAGGATGGCGTCGGTATCGACGAGATGCTGCAGGCAGGAGTCGAGGGCGTCGTCTCGGCGCTCCATCATGTTCCCACGGGGGCGGTCTGGACACCGGACGAGATCGCCAAACGGCAGCAGGAGATCGCGACGCGCCGCGACGGCACGCCTTCGGGCCTCGCCTGGGAAGTGGTCGAAAGCCTTCCGGTCTCGGAGGACATCAAGAAGCAGTCGGGCGAATGGCGCGCCCATCTCGACACCTACCGCGAGAGCCTCGGTCACTTGGCACGGGCCGGGATCGAGGTCGTCTGCTACAACTTCATGCCGGTTCTCGACTGGACGCGCACGGATCTCGCGTGGCGCGCGCAGCACGGCGGCACCGCGATGCGGTTCGACCTCGTCGATTTCGCCGCCTTCGACCTCCACGTGCTCGAGCGTGACGGCGCGGCCGAAGCCTTCCCCGAGGCAGTGGTCGAAGAGGCCGCCCGCCGTTTCGCCGACATGTCCGATGCCCGCCGCGCCGAGCTTGCCGACAACCTCGTCTGCGGCCTGCCGGGCGCGGCCGAGCATTTCAGCCTCGACGACGTGCGCGCCCATCTCGCTCAATATGCGCGTATGTCGGCCGAGACGCTGCGCGCGCATCAGGTCGATTTCCTGTCGGAGGTCGTGCCGGAGGCCAAGCGGCTGGGGATCAGGCTCTGCTGTCACCCCGACGATCCGCCGTTCCCGCTGCTCGGGCTGCCGCGCGTGATGTCGACCGAGTCCGATTACCGCAAGCTCCTCGATGCGGTGCCGAGCGATGCGAACGGCGTCACGCTCTGCTCCGGATCGCTCGGCGCGCGCGCCGACAACGATCTGCCTGGCATGATGGAACGCCTGGGCGACCGCGTGCACTTCCTGCATCTCAGGAACGTCAAGCGCGAGAACGACGCGACGCCCTGCTCGTTCTACGAGGCCGAACATCTGGGCGGCGATACCGATATGGTGGCGCTGGTCGCCGCTGTCCTCGCCGAGGAAGCCCGGCGCAGGAAGGCCGGTCGCAGCGACGCGTCGATCCCGTTCCGCCCCGATCACGGGCAGGACATCCTCGACGACCTCACCCGCAAGGCGCAGCCGGGCTATCCGGCGATCGGCCGTCTCAAGGGTCTCGCGGAGCTGCGCGGCGTGATCGCCGGCCTTTCGCACGGAATGGCGAAGGCCGGCTGACCCTCCGGGCATCCCGGCCCCCGGCGATCTTCGCCGGGGGTCGGATCGCGTTCAGCCCGCGATGCGCCTGCGCAGGCGCAGCAGGGCAAGCCCCGACAGCAGCAGTACGCCGCCCGCCGGAAGCGGGATCACGGCGGGAGCGCTCACCCGGCTGATCTCGATCTCGGCGGCGGTGAAGAAGTCCGAGGATGCGAAGCTTTCGCCGCTTCCGAATTCCCCCGTCAGAACGGCAAGCGACAGCGCTCCGCCATCGTCGAAGAGAAGCTCCAGACGGTCGGTCCCCTCTCCGACCTCGAATCCGAAATCGTCGATCTCGAGGAAATCCGGGAACGCAATGAACCCGATCTCCTGATCGGCCTCGGGCATGAGGGCAAAGGTGGCTGTGACGTCGATCCCCGACGCCGACGTTCCGAAGAACGAAAGATCGCCGCCGGCGAAATAACCGGCACTGCCCGATGCCATGAGGAACGGCGCATCGAGCTGATACCCCAGCGTCGCGGCATGGGCGCCCCCTCCCGATGCGGCGAGTCCCGCTGCGACGACGAGGCTGGTGGCGAACTGTCTCATGTTTGTCTCTCCCTGATGATGTGAATCTGCGCGCGCGACCCGCCCCGGGCCGCGCGGCTTTCGAGGTCAGAGCAGCGGTGCGCTGTCCTCGGTGAAGACCAGCTCCTCGAAGGTCGCATCGCGGATGATCAGCGTGTCGCCGTCATTCTCGAGCTGCAGGAACGTATTCCGGCCGAGCTCCCGGATATCGGCGATCCCCGTGCCGCCGAGATCGATCATGTCGCCCTCTGCCGCGTCGTAATCGATGACCTGGGCATTGTTGCGCATGCCGATCTCGTCGGTGAACTCGAAAACGTCCGCGCCCGCGCCGCCGGTCAGCAGGTCCATCCTGCCGCCGCCCGAGACGATCCGCTCATTCGCATCGGTGCCGATCAGCCTGTCGTTGCCGCTCGTGCCCAGAACCAGTTCGAACTCAGGCTCGGAGGAAAGGTCGAGCCCCACCACGATCGGATCGTGGTCCGAGGCGCGCGCGGGACTGTCCCCGTCGAAGAGGCCCTGATCTTGCGGACGCAGCTGCCCGGTGAACGTCCCCTCGAGATTGTAGTCGAAGAAGACGGGTTCCTCGTCGTTGATGTCCCAGATCGTGGCACCGGTGACCTGATCCCTCAACGCGTCGCTGGCAAGCGCATAGTCGAGCGTGCCGACCTGTCCCGAAAAGCGATAGGAGGTGCTCTCGAAACCCTCGTATTGCGCCACGAGGTTGGTGAATCCCGCGGCTTCGAGGATCTTCAGCGGGTCTTCCTGCGCGTAGGAGTTGAGATCGCCGAGGATCAGCTTGTCGGGATCGTCGGACCCGGTCGGATTGCTGGCGAGCCAGGCATCGACCGCCTCGGCCGCCTGGGAGCGCGCCTCGTTGTTGGCCCCCGCCCCGTCGCCGTTATCGCGGTTGTCGCCGAACGGGCTGACCGATCCCTTGGACTTGAAGTGGTTCGCGACGGCGGTGAAGCGCTCGCCGCTCGCCAGTTCCTCGAAGGTCACGGCCATCGGCACGCGGTTGCTGCCCGGCCCCTCGAAGAGCGCATGGCCCGGATCGACGCCGAGATCCGCAAGCTGATCGTCGGTCAGCGTCGCGACGCTGGTGCCCTCGGCGATGCGCGTCGTGGAGGAATTATAGAGGAAACCGACCGAGATCGCATCGCCGCCCACGAATTCCTGACCCGGATCGACGAAGGCCCAGGGGGCGTCGTCGAGCCCTTCGTTCAGCCGCTCGACCAGCGTCTTGATCGCGAATTCGCCGCCCGCGAAGTCGTTCTCGATCTCGTTGAGCGAGATGACATCCGTATCCATGCCCTGGATGATCGTGACGAGCTTCTCGGTCTGGCGTTCGAACGCGGCCTCGCTCTCGGCACCGCGGGGGCTCGCGCCGATATCGGTCCGACCGTCAAGCGTGGTGAAGTAGTTCAGCACGTTGAGCGATCCGACCTTGTAGTCGCTCCCCACATCCGCAGGCGTTTCGGGACGGTCGCTGTCGCCCACCGGCTCGAATTCCGCATCATCGGGCAGACGCAGGCGCCATTCGCCGAAATCGTAATCCATGATCGCGGTGAGGTCGTAATCCTGGCCCATCCGGACGCCGTCCGCGACCGAGAAGAGATCGCCGTCGGGCTCGGGGATCGGGTCGAAATCGCCGCGGCGCGCATTGGTGCCGTCGTCGATCGCGATGGTGCGGTCGGCCACTTCCTCGAGATAGGCCTCGTTGCCCGCGCGATCCGGGTCGTTCAGCTGCGTGTACTGATAGACCGGTCCGCCCGCGGCCATCGTGCCGATGTTGAAGGCTTCGTAGTCGAAGGTCTCGGTAAAGGTCAGCGGCTCGCTGAAATCGATCAGCATGCTCTCGACGGCCTCCCGGTCCTCGATCGCGGGAAGCGCCATCTCGAGGGCGAGCGACAGGACGTCCGGCTCGACCGCCTTGCCCTCGATGCGGATCTCGCTCACCTCGATGGTGGTCTTGTCGAAGCGTTCGATCACCGTTCCCAGAACGCGCACGCGGTCGCCCTGCGCGACATCCACGTCGGTCATCGCCCCCTCGAAGGCGAAGATCCCTTCGGAGGTCATGTCGTCATCGTCGAAATCCTCGCGCTCCTCCATCAGGAAGAAGCCGCCGAGGTCGCGGAACGTGTCTCCGTCGCCGGTCTGGAAATCGCCGGTCACGATCGCCTCGACGACGACATTCTGCCCGACCATCCCGCTTGCGGAACCGGTGCCCTGGATCGCGCTGATGAGCGTCGGTTCGTCGTCGATCGTGACGTCGCCTCCGCCCTCGCCACCGTCACCGCCGCCGACGCTCGTGCCGGCGGTGGGCGTGTTCGGGGGGCTGTCGTTGTTGAAGGACAGGATCTCGAAATCCGAGGCGTTGTCGGTATCGACGCCGTCGTCGACGCGGCCCACGCCCGCGGGCAGGAAGCTGCCGTCGGGACCGATCACGGGCGCGTCGAAGGCGAAGAATTCCGGCCCCTCGCCATCGCTCACGCCGACCGCGTCGAGCACGATCTCGGAGCCCGACACGATGCCGTCCCCAAGGCTCGCCGTCTCGACCAGCGCGATCGTGTAGGACGAGTTCTCGATCGAGTTGTCGCCGATCTCGACATTTGGGGTCACGTTGTAGGTCGCGGCCGCGATGCCGTTCGCGGCGAGGAAGAAACCGTTCTCGCCGATCGCGTCACCGGCTCCGAAATCGAGCCGGAAGTCGATATCCCCGTTCGCCGCCTGATCGTCGCTTTCGACCACGATGATGCTGAGGCCGTCGAGCGATGTTCCGGGCGTGCCGAAAAGCTCGATATATTCGCTGTCGGCTCCCGTGGTCGATCCCAGCACCTCGTTGATGACGAGTGTCTGCGACGTGGCAGAGGCCGTGACCGTGTCGTCGCCCAGATCCTGCGCCCCCAGCGCGTCCAGCATGGCCGAGAGATTCCGCGCACCTGCGCTCGCGGCGGAAGCGGCGACCTGATCGGCGAAATCCAGCAGTTTGAGCGCGTCGTCGCCGGGCCCGGCCGCAATGTTCGAGGGAATCCCTGAGGGTTGAGCCATGATCGTCGTCCTTCCGGAAGGGTATGGTAATGGGATGGCCCGGTTTCCCCGAGCGTCGGCTCCCTACTCTAGGCGGATTGTAACACGCATATTAAGGTTAACCGGAATTCGGATCGGATGCGTGGCCGCGGTGAGACAGTTTTTGACGCAGTGCGTAACGGCTCGCGTCGAATGCCCAACAGGGACGCGCCGAGCGAACGGAACGGGGCCGAGGTGAAGGCAGACCATCGCCCCGAGCCGGCCGGAACAGCACTCGAAAAGGCTGGCGGACGGAGAGCGAATGCGACTTTGCCGAGGAACGCGCCCTCGACCAGTTCCGGGCAGGCGCACCCCCGCGTCGTCGGATTTCGAGGTCGAGGTCAGGATGCTCACGGCTGGGGTCACGAGATCACCGCCGAACGCGCGGCGGGTTATCGCGCAGTATGGGGGGCTTTGCGACTCAGTCCCAACGCATCCTGCCGTTGCATAGCTGGACCGGACGCGCCGATCGATATGCGGGTTCAGACCGTTTGGGGCGTGTGGCTTTGCACGACGGCATTCGGCCGATCGTCAGCGTGCCGGTGATGCAGGGACGGAATCCTGCGTTACCGAGGGAATGACCGCGGAACGGTCGCGACCTTCAGGAAAAGCGCCAGCAGGAAAAGCGCGGGAATCCCGAGTTCGAGGAATTCCTCAAGGATGCCCGCGTTGCGATCGACCGGCGCGGACACGTCGATCCCCCAGGGCGAGAGCTTGCGCGCAAGGCCGTCGATCGCCTTGCTGAAGACGACCACGGCCATGCCCCCCGCGAATGCGAGCGCCCAAGGCGCGCCGCCGCGCAATGCCCGCACAAGGTCGGGGCCGCGATGCCGGATCAGCGAGACGATCGTCCAGACCAGAACCGCCCAGATCGCCAGTGCCAGGATCTTTTCCCGGACGGGCGTGTCGTAGAACAGGATCTTGGTGCTCAGGATGCCTTCGGACGTGAACCTCTTGTCGGCGTCGAATTCCCGCGCCGCCATGAAGAGAAGGACCATCGGCACCGCCCAGAAGGAATGCCGCCCCATGATCCGCAGATAGGCCCCGATCACGACCAGATAGCCGACCATCGACATCGTCTCGACGGATCCACCCTCGCGCGTGAGTTTCTCGCCCGGAGCGAGCGCTCCCGCGTCGAGCGCGATGACAAGCGCCGAGACGAGCGCGAAGATCATCACCCACACGATTCCCTCGGCCAGCCGCGCCGGACGTTCCACGCGGTCCGAGAGAGATCCCGAGGTCGCGCTACGGTCGGTCGCTTCGTGATGTCGGTACACTGCCGCAGCTCTCCTCGAATCGTCCCGTTCGCCGCCCGATGCGTGGGGAGGCCGCATCCAATCACGACGGATGTGGACCTTCAAGCCAAGGCACCCCGCGACATCGCGTCAGGAATGTCATCCGGATGCGATCCCGGGCCTGGCTGTGTTAGAACGCGGTTAACGCCCATGCGTCATGATTGCCACCGAACACCACCGCGGAGATATTTCGGACCGATGAAAGACCTGACCGAGATGCCGAAAGCCGATCTCGGCGCCGCAGCCGAACACGTGCTGAACGACCTGCGCTGGCCGTCGCTCCCGCCGATCTGGATCTCCTGCGCGGCGATCCTCGTGGACCTGCCTATACTGGCCGTGGCGTTCTGGTTCGCCCAATACGCCGCCACGCCCGCGCATCTCTTCGCCTCCGGCGAGGCCGCGATGACCGGCATCGCGGCGGCGCTTGCGACCTGTGCGATGATGATGGGGGTCGCGGGCTACGGTCCGCGTCTGCTGCGCTCGGCCCCGCGCGCTCTGTCCCGATGCGTTCTGGCCCTCGTCCTGCCGGTCGCGATCATGACCTTTTCGCCCCCTGTCGAGCCCGCAAGCTTCGTATCAGCCGCGATCATCGCCGCCGCGGCGGCACTGGTGCCGCTCAGGCTCGGATGGGCGGCGATCATGGCGTGGGTCTTCGGTATGCGGCTCCTCGACAGGCGCGCGGTGGTGGCCGGCGGCGGAGAACACGCGCTCGCGCTGATCCAGGGGCTCGCGCGGATGCCCGAGAACGACATCCGCATCTGCGGCATCTTCGACGACCGCGACGATCTGCGCTCGCCCGTGCAGGTCTCGGGCGTGCCGAAGCTCGGCGGTTACGACGATCTCATCGTCTTCGCCCGCCGCTCGGAAATCGAGATGGTGATCGTGGCCCTCCCGCTGGAGGCGGAGCGGCGGATCTCGTGGCTCCTCTCCTCGCTGCGGGTCCTGCCGCTCGAAGTGCGGCTCTCGGCCTTCAGCGACGGATTCACCTTCGCGAGGGCGGGGCGCTATCCGCTCATCTCCAAGATGCGGCACGATTTCGGACCGGAATGCCGCCTGACGAAGCGCGTCTTCGACGTCGTCTTCGCCGCGCTCGCGATCGTGCCCTTCGCGCCCATCATGCTGATCGCGGCGCTCGCGATCCGGCTCGAGAGCCGCGGCCCCATCTTCTTCCGCCAGCGGCGCCATGGCTACAACGACCGCATCATCGAGGTGCTGAAGTTCCGTTCGATGTATCACGATCAGGCCGATCCGGAGGCGCGCAGCGTCGTGACGCGGGGCGATCCGCGGGTGACGCGGGTCGGGCGCTTCCTCCGCAAGAGCTCCATCGACGAGCTTCCGCAGCTCTTCAACGTGCTCAAGGGGGACCTCTCGCTCGTCGGGCCGCGGCCCCATGCGGTCGACGCGATGTCGAGCCGCAGGCAGAGGTTCGAGCGCATCGTCGACGGCTATTCCGCGCGTCACCGCCTGCCGCCCGGCATCACCGGCTGGGCGCAGATCCACGGCTGGCGAGGCGAGATCGACGACCCCGTCAAACTGCAGGCCCGCTTCGAGCACGACCTGCATTATATCGAGAACTGGTCGCTCTGGCTCGACCTCAAGATCCTGATGCTGACGCCCTTGCGGCTCTTCGATACCCGTTCCGCCTATTGAGAACGGGGCGGGCGGGGCACGGCCAGGGCCAAGGTCGTCCGCCCCTCCGGTTGCAAAAGAAGGGCCGCTCGCTTAATGGCTCGGCCATCGCAGGGACTCGGGTGAAATTCCCGGGTGGCTCTCCCGGCCGCCGATCCGCCGGGTAAACCAGAAAATCATTTTCAGTGATTCCCCGGCGGGGCGATCGCCCGCGCCGGGCAGGAACGGGACAATCGAAATCATGGATTTCTCCGCATACCGGAACCAGTGGTTCGGGAACGTGCGCGGCGATCTCTTGTCCGGGATCGTCGTGGCGCTCGCCCTCATTCCCGAGGCCATCGCCTTTTCAATCATCGCGGGGGTCGACCCCAAGATCGGCCTCTACGCGTCATTTTCCATCGCGGTCGTGACCGCGATCGCGGGGGGGCGTCCGGGGATGATCTCGGCCGCGACGGCCGCGACGGCCGTGCTGATGGTCACTCTCGTGGCCGATCACGGGCTGCAATACCTTCTCGCGACCACCGTGCTGGCGGGGCTGCTGCAGATCGCGGCGGGTGCCGCCCGGCTGGGGCAGCTGATGCGGTTCGTCTCGCGTTCGGTGATGACAGGATTCGTTAACGCACTCGCCATTCTCATCTTCATGGCGCAAATTCCCGAACTCGTGGGCGTTCCGGCGCTGACCTATCCGCTGGTGGCCGCGGGCCTCGCGATCATCTACCTCTTTCCCTACGTGACGAAGGCCGTGCCATCGCCCCTCGTGACGATCGTCGTGCTGACGATCGTCGTCCTCGTCATGGGATGGGACGTGCGGAACGTGGGCGATATGGGCGAGTTGCCCGACACGCTGCCGATCTTCCTCATTCCCGACATCCCCCTGACGTTCGAGACGCTCGCGATCATCTTTCCCTACGCGGCCGCCGTGGCCGTCGTGGGGCTGCTCGAAAGCCTGATGACCGCGAATATCGTGGACGATCTGACCGACACGCCCTCGAACCGGAACCAGGAATGCGTGGGACAGGGCCTCGCCAACACGGCGACGGGCTTCATCGGCGGAATGGCTGGCTGCGCCATGATCGGCCAGTCGATCATCAACATCAAATCGGGCGGTCGCGGACGCCTCTCGTGTTTCGTGGCGGGGGTGTTCCTGCTGATCCTCGTCGTGGCGCTGGGCGACATCGTGGCGCGGATCCCGATGGCGGCGCTCGTCGCGATCATGATCATGGTCTCGATCGGGACGTTCTCGTGGTCGTCGATCAAGGATCTCAGGACCCACCCGCGATCCTCTTCCGTGGTGATGCTCGCGACGGTGGCGGTCGTGGTCTATACCCACAACCTCGCCATCGGCGTGCTGGTCGGCGTCCTGCTGTCGGGGATCTTCTTCGCAGCCAAGATCGCGCAGCTCTTCCATGTCCGCTCGAGCCTGTCGGACGACGGCAAGGTCAGGACCTATCACGTCGAGGGGCAGCTCTTCTTCGCGTCGGCCGAGGATTTCATGGCGGCGTTCGACTTCCGCGAGGCGACCGAACGGGTCGTCATCGACGTGAGCCGCGCGCATATCTGGGACATTTCCTCTGTTGCGGCGCTCGACATGGCCGTGCTCAAGTTCCGCAGGGACGGCTCCGAAGTCGAGATCAGGGGCCTGAACGAGGCGTCGGAGACCATCGTCGACAGGCTCGGCGTGCATGACAAGCCGGACGCGCTCGAAAAGCTCAGCGCGCATTGAGGGAGGAGACGTCATGACCAACAAGATCATCGCCCTGGTGGATGGCTCCACCTATTCAAAGAGCGTTTGCGACCATGCCGCCTGGATCGCCGGACGCGGCGACACCCCGGTCGAGATCCTGCACGTGCTCGGCCGCCGCGAGAGCGGGGGATCGGGGTCGGACCTGTCGGGTGCGATCGCGCTCGGCGCGCGGAGCAGTCTGCTCGAACAGCTCTCCGGCCTCGACGAGCAGCGCGCGAAGCTGTCGGTCCATCGCGGTCGCGCGATCCTCGAGGATGCGAAGGCGATCCTCGAGGAGGCGGGCGTGCACGCCACCGAGCATCTGCGTCACGGCGACCTCATCGAGGCCATCGCCGACAAGCAGGACGATGCCGAAATGATCCTGATCGGCAAGCGCGGCGAGGCTGCCGATTTTGCCAAGGAGCATCTCGGCTCGAACCTCGAACGGGTGATGCGCGCCATCGAGAAGCCACTTTTCGTGGTCTCGCGCGCCTTCCGTCCGATCGAGCGCATCCTCGTCGCCTATGACGGCAGCGCGAGCGCCATGCGCGCGATCGAGTATCTGTCACGCAGTCCGATCACCAAGGGGCTGTCGGTCAGGATCGTGACCGTCGGGCATTCCGACGACCAGACACGCAAGCGGCTTGCCGATGCGCGCAGCAAGCTCGAACGTGCCGGGATGCAGGTCGATACCGACATCGTGTCCGGCCAACCCGAGACGGCGATCGGCACGGTCGTCGAGGAGGACAGGTTCGATCTGCTGGTGCTGGGCGCGTCGGGCCATTCGCGGCTGCGCGCCCTCTTCGTGGGGTCTACCAGTCTCGAACTCATCCGCACCTGCAAGGTGCCGATCCTGCTCCTGCGCTAGGCAGGCGACCTGCCGAGGGCCGAGTGTGCCGGTTCGGAATGGAGGGGGGGAGGTTTCGCCGCGAAACCTCCCCCCTTCTGTTCGGTGACGGTCGGCTCGGATGTCGAAGGCTCGTGAAGGATCTTTTTACGCTCTCCTGACAATGTGGCGCGGTCAGGGATTTAGTTTGCATGATTCATTCTCCGAGTGCCGAGCTCTCGATTTTCGAGGAGCGCTACAGCGAGGCTGGATTGTTCCGGCGCTATGCGCGCGGCCGCATACGCAATTTCTGGAACAGGCAATTGTTCGTCGCGATGGCGGCGTTCAGCCTGTCGCTGGTCGTCACGCCGGTCTTCGCGTTCGTGGCCCTTCCGGTCATCGCCGTCACCGATGCGCTCGACTGCATCTTCCTGAGACGGTTGCTGCGTCTCTATCCCAGCGGTCCGATCTCGCACAGCGCTTCGCGCGAGATGGAGCTGATGGCGGGGCTGTCGTCCTTCTGCGTGAGCGTCGCGGTCATGCTGGCGATCGCCAGCTTCCTGACCCCGGACGTGGTCATCGTCATGATCGCGCTGTCCGCGGGTGGGGTGCTGAACGCCTTGCTGACCTATTCCTATGCGCCGCGAATCGCCGTCCTGCGCGCGGGTGGCGTGGTCTGCGGGATGATCGTACTGCTGATTTACCTTTTCGAGATCGCGGGGTTCGGCACGACCGCCGTGGTCCTGAATACCGGCGCGTCGGTCATGGCGCTGTTCCTGGTGGTGGTCGCGGCATGCGATCTGCATCGCGGCTTCGTGCGGCGCGTGAAATGGCAGCGCAACATGCTCAGGCGCGGGGTCGAGCTGGAGGCCGCGCACAGGTCGCTGAAGACCCAGACCGAGCTTGCCACCCGGTTGTCGAAGGCCACGCAATCGGTAAATGACCTGATCCTGATCGCGGATGCCGACGGCCGGATCGAATTCGTGAACGATGCCTTCGTCCGGATGACGGGGTGGAGGGAAGAGGATCTGACAGGAGAGACCTGCCGGGACTTCTTTGCCGACGTGGCCCCGGCATTGCGGCTGGAGATCTCGCGGGCGATCAACCAGCACGAGATGCTCCGGACCGAGCTGTGCCTTAAGGATGGCGACGGCGACATGCGGTGGTTCGAGGCGGAGATCGCACCGCTCGTCGATCGCGATCGTCTGACCGGCCACATCAACGTGATGCGGGATGTCACCGACAAGAAACAGAAGGAGCGCGAGCTCGAGGCCGCGCGGCTCGAGGCGGAGGAGAGCCTGAGGGTGAAGGGCAATTTCCTCGCCATGATGAGCCACGAGATCCGCACGCCGTTGCACGGGATCCTCGCGACCACCGACCTGCTGGAGCGGACCGGGATCGACGAGACGCAGCGCACCTATATCGAGACGCTGAAATGCTCGGGCTCGGCGCTTCTCGACATCATCAACATGGTGCTCGACGTCACGGCTCTCGAACGGGGACGGATGGTTCTCGCGCGTGATCCGTTCGATCCCGCGGCCTGCCTCAGGGAGGTGGTGGGCCTCATGCGGGCGCTGGCGGAACAGAAGGGAATCGATCTGGTCCTGACGCTCGACGACGGGCTGCCGGCCGGCATGCTGGGCGATGCGGGCCGCCTGCGCCAGATCCTGCTGAACCTCGTCGGAAACGCGTTGAAGTTCACGCAGGAGGGGCAGATCCGCGTCCGGGCACGCCGGAAGGGGGAGGAAATGATCCTGTCGGTCGAGGACACCGGCATCGGGATCTCTCCCGACCGGCTCGAGAAGATCTTCGACAGTTTCGCGCAGGAGGACGAGGATCGCGGCCGCCGGTTCGGTGGAACGGGGCTCGGCCTGTCGATCTCGCTGCAGCTGATCCAGCGGATGGGCGGCGACATCAGGGTCGAGAGCCGGTTGACGGAAGGATCGACCTTCACGGTCACGCTGCCCATCGCCGAGGCGGAGCTGCCCGCCGCCGAAACGGCAGTAGCCGAGCCCGCGGCGGGAGCCTTCGAGGGGATCCGCATGCTGGTGGCCGAAGACAACAAGACGAACCGGTTCCTCCTCGAACGGCTGCTGAAGGGCACGGATATCGAGCTGCATTTCGCGACCGACGGGTTCGAGGCGGTCGAGCTTGCCCGGACACTTTCGCCGCAGCTCATCCTGATGGACGTGTCGATGCCGGGCATGGACGGATGCGAGGCGACGCGGACGATCCGATGCGGCGAGCGTGCCGACCGGCCGCGCGTGCCGATCATCGCCCTGACCGCCAACGCCTTCGAAAGCGACCGGCAGGCATGTCTCGAAGCGGGGATGGACGACATCCTGCACAAGCCCATCGACCGCAAGACGCTTCTCGCCGCGATCGCGAATATCGGAATGAACCGCGCTGCGGCCTGATGCCGCACGGCGCGCCCGTGTGATTTGACAAATATCGCCGATCGGCCGATGGGGCGCGGTCAGAGCGGTAGCGGCAACACGCGAACCGCGTGCGCCCGACCTTCAGCGAGGATACGTGACCGCAATGACCGCATTCCATCGCCTTCTCCTGATCGCGTTTCTCGTGCCGTCGCTTGCCGCGGCGCAGGAGCAGATCCTGCGTCCCGTCAAGCTGATGGAACTCGCGGCGGGCGACGGGATCGTCGAACGTCAGTTCTTCGGACGGGTGCGCGCGCGCGATACGGTGGACCTGGCCTTTCAGGTGGGCGGTCAGATCGTCGAGTTTCCCGTGGCCGAGGGGGCGCCGCTTCCGGCCGGAACGCTGGTCGCGCAGCTGAACTCCGAGCCCTTCGAGAGGGGATTGCGCCGGGCGGAGGTGAACCTCGCCAAGGCCGAGCGCGATCTTGCCCGCCTGCGCGAGTTGTCGGGATCAAGTGTCTCGGACGTGCAGATCCGCGACGCCGAGACGACGCGCGACCTGGCCGAGATTGCGGCCGAGGAGGCGCGCGACGCGCTCGAGGACGCGACGCTCAGGACGACGTTCGACGCGCTGGTCGCGCGGCGCGAGGTGGCGAACCAGACGACGATCTCGGCCGGTCAGCCGGTCGTGCGGTTGCACGACATGTCGGAGCTTCGGGTCGATATCGACGTGCCCGAGGTGCTCTTCCGCGAGGCCGACGGCACCAGCATCACGTTCGAGGCGAGCTTTCCGGGATCTTCCGAGAGCTACGATCTGGTACTGCGGGAATTCGAGGCGGAGACGACCGACATCACGCAGACCTTCACGATCACGCTCGCCTTCGACGAGGAGGTGCCGTCCTGGGTCCTGCCCGGCGCGACCGCGACCGTGACCGCGCGGCTGGAGGACGAGGCCGACGACCTGATCGTCCCCGAGGGCGCGATCGTGTTCGATGCGGCCCGCGATCCGGGCGTCATGGTGTTCGAGCCATCGCAGGACGATCCCGATCTGGGCGTCGTCAATCGTGTCCCGGTCGCCATCTCGGTCAACGACGATGCCGGGATCGTGCTGACCGAAGGCCCGGAACCGGGTGCCTTCATCGTGAGCTCGGGGGCGAGCCAGCTCGAGGACGGACAGCGCGTCCGCCGCTATACCGGGCTCGGGAACTGAGGCGATGGGCATAGCGCGCGCGGCGATCGACCGGTCGCTCATTACCTGGATCCTGATGCTCGCCTGCGTGCTGGGCGGGCTCTGGGGCTTCGCGACGCTGGGCCGCCTCGAGGATCCGGCCTTCACCATCAAGAACGCGATCATCCTGACGCAATATCCCGGCGCCTCGGCCGAGGAGGTCGCGCGCGAGGTTTCCGAGCCGCTCGAATCGGCGATCCAGCAGATGTCCGAGGTCGACACGATCACCTCGTCGAACAAGCCGGGGCTCAGCCGCATCTCGGTCGAGATCAGCGACACGTTCGACGGCACCCAGTTGCCGCAGATCTGGGACAAGCTGAGGGCCCGGGTAGGAGATGCGCGCCGATCGCTTCCCTCGGACGCGGCAGCGCCCATCGTCAACGACAGTTTCGGCGACGTCTACGGGATCTTCTACGCCGTCACGGCTCCGGGCTTCAGCGATTCCGAGATCCACGATATCGGCGATTTCATGCGCCGCGAGATCCTCGCCGTCGAGGGCGTGGCCGACGTATCGGTATCGGGGCTGCCCGAGGAGGCGATCTTCGTCGAGCCCAACAACGCGATCATCAGCAATCTCGGGATACCGCCGAACGCGATCGCGCAGGCGATCGAGACGTCGAACGCCGTCGTGCCGGCCGGATCGGTGCGACGCGCGGGGCAGGAGATCAGGCTGCAGGCCCCCGAGGGTTCGGGCACGGTGGAGGCGATCCGCGAACTGACCATCGGGATCGGCGGGCAGATCGTCGACATGACCGATTTCGCGACCGTCTCGCGGGGGCGGGTCGAGGACCCGTCGATGATCATCCGGCATGACGGCGTCGAGGCGTTCACGATCGGCGTGTCGGGGCAGGACGGGCTCAATATCGTCGATGTGGGCGAACGGGTGGATGCGCGGCTCGACATGCTGAGGGCCGACATTCCGGTGGGCGTCGACCTGCACCCGATCTACCAGCAGCACGAGGTGGTTCACGAGGCGTCGAACGCGTTCCTCGTCAACCTCGCCCTGTCGGTGGTGATCGTGGCAGCGGTGCTCGCGCTTTTCATGGGATGGCGCGCGGCGGTCGTGGTGGGCACGACCCTGTTCCTGACGGTGGTGGGGACCATCGCCTTCATGGCCGTCTTCGGGATCGAGATGGAGCGGATCTCGCTCGGGGCGCTGATCATCGCGATGGGGATGCTGGTCGACAACGCCATCGTGGTGGCCGAGGGCATGCAGAGCGACATGTCCGCCGGAAAGCCCTCGCGCGAGGCGGCGGAGGATGTGGCGGGCAAGACGCAGATCCCGCTGCTGGGCGCGACCGTGATCGGCATCATGGCCTTTTCGGGGATCGGACTGTCGCCGGATGCGACGGGCGAGTTCCTGTTCTCGCTCTTCGCGGTGATCGGGATCTCGCTGCTCTTGTCGTGGCTGCTGGCCATCACGGCGACGCCGCTTCTGGCGCATTACGTGTTCCGGCGCGGCACGGGCGAGGTCGGAAGCTATGACGGTCCGGTCTTCCGCAGCTATGCGGCCGTGCTGCGGCTGGCGCTGAGGCTGCGCTGGCTGGTGGTCGCCGGACTGATCGGGATCACCGCCGCCTGTTACGTCGGCTTCGGCATGGTGGCCCAGCAATTCTTTCCCGACAGCAACACCCCCATCTTCTACGTGCATTACAAGCTGCCGCAGGGCGGCGACATCCGCGCGACGGCCGAGGACATGAGGGCGGTCGAGGACTGGCTGATGGAGCGCGACGAGGTCGTCGCGGCCACCACCTTCGTGGGCGGAGGGGCCACACGGTTCATGCTGACCTACGCCCCCGAGGAAGGGTTGAAGACCTACGGCCATATCATCATCCGGACGCGCAGCCTGGAGGACATCCCGCCGCTGCGCGCCGATCTGGAGGCGTTCGGGCGCGCGGCGTTGCCCGAAGGGGAATTCCGGACCGAGCGGCTGGCCTTCGGGCCGGGCACCGGCGCGCCCATCGCGGTGCGCTTTTCCGGACCGGACCCGGTCGTCCTGCGCGGGCTTGCCGACGAGGCCGCGACGCGGATGCGCGAGGGATCGGACAGGTTGCAGGATCTGCGCACCGACTGGCGCGAGCGCGAGCTCACGCTCAGGCCTCTTTACGACGAGGGACGCGCGCAGACGGCGGGCGTCGCGCGCAACGACGTGGCCGACGCGCTCGCCATCGCGACCGAGGGCGTGACGGTCGGCACCTATCGCGAGAGCAGCCGCCTCATCCCGATCGTCGTGCGTTCGCCCGGTGCGGCGACCGAAGGGGGCAGCCACCTGTTCGATCAGCCGGTCTATTCGCAGGCTTCCGAAAGCTATGTGCCGCTCGCGCAGCTTCTCGACGGTTTCGGCTACGAGGCGCAGGACACGCTGATCCGCCGGCGCAACCGGGTGCCGACGATCAGCGTCCAGGCCGGCGTGCCGGCGGGGGTCAACGCCGATTCGGTCTTTCGGGAGATCCGCCCGACGATCGAGGAGATGCAGATCCCCGAAGGCTACGTCATGGAATGGGGGGGCGAGTTCGAGAGCTCCAGCGACGCGCAGGAAAGCCTCGGCAGGCAGCTGCCGCTGTCGCTTCTGGCGATGGTGCTCATCTCGGTCCTGCTCTTCGGACGGCTGCGCCAACCGCTCGTCATCTGGCTGCTGGTGCCGATGGCGGTCAACGGGGTGGCGATCGGGCTGCTCGTCTCGGGGCTTCCCTTCTCGTTCACGGCGCTGCTGGGCCTCCTGAGCCTGTCGGGCATGCTCATCAAGAACGGCATCGTCCTTGTCGAGGAGATCGACCTCACCCGCGCCGAGGGCGTGCCCTTCACGCAGGCGGTGATCGAGGCATCGACATCGCGTCTCCGGCCCGTGGTGCTGGCCGCGGTCACGACGATCCTCGGGATGCTGCCGCTGCTCTGGGATGCGTTCTTCGCCTCGATGGCGGTAACGATCATGGGCGGGCTGGCCTTCGCGACCGTCCTGACGCTGATTGCGGCACCGGTTTTCTACTATCTCTTCTTCCCGAAAGCCCGCCGGGAGGAGCAGGAAGCGGCCGCGGCCTGAGCGACGGCCATCGCCGCTTCACGCCACCGCGCCGCATGTCTATCCTCGCGCGACTGATCATTGCGCGGGGAAAGACATGGATTTGCGACTGGGCCTTATCGGCGATCACATCACACGGTCGCGCGCGCCGCGCCTGCACAGGCTGGCCGGGGGGCAGAGCGGTATCGATGTCCGGTACGACAGCCTGATCCCCGCCGATCTGGGGCAGGGGTTCGACGAGATCCTCGATGCATGCGGGAAGGGCGGCTATCGCGGGGTCAACGTGACCTATCCCTACAAGGAACGCGCCGCCGCGCTGGTGCCGGTCGAGGATCCGCTGGTCCAGGCGATGGGCGCGATCAATACCGTGATCTTCGGCGAGGATGGCCCGGTCGGGTACAACACCGACCATACGGGCTTCATCGCGGCCTATGAGCGGACGCGCGGCAAGGCCGAACCGGGGGTCTGCCTGATGATCGGAGCTGGGGGAGCCGGACGCGCGGTGGCCTTCGCGCTGGCCGCGCTGGGATTGCGGGAATTGCGGCTCGTCGATCTCGATATCGGCCGTGCCGAACGTCTTGCCCTCGACCTGCAGGAGGCACGTCCGGAAGTGATCGTCCGCATCGGTCCCGATCCGGTCTCCATGGCCGAGGGGGCGCATGGCATCCTCAATTGCACGCCGCTCGGGATGGACGACAATCAGGATGCGGCGCTCGGGGCCGAGGCGATGGAGGGCGCGGAATGGGTCTTCGACGCGGTCTATACGCCGCGCGACACGCCGTTCCTGAAGGGGGCCGCGACGGCCGGTTGCCAGATCGTCCCGGGATGGGAGCTGTTCTTCTATCAGGGGGTGCATGCCTGGACGCTTTTCGCGGATCGTCAGCTCGACGAGGATCGGCTGCGACGCGACCTGTTGGCCGAGGAGGAGGCCGGGTCGGCACCGGGCGCACCGGGCGCGCCGGGTGCGGATAATTCGTGACGGAACGGCCTCGGCCTGTCACGCTGGCGTTACATACATCTTTCATTAACCCGGCAACCAAACCGGAGAGGACCGAGATGATTTCGAAATATTCCGCATTGATCGGTGTCGTTGCGCTGGGCCTTGGCGTTCCCGCCCATGCGCAGTTCCAGCTCAGCGACCGCTACAGCGACGAAGACGGCGATCTCATGGCCGATGTCCCGAGCGACGAAAGCGACCTGATCGACCCGTCGACGCTGATCTTCTCCTATACGCCCGTCGAGGATCCGGCGGTCTACGAAGGGGTCTGGGAGGGTTTTCTCGATCACCTGTCCGAGGTGACGGGCAAGGACGTCCAGTTCTTCCCGGTGCAGAACAACGCGGCCCAGATCGAGGCGATGCGCGCCGGCCGCCTGCACGTGGCGGGCGTGAACACGGGCGGCACGCCGCTTGCCGTGGCTTGCGCGGGCTTTCGGCCCTTTGCGATGATGGCGGCCAATGACGGGTCGTTCGGCTACGAGATGGAGATCATCACCTATCCCGATTCCGGCATCGAGAGCGTCGAGGACATCGCAGGCAAGACGATGACCTTCACCTCCGAGACGTCGAATTCGGGCAACAAGGCCCCTTCGGCGATCCTCGAGACGGAGTTCGGCCTGACCGCCGGAGAGGATTTCGACGTGAGCTATTCGGGCGCGCACGATTCGTCGGTCCTGGGTGTCGTCAATCAGGACTACGAGGCCGCGGCGGTCGCGAATTCGGTCCTGAACCGGATGCTGGAACGGGACGTGGTGAGCCGGGACCAGATCGAGACGATCTATACCTCCGAGACCTTCCCGACGACCGCCTACGGCACGGTCTACAACCTCACGCCCGAACTTCAGGACAGCATCCGCGAGGCATTCATGAGCTTCGATTGGGAAGGCACCGCGCTCGCCCAGGAATTCCTCCAGAGCGGCGAGGAGCAGTTCATCGAGATCTCGTTCAAGGACGACTGGGCCGTGATCCGCACGATCGACGAGGCGAACGGCGTGACCTACGAGTGCAACTGACGTTTTTCGGTGACAGAGCGCAGGTGGGCGGCCAAAGTGCCGCCCACCTGCACTTGATGCATACCTGCGACCGGAGATCCGCGCGATGCTGAAGCTCGAAGGGCTGTCGAAGACCTACGCCACCGGCGACACTGCGCTTGGCGATGTGAACCTCGAGGTCGAAAAGGGCCAGATCGTCGGCCTGATCGGGCCATCGGGTGCGGGCAAGTCGACGCTCATCCGCTGCATCAACCGCCTGGTCGAGCCGACCAAGGGCAAGGTGATTCTGGGCGAGGTGGATCTCGCCCGGCTCGGCAAGTCGGAACTGCGCCGGCAACGGCGGCGGATCGGCATGATCTTTCAGGAATACGCGCTGGTCGAGCGTCTGACGGTGATGGAGAACGTACTGTCGGGGCGGCTCGGCTACGTTCCGTTCTGGCGCAGCTTCCTTCGCCGCTATCCCGGCCGCGACGTGCAGAATGCCTATCGCCTGCTCGACCGGGTGGGGCTGATCGATCATGCCGACAAGCGGGCCGACGCGTTGTCGGGCGGCCAGAGGCAGCGCGTGGGTATCGCGCGCGCACTGGCGCAGGAGCCGGAACTGCTGCTGGTGGACGAGCCGACCGCCAGCCTCGATCCGAAGACGAGCCGCCAGATCATGCGCCTTCTGACCGAGATCTGCGACGAGAGGGGCTTGCCCGCGATCGTCAATATCCACGACGTGCCCCTCGCGCAGCAATTCGTGCAGCGCATCGTCGGGCTGCGCGCAGGCCGCATCGTGTTCGACGGGCGGCCCGACCAGCTGAGCCAGTCCGTCCTGACCGAAATCTACGGGGCCGAGGATTGGGACGCGATGCGCAAGGAGGATGCGGAGCAGAAGGCCGCCGAGGAGGACGATCGCACGCGTCTCGAGGCGATCGCCTGATGCGGGAGAGCTATCCCGCGCGCTGGAGCCGCCCGCCGCAGATCGTCACGGATCGCCGGCTTCGCATTGCGCTGCAGCTGGGTGCGGCGATCTATCTGCTTCTGGCCTTCGGCACGATCGAGGTGGACTGGCAGCGCGTGGCGGTCGGCATGGAGCGCGGACAGCGCTTCGTCGCGGGGTTCCTCCAGCCCGATTTCGTCAGCCGCTGGAACGACATTCTGCGCGGCCTGATCGAAAGCCTGACGATGACGCTGACCTCGACGATCCTGGGTGTCGCGCTGTCGGTGCCGATCGCGATCGGAGCGGCGCGCAACCTCGCGCCGCGCCCGGTCTATTATGTCTGCCGTTCGATCATTGCCGTCAGCCGGTCTCTGCAGGAGATCATCATCGCGATCTTCCTCGTCGCGATGTTCGGCTTCGGGCCGTTCGCGGGGTTCCTGACGCTTTCCTTCGCGACGATCGGATTCCTGGGCAAGCTGCTCGCCGACGATATCGAGGAGATCGACGCGCGGCAGGCTGAGGCGGTGCGCGCCACCGGGGCCTCCTGGGGGCAGCTTGTCAATTACGCGGTGCAGCCGCAGGTGATGCCGCGACTGATCGGGTTGTCGCTCTATCGTCTCGACATCAACTTTCGCGAGAGCGCCGTCATCGGCATCGTGGGGGCGGGCGGCATCGGCGCGACGCTGAACACCGCGATCGACCGCTACGAATACGACAGTGCCGGCGCGATCCTTCTCATCATCATCGGTGTCGTCATGCTCGCGGAATACGGGTCGAGCTATCTCCGGAAGTTCCTGCAATGAGCGAAATCGACCACTACTCCCAGGTCTGGACGCACAGGACGCCGCGTGCGCGGCTGTTCCTGTGGGCCTTCTGGGTGGCGCTTGCGGCGCTTGCCGTCTGGTGCTGGCAGATCATGACGGCGAACACGATCTGGGCCTTCGTCTGGGACGCCCCGCGGCAGGCGGCCGATATCGGCTCGCGCATGCTGCCGCCGCGCCTCAGCTATCTGCCGGAACTGATGGGGCCGCTCTGGGACACGATCAACATCGCGACGCTCGGCACGATCGGCGGCGTGATCATGGCGGTTCCGGTGGCGTTCATGGCCGCGCGCAACACCTCGCCCGCGCCGGTGATCCTGCGGCCCATCGCGCTTTTCATCATCGTGGCGTCGCGCTCGATCAACTCGCTGATCTGGGCGCTGCTGCTGGTCGCGATCATCGGGCCGGGGCTTCTGGCGGGGATCGTCGCGATCGCCCTCAGATCCATCGGCTTCGTGGGCAAGCTGCTCTATGAGGCGATCGAGGAGACGGATCGTCGCCAGATCGAGGCGATCGAAGCCACGGGTGCGAGCGGCGCGCAGGTCCTGAGCTATGGCATCGTGCCGCAGATCCTGCCGGCCTTCTGGGGGATCTCGGTCTTTCGCTGGGACATCAACATCCGCGAAAGCACGATCCTGGGCCTCGTCGGGGCAGGGGGCATCGGGATCAAGCTTTCGGCGTCAATGAACACGCTCGCCTGGTCGCAGGTGACGGTCATCCTGCTTCTGATCCTGGCGACCGTGATCGTCAGCGAATGGATCTCGGCCAAGGTGCGCAAGGCGCTGATCTGACGCGATCAGATCGTGCGGTCGGGCGGCTGATCCTGAGTGGCCCAGATATCGTCGTTCTGGGGCTTCGGGGGCGTGGCGTCCGTCACGCCGCGATGGATGTTCACCTTCGAGATGAAATGCGCCGAGATCGGGGCCGTCACGAAGAGAAACGCCATGATCAGCATCTCGTGCAGCGATCCATCGTGATGCGCGAAGGCGTTGATCATCGAGGCGAGAAGCAGCGCCCCCACGCCGAGGGTCGATGCCTTGGTCGGCGCATGGAGCCGTTTCATGGGGCTGTTGAGCTTCACCAGGCCGATCGAGCCCACCAGGATGAAGACCGCACCCACGATCACCCAGAAGACGATGAGGATATCGACGATCGTTTCGGTCATTCGATGATGTCCCCCCTCAGCACATAGCGGGCAAGCGCGACGGTCGAGACGAAGCCCAGCATCGCGAAGATCAACGCGCTTTCGTAATAGACTTGGGTGCCCCAGTTCATGCCGACCAGCACGATGATCGCGATGGCATTGATGACCATCGTGTCGAGCGCGAGAATCCGGTCGCCGACATTCGGACCCTTGAGCAGGCGCACGAATGCGAGGATCTGCGAAAGGGCCACGGCCCCGAACGCGATATGCAGCGCTAGGTCGATCATTCGAAGATCTCCTTCAATCGGCGCTCGAAACGGTTCTTGATGTCGTCGCGCACCACGTCCGGCTCTGGCGCGTCGAGCGCATGCACCAGAAGCGAATAGCCGTCGTCGCTCAGATCGGCGCTGACCGTTCCGGGGGTGAGGGTGATCGTGCCGGCGAGGACGGTGATCGCCTCGGGAGATTTGAGATCGAGGGGCACGACGACCCAGTTCGACTTCATCTGGCGGTTCGATTTGAACAGCACGATGATGGCGACCTGGATGTTGGCCTTGAGGATCTCCCAGATGACGACAAGCACATAGAAGGCGAGCTTGAAGGGGCGCACGATGCGGGGTCGGTCGGGCCAGTAGGCGGCGGTCAAGATCGGGATGAGAAGGGCCACGATCGTGCCGAAGACGATCGTGCCGAGGCCGATCGAACTGTTCAGCATGCACCAGACGACGACGAGCAGAAGCGTCAGGTAGGGGTGGGGAAGGATCCGCGCGATCATTCTGCCGCCTCCTCTTGGTCTGCGCCGCCCGTTGCGGCGTCGGCATCGCCGTAATCGTCACCGTGATACTCGATCACCTTGCCTTCGGTGCCAAGGATCGTCGCGATGTAGTCCTCGCCGTCGAAGAGCTGGGCGGCGGTTCTCTCGACCGTGGTCGTGACGGGGCCCGCGAAGATCGTGAGGGCGACGATCATCGCGAGGAGCATGCCGATCGAGACCGCCATGAGTGGCCCGGGATTGGGCGCACCGTCGGAAATGTTTGCCTCGTCGGCCTCGGTCTCGAACGCATCGGCCTGTTTCGCGGCGATCTGGTGCGATTTCCAGAAGACCTGGCTGCCCGCCCTTGCGAAACCGACGATCGCGACGAGGGACGTCAGAAGGATCACAGCCCATGAGATCACGGCGAGATCGGAGCCGCGCGCGGCATCGAGGACCAGAAGCTTTCCGATGAACCCCGAAAGCGGCGGAAGACCGCACATCGCGATCGCGGCGAGAAAGAACATTCCCGCCGTGAGGGGGCCGCCGCTGACGGGTGATCCCGCCTGCAGGTCGGTCCCGGCGCGACCGCGGCCCACCTGAACCGCGTCGACCAGCAGGAAGAGCACGGCCGTCGCAAGCGTCGAGTGCATCGCGTAATAGAGCGCGGCGGCGATACCCTGGGGCGTGAAGATCGCGAGCGCGGTCATCAGCATCCCCATCGATCCGATGGCTGCAAAGGCCACCAGCCGGTCGATGCGACCCGCCCCCAGAACGCCGATCATGCCGACGGCGAGCGACAGGAGCGCGGCCGGCAGGAGCCACGTGTCGAACAGCCCCTGCGTCACCGCCAGATCGGGCGGGAAGATCAGCGTGTAGATCCGGATGATGCAATAGGCACCGACCTTGGTCATGATCGCGAAGAGGGCTGCAACCGGGGCAGGGGCCTCGGAATAGCTCGCCGGAAGCCAGAAATGGAGCGGCAGCACCGCCGCCTTCACCGCGAAGACGAGGAGGAGCAGGACCGCAGCCACGCGGATCCCCGCCGAGGACCCCGCATCGATCGCGGCCACCCGCTGCGCCAGGTCGGCCATGTTGAGCGTTCCCGTCTCGGCATAGAGCGTGCCGAGCGCGAAGAGGAAGAGCGTCGATCCGAGCAGGTTGTAGAGCACGTATTGCGTGCCCGCCCTGAGCCGCGGCCCGCCGCCTGCGTGGATCATCAACCCGTAGCTCGCGATCAGGAGGATCTCGAAGAAGACGAAGAGGTTGAAGACGTCGCCCGTGAGGAAGGCCCCCATGATGCCCATGACCTGGAACTGGAAGAGGGCGTGGAAATGCTTGCCGCGCAGGTCCCAGCCGGACCCGATCGCATAAAGCAGGACGGGAAGTGCCAGCGCCGCGGTCAGCAGGGTCATCAGCGTCGACAGCCGGTCGGTGACGAGCACGATGCCGAACGGGGCCGCCCAGTCACCCAGCAGATAGACGTCGATCGACCCGTCGGACGCCCGCCAGAACAGGGCGATGGTCAGTGCGAGCAATCCGATCGTTCCGGCGACCGACAGGATCCGGGCGAGCGACGGTTGATGGCGCGCGGCGAGCACGATGATCGCCGCAAGCATGCCGGGAAGGAGGACGGGAACGACGGTCCAATGGCTCATCAGCTCGACTCTCCGCGTGCGGTGGCGGTTGCGTCGGGCTGGCCCGGGCGGACGTCGGGCGCATCGACGAGATCGTCGTCGCAGCTGAGCCACGAGCCGAGCGCGACCACGACGACCACGGCCGTCATCCCGAACGAGATCACGATCGCTGTCAGGACAAGAGCCTGCGGCAGCGGATCGGCGTAACGATCGACGCCGTCACGCAGCACGGCCGGCGCATTGGTCGTCAGTCGCCCTGCCGAGAACAGGAACACGTTCACCGCATAGGTCAGGAGCGAGATTCCGATGATTACCGGAAACGTCCTGAGGCGCAGCACGAGGTAGATGCCAGCGGCGGTCATGACGCCGATGGCGGACGCGACGAGAAGCTCCATGTCAATGTGTTCCTTCGGGTTCGTCTCGGGACGGATCGATGTCCATCGCATGTTCGCTGGGTGCGTCGCCCTGCCGGCGCGCGAGGCGCGAGAAGCTTTCGAGCGACAGCATCACGGCGCCGACGACGGCGAGGAACACGCCGAGATCGAAGCCCAGCGCGCTCGCGAGCTCGAATTCCTGCATCGGAGGAATGCGGAAATATCCGAAGGACGAGGTGAGGAAGGGATAGCCGAAGAACCATGCACCGATGCCGGTGAGGCCCGCAACCAGAACGCCAGCCCCGATGATCGTGTGATAGGGATAGCGTTGCCGCGCATCGGCCCAGGCGAAGCCCGAGGCCATGTACTGCATCACCACGCCGATCGCGACGACGAGGCCCGCGATGAAGCCGCCGCCGGGTTCGTTGTGCCCACGCAGGAAGATGTAGACGCCGACCATCAGGATCACCGGCAGGATCACCCGGGTCAGCACCACCATCATGAGCGGATGCGCGTCGCCCGCGCGCCGCTCCTCGTAGCCGCGGTTGAGCAGCCGGCGGCGCACGGAACTCGATAGGAGGGTCTCGGTAAGGGCGTAGATGACCAGCGCCGCGATTCCGAGGACGATGATCTCGCCGAACGTGTCGAAGCCCCGGAAATCGACGAGGATCACGTTGACGACGTTGTCGCCGCCGCCACCGACATAGCTGTTCTCCAGGTGATACTGGGAGATCGAGGGCTGCACGAAATCCCGCACCAGCATCGTGTAGATGAGCGCGCCGGATCCGAGGCCGCCCACGATCGCGATCACGCCGTCGCGCAAGCGCCGCGACACGGACGATTCGCTGGGTGTCCTGTTCGGCAGGAAATTGAGCGCGAGCAGCAGAAGGATGATTGTCACGACCTCCACGCTGATCTGGGTGAGCGCGAGATCCGGAGCGGAGAAGTAGTTGAAGCCGATCGAGACCACGACCCCCACGATCCCCATCAGGATCAGCGCGATGAGGCGGTTGCGATGGAACAGGACCAGCGAGATCGCGGCGACGATGAGAAGCCCCCACGAGATCAGCGCCGCGAAATTGAGCGGAAGGATCTCGCGGGTTGCAGGGCCGGCCGTGCCGGTGAACCAGGCATGCCCGGCGAGCGCCACGACCGTCACGATCATGATGCCGGCATAGCGGGTGAAGGCCCCGTTATGCAGCCCATGCGTGATCCCGCGGGCGAGGGCGACCGCACCCCCGACGACCCCGTCGAAAAGGGTCTTGGCCTCGGGGCGGGGGGCAGCCTCCCACGCGCGGGAAAGCGGCGAGAAGAGCGCAAGCAGGATCGCACCGCCCAGCACCGCGATGACCGACATGATGAGAGCGGTCGTCACGCCGTGCCAGATCGCGAGGTGATAGTCCGGAACCTCGGCCGCCGTGCCGATCACGGCACCCGTGACGATCTTGACGAAGGGCTCGGCCAGGAACGGCGCGACGCCCAGGCCCACGACGGGGATGATGAGAAGCGCGGGGGAGATCCACATGCCGGACGGCGGATCGTGCGGCTTGGCCGGGTAATCGTCGCGGACCGGGCCGAAAAAGGTGTGGACGATGAAGCGGAAGGAATAGGCCGCGGAGAAGAGCGCGGCGAGCGTCGCCACCGCAGGCACGAGCCAGGGAAGGTCGAGAAGTACGACATGCGTCGCTTCCTCGAGCATCATTTCCTTGGAGATGAAGCCGTTGAAAAGCGGAATGCCGGCCATCGCGAGGGCCGCGAGCGTGCCGATCGCGAAGGTGATCGGCATCAGCTTGCGCAGCCCGCCGAGCCGCCGCATGTCGCGCGTATGAGCCTCGTGATCGACGATGCCCGCCGTCATGAAGAGTGCGGCCTTGAACGCGGCGTGGTTGAGGATGTGGAAGACCGCAGCCATCGCCCCGAATGCCGACCCCGTTCCGAGCAGGAAGGTGATGAGGCCGAGATGGCTGACCGTCGAAAAGGCCAGAAGCGCCTTCAGGTCGTTCTTGAAGAGCGCGATGACCGCGCCGATCAGCATCGTCAGGAGGCCTGCGCCGCTGACGAGCCAGAACCACCAGTCGCTGCCCGACAGCACCGGCCAGAGGCGGGCCATCAGGAAGATCCCCGCCTTCACCATGGTTGCCGAATGAAGATAGGCCGAGACGGGCGTCGGGGCCGCCATCGCGTGCGGCAGCCAGAAGTGGAACGGGAACTGGGCCGACTTGGTGAAACACCCCAGAAGGATCAGCAGGAGCGCCGGAACATAGAGCGGCGATGACTGGATCACGTCGCGATTGTCGAGAATCACGGTCAAGTCGTAGCTGCCGACGATGTTGCCCAGGATCAGCATTCCCCCGATGAGGGCGAGCCCGCCCATCCCGGTCACCGTGAGGGCCATCCGCGCGCCCTGCCGTCCCGCGGGCAGATGCTTCCAGAAACCGATCAGGAGGAACGACGACAGCGATGTCAGCTCCCAGAAGATCAGCATCATCAGGATGTTGTCGGACAGGACGATCCCCACCATCGCGCCCTGGAAAAGCAGCAGGTAGGTAAAGAACTCGCCCATGTTGTCGTCGCGCGAGAGGTAGAACCGCCCGTATGCGATGATGAGGAGGCCGATCCCGAGGATCAGGCCCGCGAACATCAATCCCAGCGGGTCGAGGAAAAGGTTCACGTTCATCCCAAGTGCCGGCAGCCAGTCGAGACGCGCGGTCACGACCTCGCCCGAAAGCACGGCGGGAATATGCGTGGCCAACCCCAGCGCCGCGAGCAGCGTAACGAGGAACGTGGCCAGGAAACATGTCTGCCGGCCAGCCTGGTTCATCAGGCCGGGAAGCAGTGCGCCGAGGAAGGGCAGGGCGACGATCAGGAACAGAGACATGCGGCCGAATATGCCGGACCTGTCACGGGGGGCAATGGCTCCGGGGCGCGATCACGTCGATTTCAGTCGAATCGTCGTCGATTTTGCGGTTCGGCGTGCCGAACCGCAACGGCGCTAACGTATGTTGCCAGAAGGTTCGCACGTGGGCAGCCGCGGAAGCTCTCCTCCCGACCGCGGCCGCCCACGTGTCCGCCGTATCGCTGACAGATCCAGAACTGCCGCGACACGCGTCCCCTGCACAATTAACCCTCGGAGGCATTCCGGGATCGTGCCGGGAAAAGCGTTCCAAATCCTAGGCACAAAAAAATCCGTTTGAAAAGTATTTGTGCAGGTTGTGAACGAGAAAAGTGGTCGCCGACATCTGTGACATCGGCTCCCGGTTATTGACTGACCGATCAATCAACGCCATATTCCCTCTTATGAAGGACATTGCAGATTACATCGTCGTCGGGGCGGGATCCGCCGGTGCAGCCATCGCGTTCCGCCTTGCCGAGGCGGGCCACGAGGTCATCGTCGTCGAACATGGCGGCGGCGATCGTTCGCCGCTCATCCGGATGCCGGGCGCCCTCAGCTATCCGATGAACATGCGCCGCTACGACTGGGGTTTTGCGACCGACCCGGAGCCGCATCTGGGCGGGCGGAGGTTGCCCGTGCCGCGTGGCAAGGTGATCGGCGGATCGTCCTCGATCAACGGAATGGTGTTCGTGCGGGGAAACCCCGTGGATTTCGACCACTGGTCGCATATGGGTGCCGATGGTTGGGACCACGCATCCGTCCTGCCTTATTTCAAACGGATGGAAACGTGGCACGGCGGCAGCAGCGATCTGCGCGGAACGGACGGACCGCTGCACGTGACGCGGGCGGATCGATCGAACCCCCTTCATGCCATGTTCCGCGAAGCCGGACGCCAGGCCGGCCATCCCGCGACCGACGATTACAACGGGGCGCAGCAGGACGGCTTCGGCGCGATGGAGCGGACGATCTGGCGCGGCACGCGGTGGTCGACGGCGCAAGCCTATCTGCGTCCCGCACTCGCGATGCCGAATTGCACGTTGCGGCGCGGCCTTGCGTTGCGCGTGACCTTCGAGGGCGACCGCGCGACCGGTCTCGAGATCGCACAAGGCAGGCGGCGGAGCGTCCTGAATGCCCGACGCGAAGTGATCGTTGCAGCCTCATCCATCAATTCGCCGAAGCTCCTGATGCTGTCCGGCATCGGTGACGAGCGGCATCTTCGGGATCACGGCATCGATGTGCGGGCGCATCGGCCCGGCGTGGGGCGGAACCTGCAGGACCACCTCGAGCTCTATCTCCAGATGGAATCGCGCAAGCCAATCAGCCTCTATTCCCACTGGAACCTGTTCGGTAAGGCGCGTGTCGGACTCGAATGGTTGCTGACGGGGGGTGGCATCGGCGCGTCGAACCAGTTCGACAGTGCTGCTTTCCTCAGAAGCGATCCGTCGAAGGCCTATCCCGATCTGCAATACCATTTCCTGCCGCTTGCGGTCCGTTACGACGGCAAGGCCGCGAAGGGACACGGCTTCCAGGCACATGTCGGGCCCATGCGCTCGCAATCGCGCGGAGCGGTGCGGCTTGCCTCGTCCGATCCGGCGGCGGCCCCGTCGATCCGGTTCAATTACATGTCGCACGACGATGACTGGAAGGATTTCCGCCGCGCGATCGAGATGACGCGGGATATCTTCGCGCAACAGGCCTTCGACGATGTGCGCGGTGCGGAATTGCAGCCCGGATCGCATGTCAGGTCGAAGGAGGATCTCGACGACTTCATCCGCGAGCATGTCGAATCGGCGTACCATCCGTGCGGTACCTGCAGGATGGGGCGGGCGAGCGATCCGGATGCGGTGGTCGATCCCGAAACGCGGGTCATCGGTGTCGAAAACCTTCGCGTCGTCGACAGTTCGATCTTTCCGCGAATCCCGAACGGCAACCTCAATGCCCCGTCCATCATGACGGGCGAGAAGGCGGCGGATCATGTGCTCGGGCTCGCTCGTCCCGTGCGCGACGAGTTGGCGGCCTGAGCCGGGGCTTGTCGCCGGCGCACCGCGCGGCATTCTCATATTCATGAGCGCGCCGATCTGTCCCCTCTGCGGCCGGCCGATCCCGCCCGACGTGCCGCAGAGCCTCCATCACCTCGTCCCGAAACTGCGGGGCGGGAAGGGCGGCCCCGTCGTTCTGCTGCATCAGATCTGCCACAGCGAAATCCACGCCACTCTTTCCGAAGCGGACCTCGCGAGGAATTACTCGAATGTCGAGGCGTTGCGCGCGCATCCCCGTCTCGAGAAATTCGTGGCGTGGGTGTCGAAGCGTCCGCCGGGCTTTCGATCGCGCGTGCCGGGTGGGCGCAGGGCGGGCCGTGGGCGTCGCTAGAGGATTTGCTGTTTGATCGCTGCCAGATGCGCCGGATCGGCGGCGAGGGCCGAAGCGCAGAGGGCCTGTACCGCTTGATCCAGATTCTCGGCGATCTTGTCGACCAGCCCGATGCGAAGCGCCTCTTCCGCACCGATCTCCTCTGCACCGAGGAGAATGAGCTTCGTGCGTGCAGGTCCGAGGAGACGACCAAGCCTCACGACATCTGATGGCTGCGGGGGGAAGCCGAGACGCAATACCGGGTAGAAGAACCGCGCTGTCGGTATGGCGACCCTGAGGTCACAGGCGATCGCCATCCCGACAGCCCCGCCGGCGCAGGAGCCGTTGATCGCGGCCACGCTCAGGCCCGGGAATTCTGCCAGCGCCGTTGTCACCTCCCCCCAGAGCGGCGACCGGGCGAGACCCGCCCGCGCTGCCGGGAGATCCGCCCCGCCGCTGAAGACGGATCCCGCGCCCGTCAGGACGAGAACCTGCGCATCCGCTCCTCGCACGGCATCGCGAAGCGCGACGAGCATCTCCTCCGTCATCGCGTTGGCCTTGTCGGGCCGCGCGAGCGTGATGGTCAGACGGCCGCCTTCCTGTGCGAGGGCGACATCATCGGTGCGTCCGGTCATCGAGGCTCTTTGCTTTTCGAAATACGCATGGCCGAACGGTTATCCCGCGGCCATCCATCGAGGCAAGATCTAACGCCGAAGGCCGATCGTGTTCCGGATGTCCTCGTCCCTGAGAGATATCTCTCCGCCCAGATGCGCATCAGATTCGGCCCCGCACATCCAGACGAGCGCCTTGGCGGGCCATTCTGGCGGAATGTGATCGTCCCACTCGAGTTTGCTCACCGGATTGACGCCCGATGCCTTGATCTCGCGCTGCATTTCGGTCGCGACGGTTCCGGGCGAGAGGCCCATGATCCTGAGGCCCTTGTCGCGCGCCTCGTGATCCGCACAGCGCGTCAGCATCGCCGCCCCGGCCTTCGAGGCGCAGTAGTGCGACCATGCCTCGATCGGATTGTGGGCTGCCCCCGAGGAGATGGTGAGGATCGTCCCCGATCCGGCCTCGATCATCGCGGGCATCGCCGCGCGCATGCCGTTGAAGACACCCTTGAGGTTGATGTCGATGACCTGACCCCAGGCGTCCGGATCGGCGTCGCTCAGATGGGAGATCGGTTCGATGACCCCGGCATTGTTGACTAGGATATCGAGCGCCCCGAATGTCTGGATGCAGGCATCGACCGCCGCGCGCATTTCCCAAAAGCGACTGATGTCGCAGGGGATCGCGATGGCCGAATCCGCGCCGAGTTCGCCCGCGAGCTCGGCGATCTCGTCGCCCGATCGCGCCAGCAGCGCGACCTTCGCACCCTCCGCGACGAATTCCCGCGCGGCCGCGGCACCGATGCCACGGCTTGCACCGGTTATCAGTGCGACTTTTCCGTTGAGCTTGCCCATCGCAGTTCCTTCCATCGTGAGCCCGCGTGAAAGGCTAGGGCGAGGGCCTGCCTTGACCAGAGGACCTGCGAACGACATTTTCCGCGGATCGCCCGTTTCGGGCCCGAGGTTGCCGACCATGTTCCGTCCCATTCTGGCGATCTCGTTCGCCCTTATCTCCACGTCTCTGCCGCTGAGCGCCGAGATCACGGCCGACACCCTTTGGGATGTCTGGCAATCCGGCGACCGGCCGGTCGAGGCGCGTCTGGTGGATCGCGAAGCGGGTACCTTAGTGCTCGAAGGTGTGACCTTCCGTGGCGGTGCGATCACCTATCGTGCGGATCGCATGACGCTCGCGGATCGGGAAGACGGGCGCGTCGCAGTGGCGATCGAGGGGCCGATCGACATGTCGATACGTGGTTTGCCCGAGGGTGCCGTTGCGATGATCGACCCGTCCGATGCCGAAATCCTCGTGGATCGCGACGGTGACGATCTAACCTACGACATCGACGGCGACGGACTCACCGCAACGCTTTCCGGAATGGGGCCATCGTTTCCCACCGCGGATTACCGTCTCGTCGATCTCAAAGCGACATTCGTGGCCGATGCGGCGAGCGGTGCGCTGCGCGACATGACCGCTTCGGTCGGCCGCCTGCTGGCGCAGTTCGTGCTGCCGGACGGTCCGGGGACCGACGTCGATCTCAAGTTCGACGGGCTCACGGGGGGGGCGACCTGGCAGGGCGACCGAGATTACGAGACCCAGACCAACTTTGACGCGCTGACCATTGAGCTGGAAAGCGTCGTGCTAGGCGAACCGCTCGACGTCACATTGCGGGCCGGAAAAGGGCAGTTTTCGGGCGGTCTCGCGGATCTTGTCGCCACGACGCAGCTCGACCTGTCCGATGTTTTGGCGGTCGCAAAGGGCGATGCGGTCCCTCGGGACGACGGGGCGGCGACGATGAAATCTCTCCACCTCGCAGCGCGGGTGCCGGCATTTGCCGGTACCGATCCGGTGCCTGTCTCGCTCGAGATCGACGCGCGGGACGTGGTGCCTACGGCTGCATACTGGACACGGCTCGACCCCGATGCGGTGCTAACCCGCGATCCGATGCAGGTTCACCTTGCGATGTCGGGACACGCCAGCCTTCCGCAAGCGGAGGATGCAGGATGGGCTGAGACAGTGTCGGATCTGACGATCGACCGGATGCGCTTGTCGGGCCTCGGGACCGAGATCACGGGAAAAGGACAGGTGGAGATGCCGATGTCCCCGAGATCGGCGGATGGCACGCTGTCGTTCGTCGCGACCGGGCTTCTCGATACGATCGGAGCCTTGGGGAAATCGGGTCTTCTACTGCCGGGTCCGGAGCTCGGCGCGCGGATGGGGCTCGCCTTCGCGACGATGCCCAATCCCGATGGAGACGGTTTGCTGAGCAAGGTCAAGTTCGGCCCCGACGGAACGATCCGGATGAACGAGATCGTGCTGCGCTGAGCCATCGGGGGCGTCCCGCCCGGCCAGAGCCGGGCGGGGTCGTTCCGGGTACGCGTCAGCCGTCCACGCAGGCGCGGAGGTCGTCGACCGACGGTCCTTCGGGATTGCGCCCGAGATTGTAGGGCTCCGAAGCGCCACGCCATTGAGCGTAGTTGTCGAGATATTCGACCATCGACAGGTAGACGCGTCCGGCCGTCGGGCTTTCGCAGGACACCTCGACGATCACCTCGTTGGCGATCTGCTGGACTTCGGCGAGTGCCTCGTCGGTATAGCGGTCGATCTGTACGGCTTCGTCCCACTTTTCATAGGCTTCGGTCGCGCGCTTTTCGGTGAACGCCAGCGACCATAGCATGGTGGCATCGGCCGCGATCCTGACCTTCTCCTGCGTTTCGGGGCTGAGGGCGTCCCAGGCGGCCTGATTGATCATGACGCCGAAGACCGACGCGGATTGGTGCCATCCGGGCGTCGACCAATTGGTCGTGACCTGCTGGAAGCCCGCCGACCAGTCGACATTCGGCGTCGAGAATTCGCCGCCGTCGATCACACCGCGTTCCAAAGCCTGATAGACCTCGCCTCCCGCCATCGAGACCTGGCTGGCCCCGAGGCGTTCGACGATGCGGCCCTGCTCGTTTCCCGAGACCCGCAGGCGCATGCCCTGCAGATCCTCGAGCGTCGTCATCGTCTTGTTGGTGTGAAAACCGCTTTCGTTGTTGCTCACGCCGAAGGGGAGGTAGTGCATCCCGAAATTGCCGTAAGTCTCCTCATAGAGTTCGCGGCCGCCCCACTGGTTGATCCAGTTCACGTAATCGACGGCGTTGAAGAGCGCGGGCGTGGTGGCGAGCGGTGTGAAGGCCGCGTCGCGTCCGGCCCAGTAGCCCGGCCAGTCGCCGCCCGCCTGCACCGTACCCGACTGGACCGCGCCGAAGACCTCGCCCGCCGGGACGAGCGATCCGCCCTCGTAGAAGTCGATCGTCAGCTCGTCCCCCGCGAGCTTGTTGACGAGTTCCACGAAATGGCGGTCGGTCTCGATGATCTCGAGCGAGGAGGGCCAGGTCGATGTCATGGTCCACGTCGTCTGTGCGCTTGCCGCACCGGCAAAACCCGTTGCGAGCGCGCCGAGCGCTGCCACCGTGATGAATCCGGTCTTCATTGTCTTCTCCCTGTTTGTTTATTGATAGAGAACCGCAGGCAGCCACGTGACGGTGGCCGGCACCGCGGCGACGAGCAGACACATGAGGACGATGAGGCCGATGAACGGCAGCACGCCCAGGATGATGTCGGTCGTTCTGACCTCCTTCGGGGCGATCGCGCGCAGATAGAACAGCGCGTATCCGAAGGGCGGTGTCAGGAAGCTCGTCTGCAGGACGACGGCCATCAGCACGACGAACCAGAGCAGGTTCACGTTTTCCATCTCCTGGATGATCGGCAGGAAGATCGGAAAGCTTAACAGCACGATGCCGGTCCAGTCGAGGAAAGCACCGAGGATGAAGACGATCAGCAGCATGACCCCGAGCAGCATCCAGGGTTCCATGTCGAGACCGCGCATCAGATCCTGCGTCGCGCGCAGGCCACCCGTGATGTTGAATACGCCCGTGAAGGCCGTGGCCCCGACGACGATGAAGAGGATCATCGCGCTGGTCTTTCCGGTCTCCTTCAATGCGTCGTAGAACGAGGGCCAGGTGAAGCGACGCCGTGCGATGACGATCAACAGCGCGAGGATCGCACCGATCGCCGACGCTTCGGTCGCGGTGGCGATCCCCGCGAGGAGCGAGCCGAGGATGCCGAAGATGAGGAGGAGCGGAGGCATCGCCTCCTTCAGGAGCATCGCGACGAGCGCGCCGCGCGGCGGCATGTCGTCCGGTGCGACCGACGGGGCCATGTCGGGCCGGACGACGGCCACGATGAACACCCAGACCGCGTAGAGCACGCCCAGGATCAGACCGGGCACCATCGCGCCCGCGAAGAGCTCGCCCACCGAAAGCGGCGAATAGGAGGCCATCAGGATGAGCATGATCGAGGGCGGGATGAGAATGCCGAGACAGCCCGACGCGGCGATCACCCCCGTGGTCAGCGACGGCGCGTAGCCGTATTGCAGCATGGGTCTGAGCGCCATGACGCCCATGACCGTGATCGACGCGCCGATGATGCCCGTGGTGGCGGCCAGCAGGATCGAGATGAACACCACCGCAAGCGCGAGCCCGCCCCGGACGTTCGACATGAGGAGTCTCAGCGACTCGAACATCCTGTCGGTCACGCCCGAATTGCTCAGGAACTGCGCCATCAACACGAAGAGCGGGATCGCGATGAGGGTATAATTGTCGAGCACGTCGCCGTAGATGCGGTTGATGACGATGCCCAGGACCATGGTGCGATCGGCGATGACCGCCCCGAGCACGGCCGTTCCGCCCAGCACGAAGGCCAGCGGATGCCCCATCATCAGCCCGGCGAGCAGCATCGCGAACATGATCAGCGCAATGGTCTCACCGCCCATCGAGGCTCTCCCAGTAATAACGCCCGAGGACGAGTTTCAGAACCTCGGATATGCCCTGAAGCAGCAGCAGTATCGCCGCGACGCAGAGCCCGGCCTTGAGCGGATAGACCGGAATGGCGATGGCACCGTAGGTGACCTCGTTCTGCGCCCAGGAGGTGGCGGCGAAATCGTATGACCGGGTGACGAAGACCCAGGCGAACGGGAAGAAGAATATCAGGTATCCCGCGATTTCGACGATGCGCCTGACGCCGTTGCCGAATTTCTCGGTCAGCAGGTCCACGCGGACATGCGATTGATGCTTCAACGCGTAGCCGCCGAGCAGCACGAAGTAGAAGCCATAGGCCTGTTTCGCCACGTCGAAGGCCCAACGCGTCGGCGCGTTGAAGAGGTATCGCATCGTGACGTCGTAGATGATGATGGCCGCGAAGATCACGGCAAGGATCACGACGATCCGGCCCACAACCTCGTTGAGCGCGTCCAGTGCTCGGATTATCGGCACTCTTATGTCCTCCCTCGGGCGACTTTTTTTGTCGTCCGTTACGAGGGAGGCTGCCATTCTTCCCGCGACCCTGCAAGCTTTACGAGGCGTCTCGTCTTCAGCGCAGCCATTCGACGAAAATGAGGGAAAGGCGCGGCACGGCTGCGATCACCGCAAGACCCAGCAGGCTAAGGACCAGGAAGGGCAGCGCGCCGCGGGCCACCCGCTCGATCGACAGCCTGGTGACGTTGGCCGCGACGTAGAGGTTGATGCCGACCGGGGGCGTGATCAGCCCGATGGCGAGGTTCACCATGACGAGCACGCCGAACCATACCGGATCCCAGCCGAGTTCGCGCACGACCGGCATCAGGATCGGCAGGGAGATGAACATCACCGTGACCGGATCCATGAACATGCCCGAGACGAGCAGGATCACCATGATGACCGACAGGATCACCCAAGGCCTGTCACTGATCGACAGCAAGGCCTCGGAATAGGTGCCGACGAGGTCTTCGACCGTGACGACCCAGCCGAAGAGGCTGGCATAGGCCACGACCAGCATAACCACCGCCGAAGAGGCCGCTGCATCGCCCAGCGCGTCGTAGAGGTTGCGCAGCGTCAGAGTGCGGTAGGCGAAGGCCCCGACCCCGAGGGCATAGACGGTCGCGACGAGGGCGGCTTCGGTCGGCGTGAAGATCCCCGAATAGATGCCGCCGAGGATCACGAGCGGCGTCATCAATCCCCAGAAGCTTTCGCGGAAGGACCGCCAGAGCGCGCGGAGATAGCTTTCGCCGCGATAGGGGTCGGGGCTCAGTGTGTCGAGCGTCGCGCTGCGGGTCCGTCCGGCGAAGGGAAGTGCGGCGAGCATCGCGATCCCCATGAAAAGACCCGGCAGGATCGCCGCGATGAAGAGCTGCGAGATCGAGGTTTCGGCGATGACGCCATAGATGACGAGGCCGATCGACGGCGGGATCACGATCGAGAGCGCGGCCCCCGTGCAAACGAGGCCCGCGGCATAGGCGCGGGGATAGCCATCATCCTCCATCCCCTTGATCACCATCGGCCCGATCGCGGCGACCGATGCGGGTCCCGACCCGCTGACCGCCCCCCAGAAGAGGCAGACGACCGTGCCGACGAGGCCCATGCCCCCCGGCAGACGACCGACAAGGATCCGGAAGAAGCGGATCATCCGTTCCGCGATCCCGAGCGAGCCCATCAGCGTGCCCGCAAGGATGAAGAACGGAATGGCGAGAAGCGCGTATTTCGTGATGCCGGTGGCGATCAGGTCGCCCGCAAGGTCGAACCCGAACCCGATTTTCCACATGGCGAAGAGTGCCGAAAGCCCGAGTGCGAAGGCGACCGGCAGACGCAGCGCCATGAGGCCGAAGAAGACGAGCACCATCTGCGTGCCCGCAGGGATGTCAGGCAGCAGGTCAGGCATCGGGGATCTCGATCTCGGCGCGGCCCTTCAGGAAATCGCGCGCATGCTGAAGGTAGCGCAGAATGACCAGCGCAAAGCCGAAGGGGACCGCAGCCTGATAATACCAGGCCGGAACACCGAGGGCGTAGGACGCCATGCTGTTCGCATAAAGATTGGCGAGCGTCTGCCAGGAGAACCACGCCGACATCGCCAGAAGCAGAACCGACAGCGCCACCGAGAGGATAAAGACCGGACGCCAGAGACGCGGGGGAAGGGCGTCGTGAACCAGCGTCACCGCCAGATGTTCACCCCGCCGCGCGGCGAGCGCCGCCCCGAAGATGGTGAGAAGCAGAAATCCGTTCGTCAAAAGCTCTTCGGTCGCCGCGAGGGAGTAATTCGTCAGATAGCGCGCGACGACATTGGCGAAGCCCAGGAACGTCATCCCGAAAAAGATCGCCGCGCAGACGATCTTTTCCGCATCTCTGAGAAGGAAGGCCATGAAGAAAACGCCTCGATCGGGGGAGGGGGCGGGCCCCCTCGCGCCCGGGGGGTCAGTTGGAGGAATTGCCGTCCGCTTGGGCGATCGCATCCTGGAAGGCGCTCACGATTTCCGTGCCCACGCGGTCGGCCCATTCATCGAATGCGGGCTGCGTCGCTTCGCGGAAGGCCTGAAGCTCCTCGTCGCTGGGTTCGTAGACTTCCATCCCCTGCTCGCGCAGGAAGCCGATCCCTTCCTCGGTGCCCTCGCGGGTGATTTCGCGCTGATACTCCATCGCCTCGGTCGCGGCCTCCTGCATCGCCGCTTGTGTCTCGGCATCGAGACTATCCCATTTCTCGGCGGACACGCCGAGGAAGATCGGGTCGTAGGAGTAATGCCAAGCAGTCAGGTAATCCTGCATCTCGTAGACCTGCTGCGGGATGATCACGGCCCCGATCGGGTTTTCCTGTCCGTCGACGACGCCCTGCTGCAGCGCGGTCAGGGTCTCGGACCATTGCATCTGCTGCGGATTGGCACCGAGCGCGTTCATCACGTCGATATACATTGGTCCCGCGACGCGCATGTTGAGGCCCTGCAGGTCTTCCGGGCTCTGGATCGGGCGGACGCTGTTCGTGACCTCGCGGAAGCCGTTCTCGCCCCAGGCCAGCACCTTGATCCCGCTTTCCAGCAGGATTTCCGACAGCATTTCGGCGGGTGCGCCCTGCGTCGTCGCGTCGACCTCGTCGTAATTCGCATAGAGATAGGGCAGAGAGAAGACGGCCATCTCGGGGACGAGGGGCGTCACGTTGATCGCCGACGTCACCACGAGGTCGAGCGCGCCGCGGCCGACCATCTCGGCCTGGCGCATCTGATCGCCGCCCGAGAGCTGAGCATTCGGAAAGACCCGGACATCGTAGTCGCCACCGGTCTTCTCGGACAGCAATTCGCCGAAGCGTTCGGCCCCCTGATGCCACGTCGTCGTGTCGCCCACATTGTGCGACAGGCGCAGCGTCTCGGCCTGTACGCCGCCCGCAACCAGCGTCGCGGCGATCAGGCAGCCGAATTTCATGATGCTCATCGTCGTTCCCCCCTCGGAAATTCCTCGCCGACCCCTTCTCGGGGTCGCGGGATCCATCGCTGGCACATTCCGTGCGGGAGGTCCACTGCGATGGCGGAAAGATCGGGTCAGAGGGGAAGGGCCGGGGTCCGTCCTGACTTTTCCAGCATCCATTCCGCCGACCATCCACCATCGCGACGGTGGAGCATCAGATAATTGCGCTGGGCGGCATAGATGGCGCGTTGCCCTGGCAATGCACGCAGCCGGATCGGATGGCCCTTGAGCGGCGTCTCACCGAACCTCGCCAGAGTGCCGAGCCCGCGGGCATAGAGCCTGGGCGGGGCCGGATGCGTGATGCCGGAAGCCACGAGCTGATGGAGCGGGCCTGCCGGCGCGTCCATGATGGCGCGCGTCGCGAGGTGGATCTCGCCCGACAGGACGGTGACGGGCGCGTCGGGATCCTCGTGACGGTCGAGCAGCAGTCGGAGGAATCGCTGCCATTCTTCACGATGGGCAAAGCTCTGCCACTGGTCGCGCAGGTCGTCCTCGTATTTCTCCATTCGCCTCGTGATCTTCATCGCCCGCTCCACGAGGGACAGGCGCGGGCCGAGTGCGGGCACGCTCGACATGATGAAGGTATGGCCGGTGGGCAGCTCGCCCATCACACGTTCCATGTCGGCCCAGGTCCTGTCATCCATCACCCGCTCGGGCCTGCGGGTCGAGCGCAGGTCGGGCGCGACGATGGAGAAGCCCGGTGCCGTGACGCGCCACGAGAGATGCCCCTCACCCATGGCGATCTCGGGCCGCTCCGAAGGGGCGTGGCCCATCTGGAACAGCAGGAACGCCTCGCGTGCAGCTTCGAAGAGGCACCGTCCGACCTGCGAGTCGAGACTGGCCGGGCGCAGCGACCCCCAGCCGTCGCAGATGTCGTGGTCGTCCCACATCGCCAGAGTGGGGATCCGCGCCGACACCTCCGAGAAACCACCCTGTGCGGCCTGCGTCGCGTAGCGCAGGAAGAATGCCTTCCCGAGCGCCGCGCGCAGTTCCGCGATTTCGTCGTCACCCAGCTCGCGATGCGGCACGTCGGGCCAGTCCCTGGACAGCGGATGCGCCTCGGTCACCTCGTCGGCATAGATCTGGTCGCCGCCCTGGAGGAGGAGTTGGATGGGTTCGCGCGCGTTGCGTTCGGCCAGCTGCCGCCAGAGCGCGTTGCGACTGGCGACCGGACGGTCGAGATCGCCATGTTCCTGACCGTTGCAGGACACGAAGGCGATCGACATGTCGCCGCGGAAATCCGTCGCGACCTGGTAATCGCGCCCCTCGACCCGATACTGCGTCCGCGCGGCACGCGGCAGCGTGAACGCATAGCGCCAGAGCGTCGCGCCGGCCTCGGTCCGGAGCGCCTCGGCCTCGATCCTCTTGCCGTCCGCCTCGAGGATGGGTGGCGTGGCACCTTTGCGGCGCACCAGGATCGCAACGAGCCGGACATGATCTTCCGCAATCTCGCGGAGATGGAGCATCGGCAGGCTGTCGGGGGCTCGTTCGGTATTCATTCCGCGCATCTAGACCGTCCCGGGGCCCGCGCAAGGCCTGCATTGTGTCAGGGGTACTTCGGTGTACCATCGCAACTGAATTCAGCGGAGGACATCATGACGGACAAACCGATCGTCGGTTTCATCGGCGTGGGCCTGATGGGTCACGGAATGGCGAAAAACATCCTCGAAGGCGGCTATAGGCTGCAGATCAAGGGAAACCGAAACCGCGCACCGGTCGAGGATCTGGTCGGTCGCGGCGCAACCGAGGCCACTTCGGCCAAGGCCATGGCCGAGGCCTGCGACATCGTGCATATCTGCCTGTCGAATTCGCCACAGGTCGAGGAGATCATCCGAGGGTCCGACGGGATCCTCGCAAGCGGCAAGGCGGGGCTCGTGGTCGTCGACTGCACCACGTCGGATCCGAACTCGACCGACGCGTTGGCGGCTGAGCTCTCGGATGCCGGAATGACGCTCGTCGACGCGCCGCTCGGCCGCACGCCGAAGGAAGCCGAGGAGGGCACGCTTGACGCAATGGTCGGATGCGACGCCGCAACCTTCGAGGTCGTCCGGCCGGTCATCGAATGCTGGTCAGGCTCGATCACCCATATCGGCGAGACCGGGACCGCGCATCGCATGAAACTCATCATGAACTTCATCGCGATGAGCTATGGTGCGCTTTTCGCGGAGGCGTTGAGTCTGGGCGTGAAGTCCGGCATCTCGCCGCAGACGGTCCGCGACGTGATGGGCGCGAGCCGTATGTCCAACGGCTTCTTCGACACGTTCATGAGCTACGCAGTCGACCGAAATCGCGATGCCCACAAGTTCTCGATCACCAACGCGCTCAAGGATATGACCTATGTCGCGTCGATGGCGCAGGGCGCGGGCGCGATGAACCCGATCGGTGCCGCGGCGCGCAACTATTACGCCCATGTGGCGGCGATCGGCGAGGGGTCCGATTATGTGCCCATGGTGGCCGACCACGTGGCGCGCCTCAATGGCATCGACCTTGCCGATGCGGTAAAGAAGGGCGCGAAATAGCCGCGATCAGTGCGCGGTCTTGCCGAAGAGACCGACGATCGGCTTCGTGAGCGGGATGAGGATCAACCCGAGCGCGAGGCCGACCACACCGTCGAGAGCGGCGGTCACGAACCATTCGACGGCACCGGTCCAGCGCCCCACCGTTTCGGCCGCGGCGACCGCCTGATGATGAATGAAGTCGTAGGGCGCGTGCCATCCAAGCTCGTGCAGGCCGTGCACGATGATGTTGCCGCCCACCCAGATCATCGCGGCCGTGCCGACGATGACGAGGAGCTTCAGGAAGGTCGGCATGGCGCGGACGATGAAACGCCCCGTCGCGCGCGTCGCGGAAAGCCGCCCGCCCGCAGCCATCGCGAGGCCCGCATCGTCGGCCTTCACGATGATCGCGACAGCGCCGTAGACCGCGACGGTGATTAATACGCCCGCAATCGCAAGAGATCCGGCGACCTGAACGATCCCGAGTTCCGGAGGCAAGGCCGTCAGCACGATCGTCATGATTTCAGCCGACAGGATGAAGTCGGTCTTGATCGCGCCCTTCACCTTGCGTTTCTCAAGCGTGGCGTCGGCCTTCTTCTGCTCGACGAGTTCATCGCTGTGATGATCGGAAGGGTTCAGCTTGTGCCAGACCTTTTCGGCCCCTTCGAAGCAGAGATACGCCCCGCCCAACATGAGGAGCGGCGGTATCGCCCAAGGTGCAAAGGCCGAGAGCAACAGGGCCACGGGCAGCAATATCACAAGCTTGTTGAAGAGTGAGCCCTTGGCGATCTGCCAGACGATGGGCAGCTCGCGATCGGCCGAGAACCCATGGACGTATTTCGGTGTCACGGCCGCGTCGTCGATCACCGCGCCCGCAGCCTTGCCCGAAGCCTTCATCGCCTGTCCGAAGACATCGTCGACGGAGGCCGCCGCGACCTTGGCGATAGCCGCTACGTCGTCCAGTAGCGCAAGAAGCCCGCTCATGCCGCGATCCCGAAATCATGCCCGATCCCGAACCAGATAACGCGGACACGGTTTCGTGCAATGGCGGTCAGGCCGGTTTCCTCGCGAGACCCATATAGATGATCGCCGTGAGGGGCAGTTGTCCGAAGACCGGATCGCCGCGCCGGTCGATGCCCCGCGGTCCGAGACCGGTCTTCTCTTCCGGGGCAAGGCCCGCCGCGCGCAGGGCGCTTTCGAGTTCCGACGGCGTGATGAACATCTTCGGATCGTGAGTGCCTTTGGGAAGGACGCGCAGCACGTCCTCGGCCATCGTGATCGCGGCGAAGCGGGCGACGGGATTTCGGTTGATGGTGTCGTAGAAAAAGATCCCGCCGGGCTTCAGTACCCTCGCGACCTGCGACAGGACCTCTCCGAGGTCGGCGACATGTTCCAGCACGTCGACGCAGACGATCGCGTCGAACGATCCGTCCTCATGTGGCAGCTTCTCGCCCGTTCCCACCTCGTAACGGATCGAAAGCCCCGATTGTTCGGCATGGGCGCGGGCCGCCTCGATCGCCTTCTCGGCCGGATCGATACCCGTCACCTCTGCACCGCGCTGCGCCAGCGCCTCGGCCATGAAGCCGCCGGCGCAGCCGAGATCGAGGACGCGCTTGCCGTTCCAGTCGATCTTGCGATCGAACCAGGACAGCCGTCCGGGCACCATGTTCTTGAGAACGCGGATCCAGCGTATGTCGTCCGACCACCATTTCGCTGCCATGTCGTCGTAGATCGCAAGGTCGTTGCGCGCCATGAGGTCACCGTGCCGTTGTTGCCTGCCGTCGAACTAGCGCCCGATCCAGCCGTCCCAAGAAATGCGGAGAAGTTTATCGGTTAGGCTGCTCTTCACGGCTCGCTGCTACTGCCCGATCCAAAGATCCGAGGAGTGCAGGCATGGCGTCGAACAGGCCGATCATCATCAAGCGCAAGAAGGTCGTGGGCGGCGGCGGGCATCACGGTGGTGCGTGGAAGGTCGCTTATGCCGACTTCGTGACGGCCATGATGGCGTTCTTCATGCTCATGTGGTTGCTCAACGCGACGACCGACACCCAGCGCAAGGGCATCGCCGACTATTTCAGCCCGGAGATCCCGCTCATGCGCGTCTCGGGGGGTGGGGCTGGTGCGCTCGGCGGTGCCGATCCCGCATCGAACGACCAGTATCTCGGCGAAGCCGGTGGCGAGGCGCAAAATCCGACGCAGACGCTGTCCTATGCCGAAGACGCCCAGACGGTTACCGACGAACTCATGCGATATCAGGAGCTTCTGACGGCACGCGCCGGGGAGTCGACGGTGTCGGACGATCTGCTGAAACATATCGTGACGCGGGTGACCGACGAAGGTCTGATCGTCGATCTCTTTGATCTGCCCGGTGCGCGCCTTTTCGAGGTCGGCACCGCCGAACCGACTGGCCTCATGACCGATCTGCTCCTGGTGGTGCGGGACGTGTTCTCGCTTGCGACGAACGAGGTGGCGATCAACGGCCATGTCCGGTCCGAGGCGATCGTCAGGATGCTTCGCGACGAATGGGAACTTTCGGCGGCCAGGGCGCAGAAGGTGCGCGAGATGCTGACCGCCGGCGGCTTCGATGCCGGGCGGATCCGGCGGATCGGCGGCTTTGCCGACCGGGAGCACGTCCGCCCCGACCCTATGGATATCCGCAACAACCGGATCGAACTGATCCTGCTGAGATAGACTGCGAGGAGGCGAACAGGGTGGCCGTTAGCGCGGCGTTAAGCCCGAAACCGTAATCCTCCGATCAATTCACGACTCGGTCGCAAAAGAAAGGCGATATCAATGACGATTTCCTCCTCCCTGGCCGCGGGCGTCTCCGGTCTCAACGCGAATTCGCAGCGCCTTGCGAGCATCTCCGACAACATCGCCAATTCCGGGACCTATGGATACAAGCGCACCTTCACCGACTTCCACTCCATGGTGATCGACAGCACGTCCTCGTCGAAATACATCGCCGGCGGCGTGCGCACGACGACCGAACGCCTGATCGACGAGAAGGGCGCGATGCAGGGCACGGCCAACGCCACCGACATCTCGATCAAGGGGCGTGGCTTTCTGCCCGTGACCGATGCCTCTGCGGTGAAGTTCGGCGGAAACCTTCCCCTGTCGCTGATGACGACCGCATCGTTCCGACCCGATGCGGCAGGCACGCTCGTCGATGCGACCGGCAAGGTCCTGCTGGGCTCGCCCGCCAACCAGGACGGCACGATCCGTCCCTTCCCGCGCGACAGCATCGCGGGTCTCGAGCCCGTCAACATCTACCACAACCAGCTTGCCGCCAATCCGACAGGCAACATGACGATGCACGTCAACCTGCCGGCCAACGATACGCGCGTCGGTGCCGTGGCCGATCCGCAGGACATCACGCTCGAATATTTCGGCAACCTCGGTCAGACCGAAACGCTGCGCGCGACCTTCACGCCGACCCCCTCCGACGGCGTGACGCCGTCCAACGAATGGACGATGACCATCACCGACAGCGCGAGCGGCGATGCCGTGATCGGCGAGTACACGTTGGCCTTCAACAGCGGCAACCCTGGCGGCGGAACGCTCGCCTCGGTGACGCGGACCGATCCGGCGTATCCCGAGTACGAAGGCGATAGCGGAACGCTTCCCCTGACCGTCGGCGGCGGTGATATCTCGCTCAATATCGGCAAGCTCAACAATGGCAACGGCATAACCCAGCTCAACACGTCGTTCTCGCCCACGACGCTGAGCAAGGACGGATCGGCCATCGGCAACCTCGTTGGTGTGGAGATCGATGCGGGCGGGATCGTGAACGCGGTCTACGATTCGGGCTTTACCCGTTCGATCTATCAGGTGCCGGTCATCGACGTCGCGAACCCCAACGGCCTGCGCACCGGCGACGCCCAGACCTACAAGGTGACGGCCGAGAGCGGCGAGATGTTCCTCTGGGATGCCGGCGACGGCCCCGTGGGCGAGACCGCAGGCTACAGCCGCGAGACGAGCACCGTGGACGTCGCGACCGAGCTTACCAACCTGATCCAGACCCAGCGAGCCTATTCGTCGAACGCGAAGATCATCCAGACCGTCGACGAGATGCTCCAGGAAACCACCAACCTGAAGCGCTGATCCACCTTCGAAGGAGCCCCAGGGCATGAGTATTTCCGCAGCGTTCAACAACGCCCTTACGGGGCTCGGCGCGGCCAGCCGTTCGGCGCAGGTCATCTCGTCGAACATCTCGAACGCGCTCACGCCCGGCTATGCGGCCCGCGAGGCGCAGTTCGTCTCCGGCCCGACGGGTGGCGTCCGGCTCACGGGCGTCAGCCGTGCCGTCGATCCGGCACTCCTGGCCGAGAACCGCCTCGTTGGGGCCGAAGCCGGCATGGCCGGAACCCGCCGTCAGGCGGTCGAGCGGATGTCAGAGCTGCTCGGCGAACCCGGCACCGGCAATTCGCTTTCGGGACGATTGTCGCAACTCGACGCGCAGCTCATCGAGGCGGCAAGCGATCCCGCCTCGATCAATCGCCTTACGGCGGTTGCGAACACCGCGGGCGACATCTCGGATTTCCTCAACCGGGCGAGCGACGGCGTCCAGCAGGTGATCTTCGATGCCGATCGAGATATCGGCCTGCAGGTGAAGGCCCTGAACGAAGGGTTGCAGCGGGTCGAACGGCTGAACCGCGATATCACGACCGCCGCGATCCGGGGCGAGGATATCAATTCGCTCAAGGACATGCGCCAGCGAGAGATCGATACGATCTCGCAGATCGTTCCGGTCCGGGAACTCACGCGTCCGAACCAGGGCGTGTCCCTGATCACCACGAATGGCCAGATCCTGTTCGACGACCGGCCCGCCAAGATCGAGTTCGCGGCCGGTGGCGTGGCAGGGGCGGGGCTCGTCATCAACGATCGGCCTGTTGCCGTGACGGGCCCGCAATCGCGCATGGGTGGCGGGACGCTTTCGGGGACTTTCTCTGTCCGCGACGAGCTGGCACCATCGATGGGCCAGCAGATCGACGGGTTCGCGCGCGACCTGATAGCGCGGATGGACAATGTCCCGGGTCTGAGGCCCGCAGGTGCGCCCGGCCTCTTCACCGACGAAGGCGGCCTCTTCTCCGGGGCGGACGAGGCCGGGATCGCGGGGCGCATCACGCTCAACGCCGCGGTCGATCCGCGCAAGGGTGGCGAAGTCTGGCGGCTCCGCGACGGGCTCGGGGCAGCGGGACCGGGTGCGCAGGGTGACGGATCCCTCCTCAAGGCCACGAGGGCGGCCCTCGACGCCAGCCGCACGTCACCTTCGTCGGCGCTCGGATCATCGGCGCTCACGCTCGGCGGACAGGCCGATTCGGTCATGTCCTTCGCCGGCGGTCAGCTGTTCCGCGCCGAGGCCGAGGAGACATTTGCGACGACGAGATCGACGGAACTGACGGGACGCATGCTCGAGAAGGGCGTCGATACCGATGCGGAGTTGCAGAACATGCTTCTCGTCGAACAGATGTACGGGGCCAATACCAGGGTCCTCCAGGCCGCCGACACGATGCTTCAACGCCTCTTGGAGATTTGACGAAATGTCCGTTTCGACCTTTGGCGATCTTGCTCAGTCCTATGTCATCCGCCGCGCGAACGCACGTCTCGGCCGCGAGATGCAGACCCTCAGTACCGAATTGACCACCGGGCTGAAATCCGACCGCAGATCAGCCGTTTCGGGTGATACGGGCATGATCGGCGGGATCGAGCGATCGCTCGGCCGCGTCGCCGCGCTCTCATCCGCGGCGCGCGAGGCGAACCTTCACGCCGGGGGGGTGCAGAGCATTCTCGAACGCGTTCAGGGGGAAGTGAACCGTATCAAGCCCGACCTTCTCAACAGCGGCATTCTCGGGGGAGCGGCGAGCCCGAACCTCATGGCGGAGAACGCCGAGGCGGGCTTCAAGTCCGTGGTCTCGGCCATCAACACGGCTATCGGGGGGCGCTATTCGCTTTCCGGGACCGCCACCGGCACGCCGCCCTTGCGGGACGGGGATGCGATCCTGGCGGATCTCGAGACGCTTGTCGGGGGCGCGCCCGATGCAGATACGATGATCGCACGGATCGACGCCTATTTCGCGCCGACCGGTGCCTTCATGACGAACGATTATCAGGGCAACGACGGGACGCTCGCACCGCAGGAAGTAGCCGATGGCATGACGGTCACGATGGAGCTGCGCGCCGACGACAGCACCATTCGCGATACGCTCGCGGGGCTTGCGAAGGCCCGATTCGCCAATGCGGGCGCATTCGGCACGAAAGGCGTGGAATATGAGGCCGTCCTCCAGAATGCGGGTGCGCAGATGCTCCGCTCGAGCGACGAGCTGACCGACCATCGCGCAGTCATCGGCGCGAACGAAGGGCGCATCGAGCTTGCCGAGACGCGCAACGCCAACGAGGAGACCGCTCTTCAGAAGGCCCGTGCCGATCTGATCGGCATTGACCCTTTCGAAACCGCTTCTCGGTTAAGGGAAACCGAACTTCAGTTGGAGACCCTGTACGCCATGACCGCACGCCTTTCTCGTCTCAGCCTCACGAACTACCTCAGATGATCAGGTTCCTCCTGACCTTCTTCGCGGGTCTCGTCATCTCCACGGCCGTGATCGCCGCACCGGTCCGCATCAAGGACCTAGTGGAATTCGACGGCGTGCGCGGCAACGACCTGGTCGGCTACGGCCTTGTCGTGGGCCTGAACGGCACGGGCGACGGCTTGAGGAACTCTCCCTTCACCGAAGAGATCATGGCCAACATGCTCGAACGGTTGGGCGTCAACGTGACGGGCGAACAGTTCCGTCCCAAGAACGTCGCGGCCGTCCTCGTTACCGCCGAACTCCCGCCATTCTCTCGCGCGGGCAGCCAGATCGATGTGACGGTCTCGGCCATCGGCGATGCGACGTCGCTTCTGGGCGGCACGCTCGTCATGACGCCGCTCAACGCCGCAGACGGTCAGATCTATGCGGTGGCCCAGGGCACGATCATTGCCGGTGGTGCATCGGCACAGGGCGACGCCGCGACGGTCACGACCGGCGTGCCGACAGCAGGGTCAATCCCCTCCGGCGGCCGGGTCGAGCGCGAGATCGACTTCGATTTCGGATCGCTCACCGATATCCGGCTGGCCCTCCGGACGCCCGACTTCACCACCGCCGCGCGGATCGAGCAGGCGATCAACGGCGATCTCAACCGTGCGGTTGCCGTCATGCTCGATGCGGGTACCGTTCAGGTCAACATCGCGGCGACTCAGGCCCCGTCGCCCGCCCACGCGATCGGCCGGATCGAGAACATCCGTGTCGAGCCCGAGCGCAGTGCGCGTGTCGTGGTCGATCAGCGCTCGGGCACGATCGTGATGGGAGAGGATGTCCGCATCAGCCGCGTCGCGGTCAGCCAGGGTGGCCTAACGATCCGCGTCGAAGAGGCACCTGCGGTCATTCAACCGAACCCGTTCGCTCCGGGCCAGACCGTGGTCGTGCCGCGCACGAATGCCGCGATCGAGGAGGAGCCGGGGATCGGCCTCGCCGAGGTTCCGGACGGCACGTCCCTTTCGGACGTGGTCGCGGGGCTCAACGCGCTGGGCGTGGCACCGCGCGACATGATCGACATCCTCAAGAGCATCAAGGCCGCGGGTGCGCTCCACGCCGATTTCATCGTGCAATAGGGACAGCCTCGCGCGAGAGTGTATCGAGAACGACCGAGGCGGTCATGTCGGCCGCTTCCTCGTGGACGAGATGACCATAGGGGCCCATCGATAGGTGGACCCCGTCCCGTGCGATCCGTGCCGCCCGGGCAGAGATCGCGGGCGAGACCGTCGCATCCCGCTCCCCGGTCAGCAATGTCAGACGCCCGGGATAGCGCCGGACCTCGTCGTCGAAACCGCGCGTCGACCACTGCGCCATCATCGACAATGCGCCGTCGATCTGCGTCGGATCGCCAAGCAGAACACGATATCGCGCGATGCTTTCGGTATCGAGCATCGATCCGGTATTGCCGAGCAACTGTTCCACCCGGCCATTGCTGCGGGCCAGTCGCGCGAGCCCTGTGGTCAGGCCCGGCATTGCGGCCATTGCGCGCGCGGCCATGGGAAAGAGCCATCCCGCCGCGCCGTCGAATGCGCTGAGGGCCGCATTGATTCCGATAATAAGAGCGACATCGGAATTCCGCTCGGGCGACGTCGCCATCTCAAGCGCGAGTGCCGCACCGGCGGAATGGCCGATGATCGCCCGAGGCGCAATATCCTCGGCCCCAAGGAGAGACCAGAGATCCGCGGCCATCAGCGCGGGCCGGCTGCGGTGACGACTTCCCAACCGGGTAAAGCCGTGCCCCGGCAGATCCACCGCGACGACGCGATGCGCTTCGGCCAGTCGGTCGAACAATCCCGCCCAGCTATGGGTAGAGGCTCCGGTGCCATGAAGAAGAAGCAGAACCGGACCCGAGCCCTTTTCCTGCATGTGCCAGAGATGCGGACGGCTCTCGACGCGCCGCGAGACGTCGCGATGCGGCCAGTCTGCCGGCATGTTCTCCCACTCCATCTCAGCCCGCCATGATCGGCGCGACGGCCCGCCCGAGCCGCGCGGCATCCGCGCGTGGCAGCGGCAGATAGTGCGCCGCCATCGCGTCTGCGAGTGCGGCGAGGTCCGGCGTGGGGCGTCGGCCCGTATCGATCACGATGCCGCCGGGACAAAGGGCGAGGATCTGCGCCGCTGCAAGGCGCGCATCGCGTGCCGCCGCCTGCCGATCCGCCGCCCCGTCGAGCGCGATATTGGCCCGTCCATCGGTCAACAGCGCCAGTGACGGCGTGAAGCCGCGCCCGCGAACCTGGCGCGCCAGGTTTGCTGCTGTGAACAATCCGGCGGCCAAAGGTGTCCCGCCTCCGCCCGGAAGGGCAGCCAGCCGCTTTCGCGTCTGGACGAGCGATCGTGTCGGTGGCAGCAGGATTTCGGCCCCGGTGCCTCGAAACGCGACGAGCGCGACATGATCGCGGCGTGCATAAGCCTGCGACAGCAAGATCTCGATCGCGCCTTTTGCCTCCGCGAGCCGGCTCATCGCCTGAGAGCCTGACGCATCGACGACGAAGATCAGCAGGCGGTCGGATTTCTGCTCGAACTGGCGGACATGCAGATCCTCGAGCCGGAGCGTCAGACGCTGCTCGGGTCCTGCGCCGCCCCTGACCTTCTGCCATGGAGCCGCCGCGCGCAGCGTCGCGGCGAGGTCGAGGCGTGCTGCATCCGAGGGGCGTCCCTGCCGCGCGGGCAGGGGGCGACCGCGCCGGTTGCTGCGGATCGCCGCGCCGGATCCGCGCGCGGCGCTCTGGACCCGTGCCGCCCGTCCGGCGGCAAGAGCGCGGAGCAGATCGGCGGGAAGTTCGGCGCGAGCGGCATCGACCAGCATGTCCTGCGGGGGGGTGCCCTGCATCGCGTCGTCCTGCGGGGGCTCCGGCGGTTCGACCGCATCGTCGTCGGGGGGTGCGTCACTTTGGTCCGGCGGCGCATCCTCGGCCGCAAGGGCCCGATGTGCGAGCGTCAGTTCGACCGCGCGGCGCAGATCGTCGATTTCCACCCGGTCGCGCCCGGCCAGCGCCGCGAGGCCGCGCGCCGCTTGCGCGGCCAGCATCGGCGCGCGCAGGCTCCGGATTCCCAGTGACATTGCCGTCGCCACCAGGGTTTGCCGGTCGTCGTCGGTGAGCATGACGCGCGCGCGCCGCGCGCGCGCCGCGTCGAGATTGCGGAGCTCCACCTGGCCGAGATCCGCCAGTCGGAGGTCCGACAGATCGAGGAAAAGGCTCAGCCGATCGACGAGCGGCGCGGCCAGTGTCTCGTCCTCGCCCGCCGCCTCGTCCAGTACGAGAAGGGCGGTCTCGCGTCGGTCGATCGCCTGTCCCAGGCGCGCAGCCAGGCCCGGCGCTGTCCTCTCGGCCATGCCGAGGCAGATCAGATCCCCGCGTGCCAGAATTCCGTCACGTTCGACGGGCCGCCCGAGTGCGAGTGTCGCGGCAAGGTCCATTCCGCCATCGAGCGTCTCGTCGGCGATATTCGGCGTGATGCGCCGGGCCCCGAGCGGTGCCAGCAGGTCGAGCACCCGATCGCGGGCCGGGCCCGGCCTTGAGCGGATCCAGATGCCCCCCATGGCCTTCGGGTCGAGTGCGAAGAGCCGTAGAGCGTCCCGCACCCGCGCCCAGCCGGGTGATCCGCTCATTCCGCGGCGGCCCGCCGGGGGCCCAGCACCTCGGTCACGATCCGGTCGACCCTTGCCGCGGTCCCGGCCTCGTCCATCGGGTCGCGGCGCAGACGGTGCTGCAACGCCATCGCCGCCACGCGGCGCAGATGGTCGCGGCCGATCAGGGTCGCACCCTCGAACGCAGCCTCGGCGCGGGCAGTCCTGAGGAGCGTCAGTTCGCCCCTGAGCCCGTCCGAGCCGAGCGCGATGCAGATAGCCGCGCAATCGTGCAGGATCTCCTCGGGTGTCTCGACCATGGGCAGCATCTTGCGGGCGGCGACGATCGCCTCGCGCAGGGTTGTGTCTTCTGCATCCCAGTGCCGCGCGAAGCTCCTTGGGTCGCGGTCGAACGCGTCGCGCCGCCGCATGACCTCTACCCGTGTCCCGACATCCTGCGGCGAGGTCACGTCGACCGACAGGCCGAAGCGGTCGAGGAGCTGTGGCCTGAGTTCGCCCTCTTCGGGATTGCCGGAGCCCACGAGGACGAAGCGCGCGTCGTGGCGGATCGACATTCCCTCGCGCTCGACAAGGTTCTCGCCCGATTGCGCGACGTCGAGCAGCAAATCGACGATGTGGTCCTCGAGCAGGTTGACCTCGTCGATATAGAGGTATCCGCGATTGGCGCGTGCGAGCAGGCCGGGTTGGAATGCTTTCTCGCCGCGGGTGAGAGCGCGTTCGATATCGAGTGCCCCGGTCACGCGATCCTCGGTCACGCCGAGCGGCAGGTCGACCACCGGTGTCGGTCGCGTCACAATCTTCGCTGATCCGATCTCGGCCCAGTCAGGACAATCGGTCTTGCGCGCGGAATTGACGGGGCATCCATCGACCACACGCATCTTCGGCAGGAGGGCGGCAAGCGCGCGTACGGCCGTCGATTTCCCGGTGCCGCGATCGCCGAGGACGAGTACGCCGCCGATCCGCGCGTCGATCGCGGTCAGCACCATCGCGCGCTTCATGTCGTCCTGCCCGACGATGGCAGAGAAGGGGAAGGTCCGGCTCATGCGGCCATTCCCGGTATTGCCCGTGCGCCCGACCACGTGCCTTCGGTCCCGATGACACGGAAACGGGCATAAAGTTCCTCGGAGAACCACCCGCCGTCGCGGACTGCGCGGATGGCTCGGGCATGGGGGCCGTCGCGCCGGGCGAACTCGGCCATCGTATCCGCGTCGGGCCAGACCGAGAAGGTCGCCTGATGCAGCCAGGGAAGCGCGCTGATCCCGATCTTGAAGGCGACGTTGCCATCCTTCGCAACCGCATCCGAAATTCTGGGCACGCGCTTCCAGAATGGGGCGAGGTGCCGGGTCCGGATCGTCGCGCGGGTCAGCGCCGCGAGGGGCCCCTCTGTCTCGGGGCCGGCATCGAAGGGCTGTCGCCCCGACCACGCACCGCGTGCCGAGACGGGTCGAAGATAGAGCGTCCAGCTTTCGGCCGCACGGGCGCGCCAGCGGCGGAAGACGCCAGCCTCGGCCAGCTGCCTGCGGGCAGTGGTCTCGTCCGGCCAGCAGGCGAGGATCGCCCAAATCGATGGTTCGGGAACGGCCGCGAAGCCGTCGCCGCTTCCCGAGCCACAGAGTTTCCAGAACCGGCATTCGGAAAGGCGCCAGAGCGGCCAGCGGGCAAAGGTCATCTGGCCGAATGCCCAGATCCGCGCGCGCCACGTATCGAAGCGGTGAAAGGACAGCGTCACGGTTTGGATGGCGACCCCTCCCGAAGGCATCGTGCGGTGTAAACGCAGTCTGACATCTCTGCGCGCTTTTGCAACGGGGGCCGGTCGCGATCTGCGATTGTCAGGTTCGGTTGACACAGCTAGGCTCGATCCCATGAGCGCAACATCCTCTTCCTCCGGTCCGAGCCGCGCCATCGTCGTGGGGGCGGGTCTCGGTGGTCTGTCGGCCGCCATGCGGCTGGGGGCCAAGGGGTATGCCGTCACGGTGATCGACCGTCTCGACACGCCGGGTGGGCGGGGGTCGGCCATTCACAAGAACGGCCACCGCTTCGATCTGGGGCCGACCATCGTCACGGTTCCCCAGCTCTTTCGCGATCTCTGGCGCGCCTGCGGGCGCGATTTCGATGCGGATGTCGATCTGCGCGCGCTCGATCCGTTCTACGAGATCCGCTGGCCGGACGGATCACGGTTCGCCGCACGGCAGGACACGGACGCGATGCGGGCCGAGGTGGCGCGGCTCTCTCCGCGCGATGTGAAGGGATACGATCGGTTTCTGCGCGATGCGGAGGCGAGGTATGCCTTCGGCTTCGAGGATCTCGGGCGACGCTCGATGCACAGGTTCGCGGATCTCCTGGCCGTGCTCCCGAAATTTGCCGCATTGCGGGCCGATCGTTCGGTCGCGTCCCATGCGAAGCGCCGTTTCCGCGATCCGCGGCTGCAGATGGCGTTCAGCTTCCACCCGCTCTTCATCGGTGGCGACCCGTTCAACGTGACGTCGATGTATATCCTGGTGAGCCATCTGGAGAAGGAATTCGGCGTCCATTACGCGATGGGCGGCGTTGCCGCGATTGCCGAGGCGATGGCGCACGTGATCGCGGATCAGGGCGGGGAACTCTGCTTCGGGACCGAGGTCGACGAGATCTTGGTCGATAAGGGTCGCACGACCGGTGTGCGCCTGATCGACGGGCGGATCGAACGCGCCGATCTCGTCGTGTCGAATGCCGATGCGGGTCATACCTATGACCGCCTTCTGCGCAATGGCAGCAAGCGGCGGTGGACGCCGGAACGGCTGCGCAAGCGGCGCTGGTCCATGGGACTCTATGTCTGGTATTTCGGCACGTCGGATACTGCGGGTATGTGGCGTGACGTGGGCCACCACACGATCCTGAACGGGCCCCGATACGAAGGGCTCGTACGTGACATCTTCATCGAGGGGCAGCTCTCCGAGGATATGTCGCTCTACCTGCACCGCCCCTCCGTCACCGATCCATCGGTCGCGCCCGAAGGTGACGACACGTTCTATGCGCTTTCGCCGGTGCCGCATCTGGGATTCCCGCATCACGCCGACTGGGAGGCCGAAGGGACCGCCTATCAGGAGAAGGTCGCAGCCCAGCTCGAGACGGTGATCCCGGGATTCCGCGATCGCATTTCTGCGAGCCACGTGATGACGCCACCCGATTTTCGCGACCGCTATCTTTCGCCGCACGGATCGGGGTTCTCGATCGAACCGCGGATCCTGCAATCGGCCTGGTTCCGGCCCCACAATGTCAGCGAGGAGGCGGAGGGCCTCTATCTCGTGGGCGCTGGGACGCATCCGGGTGCGGGACTTCCGGGCGTGCTCTCGTCCGCCGAGGTTTTGGGCAAGCTCGTGCCCGACCCCGCGCGGCCCGTTTCGACACCGATGGGACTTGCCGCCGAATGATCGATCCGACCGACCTCGAGCATTGCCGCGAAGCGATCCGTCACGGATCACGCTCCTTCCATGCAGCCTCGAAGCTGCTGCCCGCGAAAGTGCGCGATCCGTCGCTCGCGCTCTATGCCTTCTGCCGGCTTGCCGACGACGCGGTCGATCTCGGGGCCGACAAGGCGGGGGCTGTCGCGCGGCTGCGCGCGCGGCTCGATCTGGCTTATCGCGGCACGCCGCGCGACGCACCCGCCGACCGCGCCTTCGCCGCGGTGATCGAGGATGTCGGGATGCCCCGTGCTCTTCCTGAAGCGCTGCTCGAAGGGCTCGAATGGGACGCGTCGGTGCGGCGTTACGGCGATCTGTCGGAGCTGCGCGGCTACGGCGCGCGGGTCGCGGCGAGCGTCGGGGCGATGATGTGCGTGCTGATGGGCGTGCGCGATGCCGACGCGCTGGCCCGCGCCTGCGACCTTGGCGTGGCGATGCAGCTGACCAACATCGCCCGCGATGTGGGCGAGGATGCACGGGAAGGCCGGCTCTATCTGCCGCTGGACTGGCTTGAAAAAGAAGGAATCGATCCCGAGGCGTTCCTTGCGGACCCGCGGCCCGACCGGCGGATCGAGATGTTCGTACGCCGGCTTCTCGATCACGCGGACGAACTCTATGCGCGGTCGGAAGCGGGCATCGCGGCACTGCCGCGCAGCGTCCGCCCGGGGATCTTCGCCGCACGCCACATCTATGCCGGGATCGGCGTGCCCCTGCGTCGCGCGGGATGCGACGCGATCAGCAATCGCGCGCGAACGACGGGGATGCAGAAAGGCGGCTGGCTCGCGCTGGCGGGCGCGCGAACGGCGCTGACCATGGCAATGCCGCGTTCCGCGATCCTTTATGCACGACCGTTGCCGGAAGTTGCGTTCCTCGTTGACGCGACGGCGCGGGCGCGTCGGACCGAAGCCCCGTGGGGCGAAGGGCGCGCGGGCGCGCTGGTCGGTGCCTTCGCCCGGCTGGAGGAAACAGATCGCGCGCGGATTCGCGCCGGAATCTGAGAATCCCCGTCTTGTAACGGGGTGATGTCTATGGCTCACTCCGCCCCGTGTTTGGACGCTAACGAACGACAGGATCGAAGATGAGCAAGCTCGAGCAACTGCGCGACATGACGGTCGTTGTGGCCGATACCGGCGATGTCGAGGCCGTCCGGCGGCTGAAGCCGCAGGATTGCACGACGAACCCGTCTATCGTTCTCAAGGCGGTAGGCAGCGAGTATTTCGCCGATACCCTGAGCGAAACGATCCAGGCCAATCGCGGCAAGGATCCGTCGATGGTTGCCGATGCGCTGACCGTCGCAGTCGGGGCCGAACTCGCGGGCATCGTACCGGGCCGGGTTTCGACCGAGGTCGATGCGCGGCTGAGCTTCGACGAGAATGCGGCGGTCGACAAGGCGATGCGGCTGATCGAGGCCTACGACAAGCGCGGCATCGGATCCGAGCGTATTCTCATCAAGCTGGCCTCCACGTGGGAGGGAATCCGCGCGGCGGAACGCCTTCAGAAGGACGGTATCGACTGCAACCTGACGCTGCTTTTCTCCATGGCCCAGGCCAAGGCCTGCGCCGATGCGGGGGCGTTCCTGATCTCGCCCTTCGTCGGGCGCATCACGGATTGGTACAAAGCCGCGGAAGGTGTCGAAGGCTATGCTCCGGACGAGGATCCGGGTGTGAAGTCGGTGCGTGCGATCTATGATCACTACAAGTCGAATGGGATCGATACGGTGGTGATGGGCGCGTCCTTCCGCAATGCCGGACAGATCGAGGCACTGGCGGGCTGCGACCGGCTGACGATTTCGCCCGACCTGCTCGACGAGCTTGAGGGGGACCAGGGCGATCTCACGCGCAGGCTTTCGCCCGCGCAGGCGTCGGGCACGGCCACCGCGATCGACGAACCCACATTCCGCTGGGATCTCAACGAGGATGCGATGGCGACCGAGAAGCTCGCCGAGGGGATTCGCAAGTTCCACGCCGATGCCGAGAAGCTCGAACGTCTGATCGCGGAGCGCACATGAGCTACCTCGGAATCGATCTCGGCACGTCGGGGCTGCGTGCGCTTCTGATGGGCGATGACGGCGCGCCCATCGGGTCCGCCGAGCGGCCCTGCGGGGTCAGCAATCCCCGGTCTGGATGGAGCGAACAGGACCCCGCCGAATGGATCGAGGCGCTGGAGGGCGCGGTAGCCGAGCTTGCCGCGAACCACCTCGAGCTGGCCGGTCTGAAGGGGATCGGTGTCGCGGGGCACATGCACGGCGCGACCCTTCTCGACGATGCGGATCAGGTGATCCGGCCCTGCATCCTCTGGAACGATACCCGCTCCCACGAAGAGGCCGCCGGGCTCGACGCGATGGAGGGCGTACGCGATATTTCCGGCAATATCGTGTTTCCTGGATTCACCGCACCGAAGCTCGAATGGGTGCGTCGCAACGAGCCGGAGAATTTCGACCGTGTGGCGAAGGTCCTGCTGCCCGCCGCCTACATGAACCTCTATCTGACCGGAGAGCACGTCACGGACATGTCCGATGCCGCCGGTACCGCCTGGCTCGACGTGGGTGAGCGTGACTGGTCGAACAGGCTGCTTGACGCATCGCACATGCGGCGCGATCAGATGCCGCGCCTCGTCGAAGGGTGTGCACAGGCAGGACAGCTTCGAACCGACCTGGTCCGGAAATGGGGGATCGAGGGGGGTGTCGCCGTCGCGGGCGGCGCGGGCGACAATGCGGCTGCGGCCTGCGGGATCGGTGCGCGGGCCGAGGGGGATGGCTTCCTGTCGCTCGGCACGTCCGGCGTTCTGCTGGCCGCGCGCGACGGTTACGCACCCGTGCCCGAGAGCGCGCTCCATACCTTCTGCCATGCGCTGCCGGGACTGTGGTACCAGATGGGCGTCATGCTTTCGGCGACCGACAACCTCAACTGGCTAGCCAAGATCGCCGGTGTGTCGCCAGCCGAGCTGACTTCGGGCCTCGGAGACGAACCCGCGGCCCCGGGCCGGGTGCGGTTCCTGCCGTACCTTTCGGGCGAGCGGACGCCGCATAACGACGCGGCGATCCGCGGCAGCTTCACCGGCCTCGGCACCGATACGGGCCGCGACGAGCTGACCCGCGCCGTTCTCGAGGGGGTGGCTTTCGGTTTGCGCGACAGTCACGAAGCATTGAAGAGTGCGGGCGGGCATATCGACCGGCTGATCGCCATCGGCGGCGGCACGCGGTCGGACTACTGGCTGCGGGTGATCGCCAATACGCTTGACGTCACCGTCGAGTTGCCTGCGGGCGGCGAGTTCGGTGCGGCCTTGGGCGCGGCGCGTCTCGGGCGGATGGCGACGACGGGCGAGAGCCCGGAAGACGTCGTGAAAAGCCCGGAGATCGGTCTCACCTTCGAGCCGGATGCGAACCTCGTGCCGGCATTCGATGAAGCCTACGACCGATTCCGCGCGGCCTATCCGGCGATCCGCGGTATCCAGTAGGGGCCGCGACCTCCCGGCCCCTGTCGCAGGTCCCGGTTCCGGGATATGGAAAGGGCGCTTGCGAAGGGGGATAGGGTGCCATGCGGCGAGATGAACTGGGTGCGCGGCCCGATTGGCAAGAGAAAGCCGAGGCCGCCGGCTTTACGTTCCACCATCTGGGCGGCCCGCTTTATTGGGACGAAGGGGCGGCATATGCCTTCACGCTCTCCGAGATCGAGGAGCGGTTGGAACGCCCGGCCGAGGAGCTTCACGCGATGTGTCGTGAGGCCGTCGCGCGTATCGTCACCTCCGAAGAATTGATGGAAAAGCTTTCCATCCCCGAAGCACATCGCGATCTGGTCGCGCAGAGCTGGCGGGATGGGGCACCCGAGCTTTATGGCCGGATGGACTTTTCCTATGGCGGGGAAGGGCCCGCGAAGTTGCTGGAATACAATGCCGATACGCCCACGACCCTCTACGAGACGTCGGGTTTCCAGTGGGACTGGCTTGAGGACATGATCGCGACGGGCCGCCTGTCGGAGGGCAGCGACCAGTTCAACGGCATCCACGAAGCCATCGTGGAGCGGTTCCGCGCGATGTTCGAACCCGACACGGACATCCATTTCGCGGCCTTCGAGGATTCGGTCGAGGATTACGCCACGGTCGAAACAATCGCCTGGGCCGCACGCGAGGCTGGGATGGGTGCGCATTTCACCGATCTGCGCAAGATCGGCGTGACCGAGGACGGACAATTCGCCGATGGCGAGGACAGGGTGATCGGGACGCTCTTCAAGCTCTACCCATGGGAGGACATGCTGCGGGACGACTTTGCCGATGCCATCGCCGGATCGAGCTGCCGGATCCTCGAGCCGCCCTGGAAGGCGCTGGTCTCGAACAAGGGGATCCTGCCGATCCTGTGGCAGATGTTCGAAGGCCATCCGAATTTGCTTCCCGCCTTCTTTGCAGGCGAGGAGACCGATGCGCTGGGCCCGTCCCACGTCGAGAAGCCCATCTTCTCGCGCGAGGGGGCGGGGATCCGCATTCATGCAGGCGACGAAAGCGAGGTCTCGTCCGACACCGCCTACGATTCGCATCCCCGTATCCTGCAGGCCTATGCGCCTTTGCCGAAATTCGGGGACGAGCATGTCATGTGCGGAATCTGGCTGGTCGGGACCGAGGCGCACGGGATGGGCCTTCGCGTCGATCACTCTCGCATCACCCAGGATACAAGCCGTTTCCGCCCGCATTATATCGAGGCCTGAGATGACCCAATCGCACCCGATCCGCAAACGCGCCCGCCATGCCCGCGTACTCCTCCTCGGAACCGCGGCGTTCAGTCTCGCCGCCTGCCAGCCTGAGGAGCAGGTGGATACGAACGTGTTTCCCTCGCTTGAGGAATGTCGCGCTCTTGCCGACCTGCCCGAGAACGACTTCACCCCCGAGGATTGCGCCGCCGGATTCGAGGAAGCCCAGGCGATCCACGCCGAGAGCGCGCCGCGCTACGACGATCAGGCCCTGTGCGAGGAAGAGCATGGTGGCGAATGCGTGGTCGAGACGCGATCCGACGGCACGTCGATCTTTCTTCCGCTTCTGGCGGGATACATGATCGGCAACATGATCGGCGGTCGCGGCATGGCGGCCCAGCCGCTCTATCGAACGCAAGGCGGCCGTTTCGCCACCCCCGGGGGCGGTACCACCGTTTCGGGGTTGAGGGGCAATACGCAGCTTCGTCCCAATTCCTTCGCCGCCGCGCCGAACACCAGGGCCGCCGCGCCACTCAGCCGCGCTGCCGTCCAGAGCCGTGGCGGCTTCGGGGCGTCGCGGACCGGTGGCGGTGTCGGGGCCCGCGGCTTCGGCGGCTAGCCAGCGAGGAACCTCGGACAGAAAAAAGCCCCGACGCAGCATTCTGCGCCGGGGCTTTTCGGCTTCGCAAGAACCGCGATCAGGCGGTCAGATCGAAGCGGTCCGCGTTCATCACCTTGGCCCAAGCGGCGACGAAATCGCGCACGAAATGCGCACCTGCATCGGCCTGTGCGTAGACTTCGGAGATCGCCCGGAGCTGCGAGTTCGAGCCGAAGACAAGATCGCAGCGCGTCCCGGTCCAGAGCTCCTCGCCAGTCTTGCGGTCGCGGCCGACATAGGTGGTCGCGCCGTCGCTCTCCGGCTTCCACTCTGTCCCCATGTCGAGCAGGTTGACGAAGAAATCGTTCGTCAGCTGGCCCGGACGCTTGGTCAGGACACCGTGCTTCACGCCGCCCGTATTGGCGTCGAGCGCACGAAGGCCACCCACCAGAACCGTCATTTCGGGCGCGGTCAGCGTCAGGAGCTGCGCACGGTCGACCATGAGCTCTTCCGGCGCGATGGAGTAGGATTGCTCCTGATAGTTGCGGAAACCGTCGGATTTGGGCTCGAGAGGCTCGAAGCTTTCGGCGTCGGTCTGCTCCTCGCTCGCATCAGCGCGTCCCGGAGTGAAGGGAACGGTGATGTCGTATCCCGCATCCTTCGCGGCCTTCTCGACCGCGACGCAACCGCCCAGGACAATCATGTCGGCGAGCGAGACGGGCTTCGAGAATTTCTCGCGGATGCCGTCGAGCACGGCGATCGTGCTGGCCAGACGTTCCGGATCGTTCACCGGCCAGTCTTTCTGCGGCGCGAGACGCACGCGGGCGCCGTTGGCACCGCCGCGCTTGTCGGAGCCGCGGAAGGTCGATGCCGAGGCCCAGGCCGCAGAGACGAGTTCCTGAACGGAAAGACCCGAAGCCAGGATCTGCGACTGCAGCTCGGCTACGTCGCTGTCGGAAACGACATAATGTTCCCATGCGGGGATGGGATCCTGCCAGATCAGGTCCTCGGCCGGCACTTCGGATCCGAGATAGCGAACCTTCGGTCCCATGTCGCGGTGGGTCAGCTTGAACCAGGCGCGGGCATAGGCGTCCGCGAACTTCTCGGGATTGGCAAAGAAGTCCGATGCGATGCGGTTGTAGACCGGATCGACCTTCATCGCCATGTCGGCCGTCGTCATCATCGGCGCGTGGCGCACGCCGTCGCGATGCGCGTCCGGAACCGCATCCGACATCGCGTCATCCTTGGGCTTCCACTGATGGGCACCGGCGGGCGACTTGGTCAGTTCCCACTCGTTGCCGAGCAGCGTCTCGAGATAGGACATGTCCCAGGTGATGGGCGTCGGCGTCCAGGCTCCTTCGATGCCGCTGGTCGTCGTGTGCTCGGAATGCCCGGTCTCGAAGGCGTTCTTCCAGCCGAAGCCCATGTCTTCCATCGCGCCGCCCTCGGGCTCGGCACCGACGAGGCCTGCGTCGCCCGCACCGTGGGCCTTGCCGAAGGTATGTCCGCCGGCGGTCAGCGCGACGGTCTCCTCATCGCCCATCGCCATCTTGGCGAAGGTTTCGCGAATATCCTCGGCCGACTTCATCGGGTCGGGCTCGCCGTTGCGGCCTTCGGGATTGACGTAGATGAGACCCATCTGCACGGCCGCGAGCGGGTTCTCGAGGAACCGGCCCTCGCCGTCATGCGAAAGGTAGCGCTGGTCCTTCGTGCCCAGCCACTCGTCTTCCATGCCCCAGTAGACGTCTTCCTCGGGCTCGTAGATGTCCTCGCGGCCACCGGCGAAGCCGAAGGTCTTGAAGCCCATCGTCTCCATAGCGACGTTGCCCGTCAGGATGAAGAGGTCGGCCCAGGAAATCGAATTGCCGTATTTCTGCTTGATCGGCCACAGAAGGCGGCGTGCCTTGTCGAGATTGCCGTTGTCGGGCCAGGAGTTCAGCGGCGCGAAGCGCTGCGACCCGCTCGACGATCCGCCGCGGCCATCGCCGGTGCGATAGGTGCCGGCGCTGTGCCAGGCCATGCGCACGAAGAACGGTCCGTAATGACCATAATCGGCCGGCCACCAATCCTGGCTGTCGGTCATCAGCTTGGCCAGATCGGCCTTCACCGCCCCGAGGTCGAGCTTCTTGAATTCCTCGGCGTAATCGAAGGCCGGGCCGTTCGGATCGGTCTGCGGCAGGTTCTGGTGCAGGATCTTGAGGTTGAGCTGGTTGGGCCACCAATCGCGATTGCTGCGGCCGCGCGCCGAAGTGGGCCGCGCCGCGCCGTGGGCCACAGGGCATCCGCCCGGATTATCGCTTCCGTCCATCATGTCGAACTCTCCGTTCATTGCAGGGGCCGGTCATAACCGGCCGACGTATCTGGAATCGTTCTAACAGGTCGGGACGATACGTATAAGTTGCGTCTGCATATGGCAGCGATAAGGTGCGCTTATGATGTCGCCCACCCTCAAGCAGATGCGCTATTTCGAAGCGCTTGCACGCCACGGTCATTTCGGTCGCGCAGCCGAAGTGTCCAACATCTCGCAACCGGCCCTTTCGATGCAGATCCGCGAAATGGAGGCTCATCTCGGTATCGCTCTCTTCGAAAGGGGGCCGAAAGCCGTCCGGCTGACCGCATTCGGCGAGACGGTGCGCGAACGCGTGCGCGAGATCCTGCGTGCGACGGACGACATTGCCGACCTGGCAAGGCTGGCTCGGGGCGGTCTGACGGGGCGTCTGCGGCTCGGGGTGATTCCGACGATCGCGCCTTACCTGCTTCCGCGGATCGTTTCGGCAATAGATCCCGAGGGGTCCGGGCTCGAACTCGACATCCGGGAAACGACGACCTCGCACCTTTTGCGAGAGCTTTCGGAGGGTCGGCTGGATACCGCCATCGTCGCGCTGCCCATTTCGGAACCCGGGATCGAGGAGGCCGCGCTGTTTGCCGAGCCCTTCGTGCTCGTCCGACCCGAGGTCGAGGGGGGTGACCGCATGCCCGCCCGCGAAGAGCTTCGCGAGATGCGCCTTCTGCTTCTGGAGGAAGGGCACTGCTTTCGCGATCAGGCGCTGTCCTTCTGCGACATGGGTCCCCGGACATACGGTCTCGACGCGACTTCTCTCGGGACGCTGGTGCAGATGGTGGGCGCGGGAATGGGCGTGACGCTCGTTCCTCAGATGGCCGTCGCGGTCGAAACGCGTGCCGCCCCCGTGGCGATCGGCCGGTTCGACCCGCCCGAACCCGAACGCACGATCGGTCTCATCTGGCGCAGGAGCACACCCCTTTCGGACGAGCTTCGAGCGCTTGCCCTGCGTCTTCGCGATGTCATCGCCGATGACGGGCCCTCGCCGCGGGAGAACGGCCTCGTGCGGGAGGGCGAAACCTTGTCAGACCGGAAGCCGCGCGCCATCTAGATCGCGAAACGACATGTAGATGAGGATGAGATGATGATCGAACTGGGACAGGGCACCGGACAACCTCCTGCCGGAGACCTGATCAAGGACGGCTCCGAGGCGAGCTTCATGGCCGATGTCGTCGAGGCGAGCCAGCAGGTCCCGGTGATCGTCGATTTCTGGGCTCCCTGGTGCGGCCCGTGCAAGACGCTCGGCCCCATGCTCGAACAGGCGGTGACGAACGCCAAGGGTGCCGTCAAGATGGTCAAGATCAACGTGGACGAGGCGCAGTCGATCGCGGCGCAGCTTCGTATCCAGTCGATCCCGACCGTATATGCCTTCTACAAGGGCCAGCCCGTCGACGGCTTTCAGGGAGCGGTCCAGCAATCCGAGATCACGGCCTTTGTCGATCGGCTGGTGCAGCAGGCGGGCGGCGCGGTCGAGGGCGGTGACGGGCTGGCCGAGGCGGTTGCCGCAGCAGACGAAATGCTCGAACAGGGCTCCGTTGCGGATGCTGCACAGACCTATGCGGCGATCATCGGCGAGGCCCCCGAAATGGCCGCGGCCCATGCGGGTCTCGTTCGTGCGCACATCGCGATGGGCGATCTGGAGCAGGCGGAAGCGATCCTGAACGGCGTCGATGCGAGCATCAGTCATGCCCCCGAACTCGAAGCCGCGCATGCGCAGCTCGAGCTCGCCCGTCAGGCCGAAGGTGCGGGTCCGGTGGAGGAGAAGCGCGCGGCGTTGGAGGCCAACCCCGATGATCACCAGGCCCGGTTCGATCTGGCGCAGGGTCTTCATGCGAAGGGCCAGACCGAAGAAGCCGTGGACGAACTTCTAGAGCTTTTCAGGCGCGATCGCGACTGGAACGACGATGCCGCACGCAAGCAGCTCTTCACTATTTTCGAGGCACTTCCGGCAAAGGACCCCATCGCGCTCAAGGGGCGTCGCAAGCTGTCGTCGATGATATTTGCCTGACGGGTATTGCGGTCTAAGTGGCCGGTCATGTTCAAAGCAGCGGACCTCCCCGAGACCATACCCGTGTTTCCGCTTCCCGGCGCGTTGCTGCTGCCGCGCGGGAAGCTCCCCCTGCATATCTTCGAGCCGCGCTATCTGGCGATGATCGAGGATTGCATGAAGACTCCGCATCGTCTGATCGGGATGGTGCAGCCGCGAGACGTGCCCGAAGGGGCCGAGAAGCGACTTCACTCCATCGGATGTGCCGGACGGCTGACCGGCTTTTCCGAAACGGAGGACGGCCGCTACATGATCACCCTCTCCGGCGTGTCTCGGTTTCGCGTCAAGAGGGAGACCGAGGGGTTCGAGCCCTATATCCGGTGCGACATCGGATGGGACGCATTCTCGCGCGATCTGGGCCAACCCGAGCGCGACGAAGGCTTCGACCGGGAACGCTTTCTGGGCTTGCTCGGGCGATACTTCGATGCGGAAGAGCTCAAGACCGACTGGGATTCGCTGTCCGATGCCGAGGACGAGCTGCTCATCAATGCGTTGTCGATGCTCTGCCCGTTCGAGCCCGAGGACAAGCAGGCGTTGCTCGAGGCACCGACCCTTTCAACCCGCCGCGAGACATTGGTCACGCTGATCGAATTCGCCCTCCGCGGCGGCGGCAACGACGAAGAGCGGATGCAATGAGCGACCCGTCTGACCAAGCCTATGACCGCAAGATGCTCGAGGCGCTCGTTTGTCCACAAACGCAGGCCCCGCTGCATTACGATGCCGAGGCGCAGGAGCTGATCTCGAAGGCTGCCCATCTGGCCTATCCGATCCGCGACGGAATCCCGATCATGCTCATCGACGAGGCCCGCGCGATCGACGATTGATCCGCGATCAGATCGGCCGTCCCGAGAGGAGTGCGGGCCGGTCACCGGTCAGTCCCGCCGCCTCGCGGATGAAAGTCCGCCGCAGACCCGGCAATCTGTTCACGACAGCCAGTCCCGTATCGCGCATCAATCTAAGCGCGGGATTGTCGTTGGAGAACAGGCGATTGAATCCATCAGTCGCAATGGCCAGTGCATTCACGTCGAACCGACGCCATTGTTCGTATCGCGCAAGCACGTCCGCGCGTCCGATCTCCTCGCCGCGACGCCGCGCGAGGATCAGGACTTCGGCAAGGGAGGCCACGTCGCGCAGCCCGGCGTTGAGACCCTGTCCTGCAATCGGATGCACGTTGTGCGCCGCATCGCCCGCAAGCGCGATGCGTGGGGCCACGAAACGCTCGGCGACACCGAGGCTCAGCGGATAGGTGAACCTCGCTCCGGCGAGGGAGATATCGCCGAGGAAATCGCCGAAGCGGGGTCTCAAGACTTCCAGATAATCCGCTTCTGGCAGTTTCATCAGCGTATGCGCGCGTTCGCTTCGCTCGGTCCAGACAATCGAGGAGCGATCACCTTTGAGCGGAAGGATCGCAAGTGGTCCTTCGGGGAGGAAATACTGATGCGCGGTGCCGTGATGCGGGCGTTCATGCGCGATGGCGGCGACGAGCGCGCTTTGCCCGTACTCCCAACCCTGCCGCCGTATCCCGGCCCGCGCGGCCACGCCCGAACGACGACCGTCGCATCCGACAAGGACCTGGGCACGCAATGCCTGCCCGTCATCAAGTGTGACTTCGATGCCCGACGCATCGACACGCTGTCCCGAAACAGATGCACCGTTCAGGGCCGTGATTCCGGTCTCATCCGCAACAGCATCGAGAAGGGCAGGGCGCAGATGCCGGTCCTCGACCATGAAGCCCATCGGCCCTTCCTCGATCTCGGCATGGTCGAATTCGAGCGTCAGAGGCGACGGCCCCGATCCCACGCGCCCGTCGCTGATGCGGATGTCGAGGATCGGCTGCGCGCCCTCACCGAGCACCGGCCACAGATCCAGCGTGGAAAGCATCGTCTTTGACGCTATCGACAATGCGTAGGATCGTCCGTCGAAGCCCGGATCCGCACGCCGCTCCGAGCGTACCGGATCGACGATTGCGACGGATAGCCCGCCCCGGGCGAGGGCGAGAGCAAGGGTGCAGCCGTTGAGGCCGCCGCCCGCGATGACGACGTCATAATCCATCCCCCCTGACTATGGTGCCTGCGGTACCATTGTCCATGCGCCGGTCTGCCGCTACCACGGATCGGGAACCGGATGGGGAGGGCGCGTGATGGACTATCCGAGACAAGCTACGGCCGCTGCGTTGGGCCGCGCCATCGGCGCAGGCGATCTCGACCCCGTCACCCTGACCGAGACGTTCCTCGAAGCGGCCCTGACGCATCCGCACCGCGAAGACATCTATGCCCGCCTGACCGAGAATCGCGCCTTGTCCGAAGCAGTCGCGGCACGTGCGCGGGCGCGGGCGGGCACGCGCCGCGGACCGCTCGACGGTGTACCCATCTCCTGGAAGGATCTCTACGACAGCGCGGGCACGGCGACCGAGGGCGGCAGCGCCCTGCTGATGGGCCGCGTTCCGGATCGCGATGCGGAAATCCTGCGCAATGCTACTGCCGCCGGCCTTGTCTGTCTCGGCAAGACCCATCTGAGCGAACTTGCCTTTTCGGGTTTGGGCTTCAATCCACGAACGGGGACACCCCCCAATCGCAACGATCCGGACGCCGTGCCTGGCGGTTCGTCTTCGGGAGCCGCCGCGTCTGTCGCGTTCGGGCTTGCGGCGGCCGGGATCGGTTCCGATACCGGCGGCTCGATCCGGCTGCCCGCCGCGTGGAACGACCTTGTGGGCTTCAAGCCTGCGCATGGCGCTTTGCCGATGGCCGGGGCGTTGCCGCTTTGCCCGAAATTCGACACCGCCGGACCGCTTGCCAGAAGCGTCGAGGATGCGGCGCTGCTCTTTTCCGCGCTGTCCGGGCGGACTGCTCCGGATCTCAAGACCGCGCGAATCGACGGGATGCGGCTTCTCCTGCTCGAGACCGGTGCGATGGAGGCGCTCGAGGCCCCGGTCGCGCACGGGTTCGAGAGCGCCGTCTCAAGGCTCGAGTCCGCAGGCGCAAGGATCGAACGCCGTGAACTTCCGCTGGTCGCGCGCGCTGCCGCGCAAAGCGCCACTGTCTTCGCGGCCGAGGCCTACGGCACCTGGCGCGAGACGATCGAGGCGGATCCGGACGTGATGTATCATCAGGTCCGGACCCGCTTTCGTGCCGGGGGCGATGTCTCGGCTGCCGATTATGTTGCGGCCTGGCATGTGCTCGATCAGGCGCGGCACGATTATGCGGCCGCGACGGCGGGTTTCGATGCGGTGATCCTGCCGACCTGCCCAATCCTGCCGCCGAAGCGCGACCGCCTGGAGGCCGACGACGATTACTACGTCGAGCGCAACCTCATGACGCTGCGAAATACGCGGATCGGCAATCTGCTCGGGCTGTCCGGCATCACGCTGCCGACCGGTACGCCGTCGGTGGGCATTCTTTTCCAAGGGTTAGCGGGGAACGAGGCGCGGCTTCTGCGGCTCGCCCACGCCGCCGAACGTGTCCTGACCTAAAAGTCACAGGGACGCGGAGGGGGTCGATTTCGGCCTCCGGCCACTGGACCGTTCTCCCCCGCTCGGGCTAGTCTCACTTCCAAATGGGACGACAGATCCCGTATCCCGAGGCACGATATGCAGCTCCCCGCGAGGTTTCAGACCCTGCCGGCCTATGCGTTTCCGCGTTTGCGGGAGCTTCTCGACCCGCATCCGGGCGGTGGCGAGCCGATCCACATGACGATCGGCAACCCGCGTCACGCGTCACCCCCTTGGGTGATGGACGTGGTTGCTGAACATGCCGCGAGCTTTGCGAATTATCCTCAGAACGACGGCACGGACGGGTTGCGCGCGGCCATCGCCGGATGGATCGATCGCCGCTACGGCGCAACGGTCGATCCGGCGGGCCAGATCCTGCCCCTCAACGGGACGCGCGAAGGACTCTTCAACGCCGCCGTGGCGATCTGTCCGGAACGGAAGAACGGCACGACCCCCGTCATCCTGACACCCAACCCGTTCTATCAGGTCTATGCCGTCGCCGCGCTCGCGATGGGAGCCGAGCCGCATTACGTTCCAGCGACCGAGGCGACTGGTTTCCTCCCCGATTACGCAAGGCTCGACCGCGAAATCCTCGACCGGACGGCCATCGCCTATATCTGCTCTCCGTCGAACCCGCAGGGTGCCGTGGCAGATGCCGAATACTGGCGGACGTTGTTGAACCTCGCAGAGCGGCACGATTTCCGCATTTTTGCGGATGAATGCTATTCCGAGATCTACCGGGACCGGGCCCCGACCGGCGCGCTCGAAATCGCGCAGGAAATCGGCGCGGATCCCGAGCGCGTCGTGATTTTCAACTCGCTGTCCAAACGATCCAACCTTGCCGGGTTAAGGTCGGGTTTCGCCGCTGGCGGCCCGAAGACGCTCGCCGCGATGAAGCAGCTCAGGAACTACGCGGGCGCGCCGCTTCCGACGCCGCTGCAGGCCGTCTCGGAGCGTGCCTGGTCGGAAGAGGCGCATGTCGAGGCGAGCCGTGCGCGCTACGCCACGAAATACGACATCGCCGACAGCATTCTTGGCGAGGTGCCCGGCGCGGCCTCGCCGCAGGCGGGCTTCTTCCTCTGGCTTCCGGTCGAGGATGGCGAGGCAGCCGCGCTGAGGCTCTGGCGTGAGACGGGCGTGAGGGTCTTGCCCGGTGCCTATCTCTCGCGCGATGTGAACGGGGCAAACCCGGGTCGCGGCTACGTTCGCGTAGCGATGGTGGCCGAAGAAGACGAAATGGCACGCGGACTGACGGCGATCCGCGACTGCCTCTACGCATGAGAACGAGGTAACGATGGCTTATTCGACGCGCGGGCGCGACCCTCTCTTCGACAGCAATACCCAGGCTGCGCTCGAGCGGCGCGGCCGCGAGCTTCTGGGCATCGTGCTGATCGGGGTCGGAATCGCCTGCGCGCTTATGCTCGCGAGCTATGCGCCGGACGATCCGAGTTGGCTGGCCGCGACGTCCGAGCCTGCGCGCAACGTTCTGGGCCGCCTCGGCGCCTCCATCGCCTCGCCGCTCCACGTCATCGTCGGCTGGGGCGCTTGGGGCTTTGCCGCAACCTTTCTGGTGTGGGGCGGGCGGTTCCTCTTTCATCTTGGCGAGGAGCGGGCGTTGTCGCGGGCTCTCTTCGCACCGATCGCCATCGCGCTTCTGTCGGTCTATGCCTCGACCCATGTTCCTGGACCGAACTGGGGCCATTCCTTCGGGCTGGGCGGGCTTTTCGGCGATACGGCGCTCGGCACGCTTCTGGGGCTTCTGGGTGTATCCGGAGCTTTCGGGCTCAAGATGACGTCGCTGGGTACGATGATCGCCGCCCTCGTCATGGGCGGGTTCGTTCTGGGCTTTGACCGGGCCGAGCTTCGCGGGATTTCGTCGTGGCTGCTGCGCGGCACGATCATGGCCTATGTCGGGCTCCTTTCGATGCTGGGGCGCGCGCGGACGACGGCCATCTCGGGCGCGGGAGCCGGGCTTCAGGCCGCTGCGCAAGCCCGGGCGGCCCGCGCCGAGCGCCGCGCGGAGCTGTCCGAGACGCCGAGCGTGACGCCGCTCGAGACTCCCGAAACCGAGGCACCCCGCAGGCTCATCCCGCGCTCCAGCTATACCCCCGAGACACGCTGGACTGACGAGGAAGAGGAAGATGACGAGGATATCGTGATCGAACGTCCCTCGCTTTTCGGACGGATCACCGGTGCCCTGCGTCCTGCCGAAACGCCCGAGCCCGAAGTCGCGCCCGATGGCGACGAGCGCATCCGCTCGAAGATCAGCGACGCAATCCGCTCGCGCGCCCGTGCTCAGCCGCGTTTCAATGCCGCCGCGCATACCGGTCGGGCCGAGCCGACGCTCGTCCGTCGGCATCCGCGCGGGCCGAAGCCGCTGCGCTACGATCAGCCGCCCACGGTAAGCACTCCGCCGGCTCCCGCACCGCGCGCGCCGATGGAGGAAATCGTCGAAGACGATCATATCGATCTGGACGATCGTCCGCTCGCCTATGCGGAGGCGGAGGAGGCACTGCAGGAGAGCTCGACGCCCGAGATCGATTCCACCCCCGAGCCGCGTCCCGCCGCGCGCGAGAGCGCGAAGCCCGTGGTGCAGCACAATCCACGCCGCGCGGAAAAGCCCGTCGCCCGTACCCGCGCGGCAGAGGCCTCGCCGACCCCCGCCTTCGAGGCCGGCGACAGCAGCTACGAGACGCCACCGCTATCGCTCCTGGCGAGTCCCGATACCATTACGCGGCACGTGCTGAGCGATGAGGCGCTTGAGGAGAATGCCCGGATGCTCGAGAACGTGCTCGACGATTACGGCGTGAAGGGCGAGATCGTGAGCGTTCGCCCTGGCCCCGTCGTCACGATGTACGAGCTCGAACCCGCTCCGGGCCTCAAGGCCAGCCGCGTGATCGGTCTGGCGGACGATATCGCCCGGTCGATGTCCGCGCTTTCCGCGCGGGTCTCGACCGTGCCGGGGCGGAGCGTCATCGGCATCGAACTTCCGAACGAGCATCGTGAGATGTGCGTCCTGCGCGAGATCCTGTCGAGCCGCGATTTCGGCGACGGCAACCACCGCCTGCCGCTCGCGCTCGGAAAGGATATCGGTGGCGATCCGGTGGTCGCGAACCTTGCCAAGATGCCCCACCTGCTGATCGCCGGGACCACCGGGTCGGGCAAGTCGGTGGCGATCAACACGATGATCCTGTCGCTGCTCTACAAGCTCACTCCGGACGAATGCCGGATGATCATGATCGACCCCAAGATGCTGGAGCTCAGCGTCTATGACGGCATCCCGCATCTTCTCTCACCCGTCGTCACCGACCCGAAGAAAGCGGTCGTGGCCCTCAAATGGGTCGTGGGCGAGATGGAAGAGCGTTACCGCAAGATGTCGAAGATGGGCGTGCGCAACATCGAAGGCTATAATGGCCGCGTGCGCGAGGCGCTGGGCAAGGGCGAGATGTTCGAGCGCACGATCCATACCGGCTTCGACGAGGAAACGGGCGATCCGATCTACGAGACCGAGGAGATCCAGCCCGAGATCCTGCCATTCATCGTCGTCATCGTCGACGAGATGGCCGACCTGATGATGGTCGCGGGCAAGGAGATCGAGGCTTGCATCCAGCGCCTTGCACAGATGGCACGGGCCTCGGGCATCCATCTCATCATGGCGACGCAGCGTCCATCGGTCGACGTCATCACCGGCACGATCAAGGCGAACTTCCCGACGCGGATCAGTTTCTCGGTCACGTCGAAGATCGACAGCCGCACGATCCTGGGCGAGCAGGGGGCCGAACAGCTTCTGGGCATGGGCGACATGCTCTACATGGCGGGCGGGTCAAAGATTACCCGCGTCCACGGGCCCTTCTGTTCCGACGAAGAGGTCGAGGAGATCGTGAACTACCTGAAAGGGTTCGGTCCGCCGGAATATATCGGCGGCGTGGTCGAAGGTCCGCCCGAGGACAAGGGCAGCGATATCGACGCGGTACTGGGCCTCGGATCCAGTGGCGGCGAGGGTGGAGAGGACCAGCTTTACGATCAGGCGGTCGCGATCGTCATCAAGGATCGCAAATGCTCGACCTCCTACATCCAGCGCAAGCTGGCCATCGGCTACAACAAAGCGGCCCGTCTGGTGGAGCAGATGGAAGACGAGGGCGTTGTTTCCAGTGCGAACCATGTCGGCAAACGTGAAGTGCTGGTGCCGGAACAGGCCTGAGCGCATGAAAAAGGCCCGCCGGAAAGGCGGGCCTCAAGCTGTTCATTCAGCAAGTTCTCGACTCAGGCCGGGGTCGGAGCGTTCGCACCGATGAACCATGCATCCTTGTCAATCTGACGCGACACCTCGGTAAACAGGTCCTCGGTATCGTCGTCGCCGATCTCTCCGGCTTCCTCGAGCGCTGCGCGGACCTTTTCACCCACGTCGAGGAACCGCTCGCGCAGGGCCTCGATATGAATCTGGATCTCCTTTTCCTCGACCGGGTAGGCCGCCATGGTCGTCTTCTCGGCCACGACTTCCGTCGTACCGCGCGCGATACCACCGAGGATCACGGCGCGTTCCGCAATCAGGTCGGAGCTTTCGCGCAGCCGGTCGGCCACGTCGTCGAGAAGCTCATGCACGCCGATGAAGCCGGGACCGCGCAGGTTCCAGTGGGCCTGCTTGACCGCGAGGGTAAGCGAGATAACGTCGCTCAGCCGCGCGTTCAGGAGGTCGACGATCTTGCCACGGGTATTGTCATTCAGTCCGGCGACGAAAGCTTCGGGCATATCTGTATCTCCGCTTGTTCCAAATCTGTCGACCGCACAAAGCCCGATAGCCGGGCTTGGTTCCGCGATGGCGGGCGGTTGATATTGCGTGACATTGGTGATCCGCCACAGAGCCCTTATATCGACTGCCAACTTGCCACGGACGGAGTTCCCATGCTGACCAAACGCCAGTTTCTCGCCACGAGTGTCGCGGCGATCGCTGCCGGACCGGCCTTGGCCGCGCCGATTTCACTCGATGCGCTCTCGCGGTATCTCAATGGTCTGAGTACGGCCGAAGCGGATTTCACCCAGATCGCACCGGACGGGTCGATCTCGACCGGCCGGATCTACATCCAGCGTCCGGGGCGCGTCCGCTTCGACTACAATCCTCCGGAAGAGACGCTGGTGATGGCCGGCGGCGGGCAGGTCGCGGTTTTCGACGGAAAGTCGAACTCCCGCAGGCCCGAACAGTATCCCCTAGCCCAGACACCGCTCAACATCATCCTGGAGCGCAACGTGAACCTCGCGCAGCGCAACATGGTGGTCGGTCATCGTCAGGAGGGGGCGAAGACGATCGTGACAGCGCAGGATCCGCAGAACCCGCAATACGGCCAGATCGAGCTCGTCTTCACGGCCAATCCGACGCAGCTCAGGCAGTGGGTGATCGTCGACGGGTCCGGGAACCGCACAACGGTTGTCCTGGGAGATCTGACGACCGGCGGCAGCTTTCCGTCGCGGTATTTCTCGATCAATTCCGAGATCGCCAGCCGGAGCTGAGCCCCGGCTTCCGGCCTGCCGCTTCAGAGCTTGCGGCAGGCCCTCAGCTGATCCTCGTAGCGGCGTGCGCGGGTCGCCACGCGGCCTGCGACCGAGACGAGCCAGGGCTTCGCGTTGTAGCTGCCCCGCGAGTATCCGGTGCGACCCTCGTGATAGGCGAGATACTGATTGCGCGCGTCGTTGCGGGGAATGCCGAGGCGGCTGGTCGATTGGGCCATGTACCAGCCCATGAAGTCCGTCGCATCGCGGATATCGTCCCGACGCGCGCGCCTGTTTCCGGTATCCTGCTTGTATTCGTCCCACGTGCCGTCGAGTGCCTGGCTGTAGCCGTAAGCGGAACTCTGACGGCCCATAGGGATGACGCCAAGAGAGAACTGCAACGGCGTGCGGGCGTTGCCAATGAATTTCGACTCCTGATGGATCGTCGCCATCTGCACGGGGATCGGTATGCCATGACGCCGCTCGGTCTGACGCATGGCCCGCAGGTAATGCGGACGTTCGTCGAGGATGGCACAGGCGTTTTCAAGGTCTCGAGGCGCGGTCCGTTCGCTGCTGCCGCAACCGGCGACGAACAGCAAAAGAACGAGGGCGCGGATTTTTCTGCTCATCTGCCGCTCATTCGTTTGTTCTTGGGTTTTTTGAGAAAAAGCCTAGCCCAGATCGGGCAAGCGATAAACCTGCAATCGGTCCGGCTCAGATCACAAAAGCAAGGGTGAGCGGCAGGGTCGCTATGCTGAGCGCGGTCGAGACGACGACCAGCCCCGCCACTGCCTCGGCATCTGCGCCATATTTCTGCGCGAGAAGATAGCTCGTCACCGCGACAGGGGTCGAGAGCTGTACCACGAGCACAGCGAAGGCCGACGGTGGCAGGTCGAATGCCACACCGACACCCCATCCGATCGCCACGCAGATAACTACCTTTGCGAGCGACAGAAGGACGGGCAGGGTGAAACTGCGCGGGTTGAGCCGCGCGACCGCCACGCCCAACGTGATGAGCATGAGCGGAATGGCGAGTTGTCCGATCAGGTCGAGAGTGTTCTCGACGACGGTGGGAAGCGTCCAGCCGCGCCAGAGGAACAGGGCCCCCAAAAGCGTGGCCCAGACCAGCGGCTCGCGCAGTGCCTTGTTGAGCGATCCGCGTCCCGCGACCATCCAGATCCCGAGCGTGAAGGAATAGATCGCCATGATCGCGAAAACCACGACAGCGTAGCCGAGCCCCTCGTTCCCGAATGCGAAAAGCGCGAGTGGCAAACCCAGATTGCCGGTATTGCCGTAAATGAGCGGCGCGAGAAAGGTCCGCGCATCGAGTCCGCCGATCCGGACCATCAGTACCATCGCACCGGTCACGAGCGCATAGGCCGCGACCGTCGCGATCGATAGCGTGGCCAGCGCGTCAGGCGCAATCTCGGTGTCGGTCAGCGCGACGAAGATCAGGCACGGGATCGACAGCGTCATGGCCAGCCGCGTGACGAACTCGATCTGGTAATCCCAACCCGCCCGGACCCAGACGAACCCTATCGCCGCAAGGATGAAGACAGGCGTGACCACCTCTCCAACTGTCAGGATCACGTCCACAATCTGTTTCTCCCGTCCGGAGATGCTAAGCGTTGCTTAACGAATTTGCCCGGACTACATGTCCCCGCGGAGGTCGAGATGCTCAAGGCACGTGCACGTTATCATCTGGGACAGATCGTCCGTCATCGCAAGCATCCCTTTCGGGGGGTGGTCTTCGATGTGGACGCCGAGTTCAACAATACCGAAGAATGGTATCAGGCCATTCCAGAGGACGTGCGCCCCGTGAAGGATCAGCCCTATTACCATCTGCTCGCCGAAAACGATCAGAGCTACTACGTGGCCTATGTCTCGGAGCAGAACCTCATCGCGGATTACTCGGGGCAACCCGTGGATCATCCGGATCTCGAGGATTTCTTCGGCGATATCGAGGACGGAACCTACCCGCTTCAGTTCCAGATGAACTGATGCAGGTGTCGGGCTTCCGCGTCACCGCGACGGCTGGGGGTCAGTCTCTTTCTCGACGGGATATCCGGCAGCGGCCCAAGTCTGGAACCCGCCCGCCATCTCGGCGACGTCATCGATCCCCATATCGCGCAACGTCTTGACCGCCAAAGCCGATCGCCACGCTGCCGCGCAAAAGAGGATCAGCGTCCGGTCGGTGGCAAGCCGCGGATCGTGCCACGGGCTTGCAGGATCTGCGCGGAATTCGAGCATGCCGCGCGGCACGTGGATCGCGCCGGGGATCCGCCCGGCCTGTATCAGCTCCTCTGCCTCGCGCAGATCGACGAGCAGAGCACGATCCTCGACGGTGGCGCGAAGCACCTCTTCCATGGAGAGGACGGTGATCTCGGCCTTGGCCACGGCCACCATTTCGGCGACGGATGCGATCGTCATCGGTCCCTCCCTCGGTCAGTAGCCTAGCGCGCAACCATCCTTGCGCGGATCGGATCCACCAACCAGAACGCCGTCCTCGCCGATCCCGATCGCCTGCGCGCCGCCGATTGCGGTCTCGGGCTCGGCCACGTCGTGTCCCCGGCGGGTCAGCTCATCACGCACTGCGTAGGAATAGCCTCTCTCGACATTGAGCTTTCCGGCGTCGGGGAAGCAGCGAGGCCCGTCGATCGCCTCCTGCGGATCCATCCCGTAATCGGCAATGTTACTGACGAATCGGGCATGGCCGTTGGCTTGATAGGCACCGCCCATCACTCCGAACGGCATGACAACCCGGCCCTCGCGGCGCAGCATCGCGGGGATGATCGTGTGCATTGGCCGCTTGCCCGGAGCACCTTCGTTCGGATGCCCCTCCGTGAGCGAGAACCCCGCGCCGCGATTCTGAAAAAGGATGCCGAACTTGTTCGACGCGATGCCCGATCCGAACGGATGGAAGATCGAGGAAATGAGGGATACCGCCATTCGGTCGCGATCGACCACGGTGATGTAGATGGTATCGCGATGGATCGCCTCGCTGATCTCGGTCGCCGAGACCATCGCCCGGTCCATCTCGATCAGCGCGGCGAGCCTGTCGGCCGTTTCGTCGTTCAGCATGTGGTCGAGGCGGGTGGCATGGCGGGGATCGGCAAGGAACCGGTTGCGCGCATCGTAGGCGAGTTTCGTCGCCTCAGCTTCGATATGGGCGCGGTCCGCCCCCCAGGGATCCATCGACCTCAGATCGAAGCGTTTAAGGATATTGGCGAGAAGGATCGCCGTGGCACCCTGCCCGTTGGGCGGGTGTTCGACCAACTCGTAGCCGCCGTAATTCCCCACAATCGGATCGACGTAATCGGATGCGACCGAGGCGAAATCCTCGAGCGTGTGATTGCCACCCGCCGCACGAAGCGCGGCCACCATATCCTCGGCTATTTGCCCTTCGTAGAAAGCGTCGCGGCCGTCCGCCGCGATCCGGCGCAGCACTTCGGCCTGATCGGGCGCGCGGAACATCCGACCCGCCTGCGGTGCCTCGCCATCGAAGAGAAAGCGATCCCTCGCGCCACCCTGGAGCGCGCCGGCCTCGGCGCGCCAGTCGAAAGCCACGCGGGGTGCGACGGGGATACCGGCCTCGGCATAGTAGATCGCGGGTGCCAGCGACATGGCAAGGCCGGCACGGCCGTGGTCTTGCGAAAGCCTGCAGAAACCGTCGACAGCACCCGGTAACGTCACCGAATGTGCACTGCGAAGCGGTACGGTCGCATTCCCCTCGCTGCGGAGCCGTGCGGCATCGAAGGCAGCTGGCGCGCGTCCCGATCCGTTCAGTGCGACGATCTCGCCCGTCTCGGGATTGGAGACGAGCGCGAACATGTCGCCGCCGATCCCTGTCATCTGCGGCTCGGCGATGCCGAGGAGAACGGCCCCCGCGATGGCCGCGTCGACCGCGTTGCCGCCCGCCTCGAGGATCTGGACCGCGACCTTCGCGGCAAGTGGGTGGGAGGTGGCGCACATGCCATTGGCGGCGTGGACCGCCGATCGTCCGGGCAGGTGAAAATCGCGCATCATACCTCTCCGTTCCGCGGAATTCGCGTCACGTTAGGCAATGAACCGGTGATTGCCAATGCATGGCATCGGTGACGGAAGCGGTGCCCCTCAGCAGCTCTGGACCTTGCGTCCCACATCGATGCGGAACGACAGCCGGTTGCGTTCGCCCACGCGCAAATAAGCAAGGTCGTGGCTCAGCTCTCGGATCAGGAACCAGCCAAAGCCGCCTTCGGCCGCGTCCTCGATCGGAGGGGGCGGGTCGGGATAGGGCATGGCGCAGTCCGGCATGGCAAGTCCGTCATCCAGCGCCACGCAGAAAAGCCCGTCGGGGTCGTGCGTCACGTGCAGCTCGATCATGCCCGCCGCATCGTCGGGATAGGCGTGCTCGCAAATATTGTTCATTACCTCGGCGAGGACGAGTTCCACTGTGCTGCATTCATCCTCGCTCAGCCTTAGATGCTGCAGGCCGCCGAGGGTGGAGCGCAGGGCATCGCGCACGGCCATGGGATTGCTGGGAAAAATGACCCTAAGCTCGTTGCGCCAGGATTCACAGATTACGTCGCGCCTCTCGGCCTCGCGCGTCTGCTTCTTTTCTCCGGTGGACAAGTCAGTACGCATGAGCCTGCCGAACCTGCTGTTCGGCCGGCCCTTCGATGGCCGGAATGGCGTGATGGATCGTGAAGATCTGTTCCATCCGGGTCAGCCTGAAGACTTTCGCGACAGCGGGCGACAAGCCCGAGAGCTCAAGCCGCTGAAGCGGAGCAAGCTGCTTCTTCGCCCCGATCACGGCACCCAGGCCGGAGCTGTCTAGGAATTGGACATGCTGCATATCGAGGATGACCCGGGCGGGGCCGTCCTGCGCGGCATCGCGAACCGAATCCTTGAACTGAACCGCCACGGCTGCATCCACCCGGTCGGCGAGAACCCTGACGATCATCGCGTCCTCGATCATGAGAATATCGAATTCCATTCGGTCATTCCTCTACTCGTCCAGACATGGTTCTAGGGGAGGATCGTTAACCGGTAATGAAGGAAATCGGGAAACGGAGATGCCGTATGCGGTTCAGGTCTGGCCCGCGCACACGGCCGACCCTAGGATGGCTGCGCTCCTCCAGTGCCGCTCACAGGCCCCCCTCGGAGCAAGGGATCTTCACCGCGCCATGGAATCTTCCGTTTCCGATACGATCTACGCTCCGCCCCGGGCGCCGATCGACATCTTGCACCGCGACGACGATCTGCTGATCGTGGCCAAGCCCGAGGGGCTCCTCTCGGTGCCGGGGAAGGGGGAGGCGCTCGCCGATTGTCTCGAGACGCGTCTCCGGGCCGACGACCCGCAGGTTCTGCTCGTGCACAGGCTCGATCGTGACACGTCCGGGGTCATGGTCTTCGCGCGCAACCGCGCCGCGCAGCGCCATCTCGGTCTGCAATTCGAACGGCGTCATCTGTCGAAGGGATACGTTGCGCTTGTCGAGGGATACGTCGAGGAGGAGAAGGGAACGATCGACCTGCCGCTCAAGGCGGACTGGCCGAACCGCCCGCGCCAGATGGTCCATCCGGAGGGGCGGCACGCCATCACGCATTGGCGGGCTATCGAGAGGGGGAACGGTGCGACTCGCATGGCGCTTCACCCCGAGACGGGGCGCGCGCATCAGCTGCGCGTCCACATGTGCAGCCTTGGCCATCCGATCCTCGGCGATCCGCTCTATGACGGACCGGATGCTCCGCGCATGATGCTCCATTCCGAAACGCTGGAGCTGCGCCACCCGACCGGCGGCGAGCGGCATACCTTCCGCGCGCCGCCGCCGTTCTGATCAGGCGAGCACGTCCGACAGCGCCAAAGCATCGCGACCGAGCGCCTGGGCTACCGGTGCGTTGGTGATCCGGCCCGCATGTACGTTAAGGCCCTGCGCCAGATGCGGGTCCGCGCGGCAGGCCGCCTTCCATCCCGCATCGGCGAGTGCGAGCATGAACGGCATCGTCGCGTTGCCAAGCGCGATGGTCGAAGACCGCGCGACCGCCCCGGGCATGTTCGCCACGCAGTAATGCATGATGCCGTCCACGTCGTAGACCGGGTTCTCGTGCGTGGTGGGCTTCGACGTCTCGAAGCAGCCGCCCTGATCTATCGCCACGTCCACGAGGACCGCGCCCGGCTTCATCGTCGAGAGCATGTCGCGGGTGACGAGCTTCGGGGCCGCGGCCCCGGGAATCAGGACCGCACCGATTACCATGTCGGCCTCGGCCACGATCTCGGCGATGTTGCCACCCGAGGCATACCGCGTGTTGAAGTCACGCGAGAACATCTCGTCGAGTTGCCGCAGGCGCGGCAGCGAACGGTCGAGGACGGTCACGTCCGCGCCCATCCCGGCTGCGATCCGTGCGGCATGGGTGCCGACGACGCCACCGCCGATCACCGCAACGTTGGCGGGCGTCACGCCCGGTACGCCGCCCATCAGGACCCCGCGGCCGCCATTTGCCTTCTGCAGCGTCCAGGCTCCCATTTGCGGCGCGAGCCGTCCCGCCACCTCGGACATCGGGGCGAGAAGCGGCAGGCCGCCACGCGCATCCGTCACCGTCTCGTAGGCGATGCAGGTCGCTCCCGACGCCAGCAGGTCGTCGGTTTGTGTCGGGTCGGGTGCCAGGTGAAGATAGGTGAAGAGAAGCTGCCCTTCGGAAAGCATCTTGCGCTCACCCGCCTGCGGCTCCTTCACCTTCACGACCATCTCGGCTTCGCCGAAGATCGCCTCGGCATTCTCGACGAGCCGCGCACCTGCCTCTTCGTAGGCGGCGTCCGTGAAACCCGCGCCTTCGCCTGCGCCCTTCTGGACCAAGACTTCGTGGCCATGGCTCACGGCCTCACGTGCGGCATTGGGCGTGATCCCCACACGGAATTCCTGGGGCTTGATCTCTGTCGGGCATCCGATGCGCATGTCACGTCTCCTCGCTGAATGTCTTTCTACCAAGCGTAGGGCCCGTGGAATGAAATTGCTTTGAATTGATTGCAAAGGTAAGCGGTTCGAACGCACAAACTTGGCGTAGTTACCGGTATTCGGCGAAGGATCTTGCGCATGGCCGATCTCGACGAACAGGATCGACGCATTCTCGTCCAGTTGCAGCGGCAAGGGCGACTGACGAATGCGGAACTCAGCGAGCGTGTCGCACTTTCCCCCTCGGCCTGTCACAGGCGGGTTTCTCGGCTCGAGCGGGCCGGCGTGATTGCGGGATATGTCGCGCTGCTCGATCGCGCGCGGCTCGACAGACGGACGACCGTCTTCGTCGAGATCACGCTTTCGGGGCAGGCGGACGAAGTGCTCGACGCGTTCGAGGGTGCTGTCGCGAAGATCCCGGAGATCCTCGAATGCCATCTCATGGCCGGAACGGCCGATTACCTGCTGAAGGTCGCGGTCCGCGATACCGAGGATTTCGCCCAGCTCCACCGCCGCCATCTCGCCCGGCTGCCGGGCGTCGCGCAGATGCAGTCGAGCTTCGCGCTCAGACGCGTGCGCGAGACAACGGAAATCCCGCTCTAGGCGCGTCGGTCACGCAGGAAGAGATAGAGCGGCAATCCGCAACTCACTCCGATGCAGAAGACCGCCGGAATGGCGACGAGGTTGAGCCAAGCTTTCTTCTGCCAGGTTTCCCAGAGGATCCAGATCGTCAGCGTAACGGCCGAGATGGTGAGATCCCAGACGAGGCCGGTGGTTGATGCGTTGACGTACCACGCGTCTATCAGGGCACCGAATCCGTTACCTTCGGCCATGAAGCTCAGGAACCAGTACATCGGGTGTACCGCGCCCCAGATTGCGAGCGCGAGAAAGATCCATCGCATCAGAAACTGCCGCCGGTGATCCCGATCTCGGCCGTGCCGGAAATAGCGATACCGGTCTCGCGGTCTGGCATTTGGTAGGGCTCGGGCGGGCCGGCAGCGCCGCAGGCGGCAAGGACCAGCAGGGCGAAAAGGCCGAGACGTGCGCTCATCTGTTCCTCACCATGATGCTGGTATTGGGGCCGACCACGCCGACGCTCTGGCTCGTTCGTACGCCGCCCGGACCGACCGAGACACCGAGCCCGGCATAGGGGATGCCGCCGGAGCAGGCACCGAGCAGGAGCGGAAGGCAGAGAAGGTAGAGACGCGGCATGGCGGACCTTCGGAATGCGACGATCGGATCCTAGATATGCGGCGACGATTCGGACAGAAGTTTGCGCCAGCGCTGAGCCTGATCTTGCACATTCGACGGTGCGGTGCCGCCATAGGATGTACGGGAGGCCACCGAATTGTCGACGCCGAGCACGTCGAAGACCCGCTCCGTGATCGCGGGATGCGCGTTCTGCATGTCCTCGAGGCTCAGATCCGGCAGGTCGCAGCCGCGGTCCTCGGCCAGCGCGACGAGGCTTCCGGTCACGTGATGGGCATCGCGGAACGGCAATCCCGCCTCGCGCGTCAGCCAATCGGCCAGGTCGGTCGCGGTGGAGAATCCGTGCGATGCCGCCTCGCGCAGCGCATCACGATTGGCCTTCATGTCGCCCGCCATGCCGGTCATCGCGGCGAGCGCCAGCATCAGGTTGTCGGCCGCGTCGAAGACCTGTTCCTTGTCTTCCTGCATGTCCTTGGAATAGGCGAGCGGAAGTCCCTTCATCACCATCAAAAGCGCGGTCTGCGCTCCGAAGATCCGACCGATCTTGGCCCGGAGCAGCTCGGCCGCATCCGGGTTCTTCTTCTGCGGCATGATCGAGGAGCCCGTGGTCCACTTGTCCGACAGCGCGACAAAGCGGAACTGCGCGGACGACCAGATCACCAGCTCCTCGGCCAGACGGCTGAGATGCATGGCACAGATCGACGCGGCCGACAGGAATTCGAGCGCGAAGTCCCGGTCGCTGACCGCATCGAGCGAATTGGCACAAGGCCGGTCGAAGCCCAGAGCATGCGCCGTGGCATCCCGGTCGATGGGGTAGGATGTGCCCGCAAGCGCCGCGGCCCCGAGGGGCGATTCGTTCATCCGCGCACGCGCATCGCGGAACCGCTCGCGGTCGCGACCGAACATCTCGACATAGGCGAGCATATGATGCCCCCACGTCACCGGCTGAGCGGTCTGCAGATGGGTGAAGCCCGGCATTACCCAATCCGCGCCGGCCTCGGCCTGATCGAGGAGCGCCGTCTGAAGCGCGTGCAGCCCATCCATGGCGGCATCGCACTGATCCCGCGTCCAGAGGCGGAAATCTGTGGCAACCTGATCGTTGCGCGAGCGTCCGGTATGGAGCCGTCCCGCCGCTTCGCCGATCAGCTCCTTGAGGCGGGCCTCCACGTTCATGTGAATATCCTCGAGCGCGGCGGAGAATTCGAACCTGCCGCCTTCGATCTCTGACAAGACGGTGAGCAGGCCTTCCCCGATCGCGTCGGCATCCTTAGGCTCGATGATGCCCTGCGCCGCCAGCATCGCGGCATGGGCCCGCGAGCCTGCGATGTCCTGCGCCGCCAGCCGCCGGTCGAACCCGATCGAGGCATTGATCGCCTCCATGATCGCGTCCGGCCCTTCGGCGAAGCGTCCGCCCCACATCGCGTTGGAGTTCTTGTCGGCCATGAAACGCGCCTCCGGGAGGATGGATGAAAGTCTTGACCACAGCCCTTTATCTGGGCCTTGCCACGACCGCAAACGCGCAAGGGCCAGATTGGGCCGATCTGCGGACGGGCGAGATGGCTTCGCTTATCGTCCATGACACTCCGGCAGCCGCATCCTCCGCCGCATTCTTCGATGCCGACGGGGAGGGACGAACGCTTGAGGAGTATCGCGGGAAATATGTCCTCGTGAATTTCTGGGCGCTCTGGTGCGCGCCGTGCCTCGACGAGATGCCGTCGCTCGATGCGCTGCAGGCGGAACTCGGCGGCGAGACTTTCGAGGTTGTTCCGCTCGCCGTCTGGCGCAACCCGATGCCGGGGATCGAGGAATTCTTCGAGGCGCAGGAGATCGAGCATCTGCCCGTTCTGCTCGACCCGGATCGCGAGGTGTCCGGCGAGATGGGTGTCGATGCCCTGCCGATCACGGTTCTCCTCGACCCGGAGGGCCGCGAGGTGGCGCGGATGCGTGGCGATGCAGACTGGGCGAGCGAGGAAGCCATCGCGCTGATCGAAGCCGTGACCGCTGGCGACTAGCCAGCCATTGCCCTGACTTCGGCGTGGCGGGGGCAGCGGGTCAGATGATCGTTGAAGAAGCCCGACGCCTCCATGAAGGCGTAGACGATGGTCGGCCCGCAGAACTTGAAGCCGCGGCGCTTCAGATCCTTCGATATCTGCTGCGACAGGGGCGTCTGAGCTGGAACCTCCGACATACTGGCAAATGCGTTCTGAACCGGTACACCGTCGACGAAGGACCAGAGGTAATTCGAAAAACCTTCACGCGCCTCGACCTCCCGCCAGGCCCGGGCATTCAGGATCGCGCCCTCGATCTTGCCGCGATGCCGCACGATGCCGGGATCGCCGAGCAGGCGGGAGACGTCCTCGTCACCCCACGAAGCTATCAGATACGGATCGAACCCCGCGAAGGCGGAACGGAAATTTTCCCGCTTCCGCAAGATCGTCAGCCAGCTCAGGCCGGCCTGGAAGCCGTCGAGCACGAGCTTTTCGTAAAGCGCACGGCCATCACGTTCGGGCACGCCCCATTCGGTGTCGTGATACTGCACATAGAGCGGATCGGTTCCACACCAGTCGCACCTCTCGGTCATCGTCGCGCACCCTCCGGTCGGACGAACGTTCCGCATGCGAAACATTCGTGAAAATTTGTCGCCTTTACGGCTTGTTAGCGGGTGCGAACGGATAACCGATCCGACCGCTAGGGAGATCACGATGAGTGTAGAGAATGTCGCAGGGGAGGTCATCCCCAGGTCGCGCGCGACCTTCGGGGAATCCGCGGCGCGATCTTCCTCCCGGGTACCCGAACGCGACGTGATCGCCATGGTCGAGACCGCCGTCGCGTCGGGAAGCGTCATGCTGGCCTTCCAGCCGATCGTGCCCGCCTGCCATCCGGAGCGTCCGGCTTTCTTCGAGGGGCTGATCCGCCTTCTCGATCAGTCCGGCCGCATCATCCCGGCCAAGGATTTCATCACCGAGGTCGAACTCAGCGCGCTCGGCCGGCGCATCGATCGTCTTTCGCTCGGCTATGGGCTCGACGTGCTGGGCGACCGGCCCGAGCTGCGACTTGCAGTCAATCTCTCGGCCAAATCGATCGAGAACGAGGAGTGGTGCGATACGCTCGACCGCGCGATCGTTGCCGATCCGTCTGTGGCCGAACGGCTGATCCTCGAGATCACCGAAAGCTCTGCCATCGAACGTCCGGATCTCGTGCGGCTCTTCATGGAAACCTATCGCCGCCGCGGGATCACCTTCGCGATCGACGATTTCGGGTCGGGCTATACCTCGATGCGCTATCTCAAGGATCTGTGCTTCGACATCCTCAAGATCGACGGTCAGTTCATTCGCGGGGTCGCACAATCGTCAGACAATCGCGCGCTTGTCAGCGCGATGGTCTCGCTCGGGCGGCATTTCGACATGGTGACGGTCGCCGAGAAGGTCGAGACTGCAGCCGATGCAGAGATCCTGCGCGAGCTCGGTGTCGATTGTCTGCAGGGATATTATTTCGGCGCACCGACGATCCGCCCCCGTTGGGATTCCGACGACAAGGATCTCGCGGTCGGCTGATCGCGAGGGGCATCAGGCCCGAAACCTTGCGAATTCGACCTCCGACATAACCTCCGCTGTTGCCAATCGGCTTCACTTGGCTACCTTCCGAGAAGCAAGCTTTTCGGGGGATCCACATGACCAACGTCGTAATCGTGTCCGCAGCCCGCACGGCCGTCGGTACCTTCAACGGCTCGTTCGCGAGCGTTCCGGCCCACGATCTGGGGGCCAAGGTCCTCGCCGAGATCGTCGCGCGTGCCGGTGTCGATCCATCGGAGGTCAGCGAAACGATCCTCGGACAGGTTCTGACCGCCGGGCAGGGGCAGAACCCCGCGCGGCAAGCACATATCAATGCGGGCCTTCCGACCGAATCGGCCGCCTGGAGCATCAACCAGGTCTGCGGATCCGGTCTGCGAGCCGTGGCGCTCGCCGCGCAGCATATCCAGCTCGGCGATGCGAAGGTCGTGGCGGCCGGTGGCCAGGAGAACATGTCGATGAGCCCGCATGTCGCGAACCTGCGTCAGGGTCACAAGATGGGCGACGTGAAGTTCATCGATTCGATGATCCGCGACGGCCTTTGGGATGCGTTCAACGGCTATCACATGGGTCAGACCGCCGAGAACGTTGCCGAGCAATGGCAGATCAGCCGCGAGGATCAGGACGCCTTCGCCGCCGAGAGCCAGAACAAGGCCGAGAAGGCACGCGCCGAAGGCAAATTCCAGGACGAGATCGTTCCCTTCACCGTTTCCGGGCGCAAGGGCGACATGGTCGTCGACCGCGACGAACACATCCGCGAAGGCGCGACCGCCGAGGGAATGGGCAAGCTTCGCCCCGCCTTCACCAAGGATGGATCGGTCACCGCGGGCAATGCGAGCGGCATCAACGATGGCGCGGCCGCCGTCCTGCTGATGAGTGCAGATGATGCCGAAAAGCGCGGAATCGAGCCGCTGGCACGGATCGTGAGCTACGCGACCGTCGGGCTCGACCCGTCGATCATGGGCACGGGGCCGATCGGGGCGAGCCGCAAGGCCCTCGAGAAGGCCGGTTGGAAGCCCGGTGACCTCGATCTCGTGGAGGCAAACGAGGCTTTTGCGGCGCAGGCTTGTGCAGTCAACAAGGACATGGGCTGGGATCCGTCGATCGTGAACGTGAACGGCGGCGCGATCGCGATCGGTCATCCGATCGGTGCCTCGGGTGCGCGGATCCTCAACACGTTGCTCTTCGAAATGAAGCGCCGCGATGCGAAGAAGGGTCTTGCCACGCTTTGCATCGGCGGCGGAATGGGTGTCGCCATGTGTGTCGAGCGCGGCTGAGGCATCTGGCCGCGCCGAACCGATCGGTGCGGCCGTCGCGATGGTCGGCAAGCAGACATTCTTCGATCAGGTCGTCTTCTCCGGCGGCGGGACGCGATGTTTCTGGCAGGCGGGCTTCATACATGTCCTGCGGCAGGAAATCCCGGTCCACCCTGAACGGCTGACGGGTGTCTCGGGCGGCGCGTGCTCGGCCTGCGGTTTCGTTACCCATCGCGGAGAACGGGTCCGCGACGCGATGATCGAGGCTTTTTCCAGGCAGGACTGGAATATCTCGCTCGACGACCCGGCGAGCGGAGATCACGGCCACACGCCGCATCAACGCGTCTATCGCGAGGTCATCGAATCCTGTTTCGGTGATCGGGAAGCTGCGAGCTTGATCGACGAAGGACCGCAGGTTCAGATCCTGATCGCGCGGCCACCCTCTCATAGCTGGGCCAAGCTTTCAGGTGCGGCGATGACGCTCGTCTACGAAGCTGACACCATGCTGCGATCGAACCCGCATCTGACCTGGCCGGAAGCGGCTGGAATGGTGGGCGAGTTAATTGATGCGAATCAAGCGGCGCGCGACGGACGGATCACCGACCTGATCTGCGCGGCGGCGACTATCCCGCCGGTCTTCGAGCCGCCACTCTGGGGCGGAGCGCCAGCGGTCGACGCGGGGATGATCGATCAAGCTCCGCTTCCCGTACCAGACCAGGGCCGAACCCTGGTTTTGCTGACAAAGATCTTTCGGGACGTGCCCGAACACCCGGATCGTCTCTACGTCATGCCGAGCGAGAGCGTCGTGGCCGACAAGATCGATTTCACCGATCCCGACAAGCTCAGGCAGACATGGCAACAGGGCGAGGAGGACGCTCATGCCTTCCTGAAATCCGGCGGGCTCACCGAACGTCTGAAACCATAAATCAACAAGGAGGAGAGAGAAAATGGCACGAGTAGCAATCGTGACGGGCGGCACGCGCGGAATCGGCGCGGCGGTCGCGCGCGCATTGAAAGCAGAAGGCCACCAGGTCGCGGCGACTTATGGTGGCAATGACGAAGCGGCAAAGGCGTTCACCGACGAGACAGGCATCAAGACCTACAAGTGGGGCGTCGACGATTACGAAGCCTGCAAGGAGGGCATCGCGCAAGTTGAAGCAGATCTCGGCCCCGTGGATATCCTCGTTAACAACGCGGGCATCACGCGCGATGCGCCGTTCCACAAGATGACGCCGGAAAAGTGGAACGAGGTGATCGGAACGAATCTTACCGGGGTCTTCAACATGACGCACAATGTCTGGGGAGGAATGCGCGAGCGCGGATTTGGCCGGATCGTCACAATCAGTTCGATCAATGGTCAGAAGGGCCAATTCGCACAGGCGAATTACGCGGCTGCGAAGGCCGGCGATATAGGCTTCACCAAGTCATTGGCGCAGGAGGGTGCGTCGAAGGGGATCACCGTCAACGTCGTGGCTCCGGGCTATATCAACACCGACATGATGAGCACGATTCCCCAGAAAGTGATGGACCAGATCGTCGGCGGCATTCCGGTCGGAAGGTTGGGTGAGCCCGACGAGATCGCACGCTGTGTCCGCTTTCTCTGTTCCGATGACGCAGCCTTCATTACAGGCGCGACCCTGTCGGCGAATGGCGGCCAGTACATGACCTGAGGTAGGTCATAATCGCGCTATAGGCGATCTTGGGGGCGTCGGCCCGATGGCCGACGCCCTTTTTCACGACTGGCTATTGTGACAGGCGCGTGATCTGCTCCTTCAGGCGGAGCTTTTGTTTCTTCAAGTCGGCGATACTGATGGGGTCGTAGCTCGGGCTGCGCTGTGCGTGCTCGACCTGTTGCGAGAGGGTCTGGTGTTTCAGCTGCAATTGCTGGAGATGCGAACTCAAAGCCATCGAAGTCCTCCTTGGTTGCCGGTACGTCAATTGACGCACAAAAATGCGCTCCTGTCACGTGACTGTCACGTGAGCCGTACCCATGCGCGAATTTTCCACAGCTCAGATCAGGCTCTGCCCGTTTCTGAGCACCGATTGCAGCCGGTCCGTATATTTATTGCGGCTGCAATCACAGGTTGATTCGAGGTGCATCGGTATCGGTGCGCTGACGATCAACGGAGCACGCCCGCCCTTCGTTCCGCGTACGAGGACGAGTGAGGCGGGGCGATCCGCGCGGGGCTGCAAAATCTGTACCACGATGGATCCGAGATGCGACTGCATCGCACCGAGAAGGTCCCCCATGCGGTCGGCTCGCTGGATCACGCTCATCATGCCACGGGGGGCGAGCCTGCGAGCGCCGACCGCTATCCAGCGCTCAAGTGGCAGGTCCTCGCGATGGGCTGTCGCGCGATCGTCCTTTGCGGGATGGGTGCCGCTGCCGGGGGCATAATAAGGGGGATTCGCGATGACGTGGTCGAAACGCCTCTGTCGAAGCTCGGTGGGCAGTTCATCCAGATCGCCGCTGTAAATTCCGGCGACGATCCCGTTCGTCTCGGCATTGCGCCGTGCGAGGGTGGCATATTCGTCCTGCAACTCGACGCCCGAAAGATCGAGACCGGGCACCCGCGAGGCGAGACAGAAAAGCGCGCATCCCACGCCGCAGCCGAGCTCCAGCACCGATTGTCCGGGTTTGGCGGGCACGAAACTCGCGAGGATGACCGGATCGACCCCGGCCCGGTATCCGCGGGCAGGCTGCTCGAGCGTCAGTCGACCGCCGAGAAAGGCGTCGCGTGTGGTCTCACCGCCCGAGATCGACATCGTTGTCCACCAGGACGGCTTCAGCACGAAAATGATCGCGGTCGGCCACCATCAGCCGTCTCGGAAGGATCCCGATGCTTCCTTCGAGAACGCTCATATGGACGTCCAACTCAAACCACTCTATCCCCTCGCCCGAAAGCAGGGCCTTCGCGAAGGCGATATTCGTGGGGTCGCTGCTGCGCATGAGTTCCTTCATGGGGCGCAGTTAAGTCGCCGCGCCCCCCTTGTCGAGCGGTGGAAATATGGACGCGAGTCTCAAGCCCCAGGAACGACTGGCACAGGCGCTCGCAGAGCCGCTGGCCGAGGTCGACGCGTTGATCCGCGAGCGCATGGCGAGCGAGCACGCCCCGCGCATTCCTGCCGTTACCGATCACCTGATCGGCGCGGGCGGCAAGCGCATCCGGCCGATGCTCACGCTCGCCGCCGCGCGCATGAACGGCTATCCCGGGCCCTACGACGTGCATCTGGCCGCGACGGTCGAGTTCATCCACACCGCCACGCTCCTGCACGACGACGTCGTCGACGGGTCGGGCCAGCGCCGCGGTCGGCCGACCGCGAACATCCTGTGGGACAACAAGTCGAGCGTCCTCGTGGGCGACTATCTTTTTGCGCGATCGTTCCAGCTGATGGTCGAGACGGGGTCGCTGCGCGTGCTCGACATCCTGGCGAGCGCGGCGGCCACGATTGCCGAGGGCGAGGTCCTGCAACTCACCGCGATGAGCGATCTCGCCACGAGCGAGGACGTCTATCTCAAGATCGTGCGTGGCAAGACCGCCGCGCTCTTCTCGGCGGCGACCGAGGTGGGCGGCGTGATCGCCGGTATTCCCGACGACCTGGTCGGGGCGCTGCATCGTTATGGCGACGCGCTGGGCATCGCGTTCCAGATGGTCGACGACCTGCTCGACTGGCAGACGGGCGAAGCTGCCGGAAAGAATTTCGGCGACGATTTCCGCGAGCGCAAGATGACGCTGCCGATCATCCGTGCAGTCGCAGGGGCCGAAGGCGAGGAATGGGCGTTCTGGGTGCGCACGATCGGACGCGGTGCGCAGGAAGAGGGTGATCTGGAGGCGGCATTCGACTTGCTGAAGCGCCGCGGTGCGATCGAGAGCACGCGGCAAACGGCGCTCGCCTGGGCCGAGACGGCCAAGAGGGCACTCGACCCGCTTCCCGATACCGAGCTGCGTGACCTGCTGCGCAATCTGGCCGATTACGTGGTCGTGCGGATCCAGTAGCTCAGGCAAGTCCCGTGGCACGGATCCACCAATTGGGGTGCTCCTTGGTAAGCTTGGCGGCCGCCATCTGCGCTTCTGGCGCGGAGGCATAGAGCCCGAAGCAGGTCGCACCGCTGCCCGACATCCGCGCAAGCAGGCAGCTTTCGGTCCGGGCGATGCGCGCGAGCGCCACGCCGACTGCCGGGCAGACGCTGCGCGCCGGATCCTCGAGATCGTTGCGCTGATCTCCGAGCCAGTCGGCCAAAGCGCGTGCGTCGGGCCATGCCGGAAAGGGGGGGAGGGGAGCGTTCTCGCGCCTCGTGAGCGCGTTGAATATCGTGGGTGTCGAGACCGCCACGCGCGGGTTGACCAATACGGCATGGATTGGCGGGAGCCCGTCGACAGGCTTCACGATCTCACCCACGCCCTCGACCCGCGCGGCGCGCGACAGGAGGCAGACAGGCAGATCCGCACCGAGCCGGACAGGATCGGCAGGCAGCGCGCGACCGTCCATATTTCGGAGCGCATGAAGTGCAGCCGCCGCATCCGCAGTCCCGCCGCCGATGCCGGCCTCGATCGGCAGATGCTTGTCAAGCGTGAAGGCCGCAGGAGGGCCGTCCGTCGCGCGCGCGGCCCTGATCACGAGGTTGTCGTCTCCCGCAGGACAACGATCCGCCATCGGACCCGTCACGGAGAGAGACCAGTGCTCGGCCGGTCGGACCTCGAGGCTGTCGCCGATCTCGGCAAAGACCACGAGCGAATCGAGCAGGTGATACCCGTCGGCGCGCCGCCCCGTGACATGCAGGGCAAGGTTGATCTTGGCGCGGGCCCGCAGAGAAAGATCAGCCGCCGTCATTGACGATCAGCGGTGTGCCCTCTTCCTCGTCGATGACGCGATCGAGGCCGATCTCGAGCTTGCGGCGAATGCGGTCCGGTTCGACCTCGTCGTTTTGGTCGTTGTCGACGAAGCTGAGCGCACGCTGCCACTGAAACCGTGCCTCCAGCTTGCGGCCGACCATCCAGTACACATCGCCCAGATGATCGTTCACCACCGGATCGACGGGCATGAGCTCGACCGCGCGTTCCATCGGCTCGACGGCTTCGTCGAAACGGCCGAGGCGGTAGAGCCCCCAGCCGAGACTGTCGACGATGAAGCCTGAATCGGGGCGGGCGGCGACGGCACGCTCGATCAGTGAAAGCGCTTCGTCATAATCCTCTCCGCGTTCAAGCATGGAATAGCCGAGATAGTTCAGCACGATGGGGCTGTCGGGGTTGACCTCGAGCGCGGCACGGAAATCCGCTTCCGCCTCGGACCATTCGTCCAGCCGCTCGTAGGTCACGGCGCGGGAGAAAAGGGCGATCCAGCGCGACGGATCGTCATCGCCGAACGCTTCGAGAGCGTCGGTATAGACCGCATTCGCCTCTTCCGTCCGGTCGTCCTCGCGCAGCGCGTCCGCGAGCGCCATCAGGATCGGCGCACGGCTCGGATGGCTTTCCGAAAGTGCGCGCAGGGTGTCGATCGCCTCGTCCAGTCGGTCGGACCGGATCATGATTTCCGCACGGCCGATCTCGGCGGCAGCGAAGGCCGGATCGTCCTCGGGAATGCCTTCCGAGGCCTCGATGGCGAGCTCGTACTGTCCCAGCTCGTCGAGAAGGGCTGAATTGAGTAGGATCGCCTCGACATGGTCTGGCCGAAGATAGGTCACGGTCCGCCCGTAGAGCAGGGTGAAGGCCGGAGACGCCTCTGACACCAAGATGTTGCCGATATCGAACGCGGTCTCGGCCATGCCTTCCACGGCATCGCGGGCGATCGTGTAGTCGATCGTCTCGCCGGCTTGCAGGCGATCCCGCAATGCACTCAGCGGCTCGTCGAGGGTGCCGTTGCCGAATGCTTCCTCGATCGTGGCGATGGCCTCGTCCGGCCGGCCGAGCTGACTGAGGATCTGTGCATGTGCGACGGTTCCGCGCCTCGTGAGAGACAACGCGCCGTCCGCGAGAAGCGCCTCGGCGTCTTCGAACCGCTCGAGCGACGCAAGGGCGAGCGCCTTGTGATAGCGACCGAAGGCCGCGAGGCCCTGTTGACCGGCAACGGCGTCGAAGGCGGCAAGCGCCGCGTCGGTCTGCCCGTCGCCCAGAAGCGTCCAGGCACGTGCGAGCCCGTCGAAGAGCGATCCGACGCTGAGACCGGCTTCCATGTCCTCGAGCGTGCGTGACCATTCACCCTCGCGCGTCTGCTGGGCGAGGGTGGCCAGGTTGGCGAGCTGCGAGGTTCCTCCGGCCTGTGTCAGGCGGCTCGCGATCGCCGCGGCCTCGTCGATCTCGCCAAGCGAGATATGCGAGGCGGCAAGCTGTTCGAGGATCGCGTAATCGTTCGGATCGCCGGCAAGGGCCTGCGCGAGATAGCGTGACGCCTCGCGGTAATCGTTCGTCGTCTGCGCCTGGCGGCCGGCGAGATAGGCCCCGGGATTGACTTCCGCCGTGGCGGTCTGGGCCATGAGGCCGAGTGCTGTGGCCAGGAGAAGCGGACGGAACATGACGACCCTTTCGCGTTTGCGGTCGCCGTGGACCCTAGCGACCGGCGCATCGCGATACAATGAAGCCTCGCGCAGAATTGCCCGGGCCGCGAGCGTTGCGACTACATGTTGGGATAGTTCGGGCCGTCGCCGCCTTGGGGCACCGTCCAGACGATGTTCTGCTGCGGATCCTTGATATCGCAGGTCTTGCAGTGAACGCAGTTCTGGAAGTTGATGACGAAGCGATCCTCGCCTGTCTTCTCGTCCTTGACGAATTCGTAGACGCCTGCCGGGCAATAGCGCTGAGACAGGCCCGCATATTTCGGCAGGTTCACCTTGACCGGTACCTCGGCATCCCTCAGCCGCAGGTGACAGGGCTGGTCCTCGGCGTGGTTGGTGTTGGAAAAGCTCACATTGGTCAGCCGGTCGAAGCTCAGCTTGCCGTCCGGCTTGGGATAGTCGATGGGCGAATGGTCTGCGGCGGCCTCGGTCGCCTGCGCGTCGGTCTTTCCGTGCTTCTGCGTGCCGAAAAGCGAGAATCCGGCCGTGTTGCACCACATGTCGAACCCGCCGAGCGCGACGCTCGCCTTCAGGCCGTATTTCGACCAGAGCGGCTTCACGTTCCGGACTTTCTTGAGGTCCTGGCCGATCGCGCCCTGTCGTACCTCCCGGTCGTAGCCTTCGAGGCTGTCGGAGGAGCGGCCGGCATCGAGGGCTTCATGCGCGGCCTCGGCCGCCGCGATCCCCGACAGCATGGCGTTGTGGTTGCCCTTGATCCGCGGCACGTTGACCATTCCCGCCGCACAGCCCAGCAGCACGCCGCCCGGAAAGGCGGTCTTGGGCAGCGATTGCCAGCCGCCTTCGCTGATCGCGCGCGCGCCATAGCTGATGCGTTTGCCGCCTTCGAGCAGTTCGGCGACCATCGGGTGATGCTTGAACTGCTGGAAGCTCAGATAGGGGTTCACATGCGGATTGGCGTATCCCAGGTGCACGACGAAGCCGACATAGACCTGATTGTTGTCGAGGTGATAGATGAACGACCCGCCGCCCGCATTGTCGCCGAGCGGCCATCCCATCGTATGGACGACCGATCCGGGCCGCGACTTGGCCGGGTCGATCTCCCAGAGCTCCTTCATGCCCAAACCGTATTTCTGCACATCCGCCTCGGCGGCGAGCGAGAACGCCTCGATCACCTGCTTCGAGAGGGACCCGCGCACGCCTTCGCCGAGAAAGACATACTTGCCGTGAAGCTCCATCCCCGGCTCGTAGGACGGGCCGGGCGTGCCGTCGGCGTTTCGACCGAACTCGCCCGCCACGACGCCCTTGACCGATCCGTCTTCGTGATGAACGAGTTCCGAGCAGGACATGCCCGGGAAGATCTCCACACCGAGCGCCTCGGCCTGCTCGGCAAGCCAACGGCAGACATTGCCCATCGAGACGATGTAGTTGCCGTGGTTGTTCATCAGCGGCGGCATGATCGCGTTCGGGATGGAGATCTTTCCGCTCTTGCCGAGGAAATGGAATGCATCCGACGTGACGGGCACGTCGAGCGGGGCACCCCGCTCCTTCCAGTCGGGCAGAAGCCGGTCGAGGCCCACAGGGTCGAGCACCGCGCCCGACAGGATATGCGCGCCGACCTCGGATCCCTTTTCGAGCACGACGACTTCCCGATCGGGGTCGAGCTGCTTGAGGCGGATCGCGGCGCTGAGCCCGGCGGGACCCGCGCCGACGATGACGACGTCGTATTCCATCGCTTCGCGTGTGACATCGGACATCGGCATTCCTTCGTGTGGGGCATCGCATAAATCGAAGGAAAACCTAACTTCGGTCCGGGGCGATGGTCAATCGCGACCCGGCGTAGGGCTCGCCGGAACTCCGGCGGGGGATCGAGGGTTGGCCCGGGATCGGCTATGACGGGCTTCGCTTGACTTTTGCGGATGCGCTTGCGTTAACCGGCCAGTGTTTTCGTCCTCCTCGACATGAAGAACGACCAATATGGAAAAGATCGCCCTTACCCGCGCGGGACAGACAGACCTCAACGCGGAGCTCAAGCAGCTCAAATCGGTGGAACGCCCGGAGATCATCCGTGCGATTGCCGAGGCGCGAGAGCATGGCGATCTGAGCGAGAACGCGGAATATCACTCGGCGAAGGAGAAGCAGTCCTTCATCGAAGGTCGCATCAAGGAAATCGAGGGGATCCTGTCTCGTGCCGACGTGATCGACACTTCGCGCATGTCGGGATCGATCAAGTTCGGCGCACATGTCACGTTGGTCGACGAGGATACCGAAGAAGAAAAGACGTATCAGATCGTGGGCGAGCCCGAAGCCAATCTCGAGGCGGGCAAGCTCAACATCAAATCGCCGCTCGCGCGCGCGCTGATCGGCAAGGACGAAGGTGACAGCGTCGAGGTCCGAACCCCCGGCGGCGAGAAATCGTACGAGATCCTGAGCGTCGAATACCGCTGATCCCAAGCGCGGTCTGCGCTTACCCGAAAGGTTCCGATGGCGGACGATATCCTTTCCTACCTGAGCCGTTTGCGGCCGAGCCTGCGCGTGGCGCTGGCACTGTCGTTCGGCTGGCTGCTGCTCGTGGCGATCTTCATGCTGTTTGCAGGTGGTGCGGCGGCGTCGATCCTGCCCGTGATCATGATCTTGCTGAGCATCGTCGGACCGATCGCGATCGTGGCGAGCGGCGCTCTCGGCGTCGCACTGATGGAGCAGAACGCCGAGATCGAGGATCTGCGGCACGAACTTTCTCATCGGGAGCGCGCACAGCCACCGCGTGGCGGTGCGGCACCCGACGCCGCGCTGAAGAGGGTGAGCCAGCAGCTCGGGGAGGTGACCGATCGTCTGGCCGAGCTCGAGACGTGGCTCGCGCAGCGCGCTCCGGCGATCGAGCGTGCCGACGAGATCCTGAACGCCCCACCGGCGCAGGCCCCCATGGCCGAACCTGCCGAGGACGAGGGGCCGGGCCTCGACCTCGATCCGCATCCGGGTCCGGCCGATCCGCCGCTGTCGCTCGACGCGCTGACCCGCGCGCTGCAATTTCCGGCAGATACCGAGGATGGCGAAGGGTTCGATGCGTTGCGGCGCGCCTTGCGCGACAGGCGTGCCGCCCAGATCGTGATTGCCGCGCAGGATGTCCTGACATTGCTGAGCCAGGACGGCCTCTACATGGACGACCTGAAGGCCGAGCCCGCGCCGATGACGCTTTGGCGGCGGTTCGCCGACGGCGAGCGGGGGCCCGAGGTCGCACCGCTCGGCGGCATTCGGGACGAGGAGGCGCTCGATCGGTGCCGGTCGCGGATGCGTCAGGACACGATCTATCGCGATGCTGTGCATCATTTCCTGCGGCTCTTCGATCATCGGCTTGCCGAAATCGCGCCCCAGGCCTCGGACGCGGAACTTGCCGCATGGGTCGAGACACGTTCGGCCCGTGCCTTCATGTTGCTCGGACGAGCCTCCGGCATCTTTTCCTGAGCCGAGAGACTTCGTTCAGAACCGGTCGAGCAGGCGCCGCAGATAGTCGCGCTCGGCCTCCGGTCGGGCCTGCTCACCCGATCGGCGGCGGATTTCGTCGAGCAGTTCCTCGGCGCGGCGGTAGATGTCTTCCTGATTCAGAAGCTCCTCTTCGGAACCCATGCTGCCGGTCCGTCCGGCCTCGCGGCCCAGCGGATCGCGCGCACGTCCTTGAGGGTCGCCCTCGGCGGTCGACATGCCCTGTCCCGGCTGTCCCTGTTCCTCGGCCATCGCCTCCCCAAGGGATCGCATCCCCTCGCGCAGCGCTTCCATCGCGTCCGACTGGTCGTCGAGCGCGCCGGCATAATCGTCGTTCCGAAGACTTTCCTCGGCCCCGTCCATGGCGCGACCAGCTCGATCGAGCGCCTCTCGCGCGGCTTCTCCGGCTTCGGACCCGGCACCGGGGAGGTTGCCCCGTTGGCGGTCGAGTTCGTCACGAAGCGCCTGTTGACGATCGGCGAGATCCCCTGGGCCGTTAGGCTGGTCGCCCTGTCCCGCGCCGGTCCCCCCCTGCTGGTCGCCTCCCGGTTGCTGTCCGGGTCGTTGGCCCTGCTCGCCACCTTGTTGCTGTCCGCCGGGTTGTTGTCCCGGCTGCTGGCCTTGCTGACCTCCAGGTTGCTGACCGAACCGTTCCTGCAGGTCGCGGAAGGCTTCGTCGCTTAGATTCTGCTGGTCGCGAAGAGTCTGCTGGAGGTTCTGCATCGCCTGTTCGCCAGGGCCGGGCTGACCCTGCCCGCCCTGGCCCTGAGTGACCTGCATGTTCTCCATCATGCGATTGAGCTGTTCGAGAAGCGCCTGTGCCTCGGCCATCCGGCCCTGCTCCATCAACTCCTGGATCTGGTCCATCATTTCCTGCAGTTGATTGCCGGTGATCTCCTGCCCCTGCTGATCTTCGGCCTGCTGCTGGTCCTGACCCTCGTTCTGTTCGGCGAGCTGACGGATATAATCGTTCATCGCCTCGCTGAGCTCCTGCATGAGCTCGGCGATCTCTGCCTCGTCGGCGCCGTTTTCCATTGCCTCGGACAGCCGCTCCTGCGCGCGGCGCAGCCGGTCAAGCGCGTCGGCGAGGTCGCCGTACTCAAGCTCGTTCGCGATATCCCAGAGGGCCGCTGCGATCTCGTTCTGACGCTCGGGCGACAATGACCCGTCCGCGATTTCCGCCTCGAGTCGCCGGATCGCCACTCGAAGCTTGAGATAGAGGGATTCCGACGGGAAGGCATCGTCAGGCTCGTAGGACACGGCGCGCAGAACCTGCGCCACGCGCGTCGCGTTCTCGCGCGCCCAGAGGAGGTCGCGCCGTTGCTCGACGATCGCCTGGGCCATCGGGTCGAAGAAGCGCAACCCGAGAAGCGTCTGGGACTGCGTGCCGGACGCGCCCTCCTGACCGAGCTCGTCCGTCACGTGATAGGTGATCCGCACCGGCAGGTTGGCCCAAGGATGCTCGCTGAAATTCTCGACGAGCGTTCCGGTGAAGTCCGAACGATCGCCGCTGATCGGCAGCGGCAGATCGACGGCCAGCGGCTCGCGTGGATCGGGTTCGGTCGCGAGGCCCCAAGTGCGATCGACCGCATCCAGATCCAGCGAAATCTCGACGCTGCCGGCAGTCACGCCATAATCGTCGGACGCGGCATATGGCTGGCGGAATTGTCCGTTCTCGGCGCGTTCGGCATCGCCGGTGACACGAATGGCGGGCGGCGCATCGGGCAGCAGGGCGATCTCGAAGCGACGTCCGCCGGGTCCGTCGATCGCGATCTCGCCCTCTTGGGCGATGCGGAAGTTGCGCAGCGGGGCGTCCGCATCCTCTTCCCCGCCGATCTGGGCGGAGACGGTTTCCGACACGTCGAGATCGCCGGGCTGGCCGTAGAGACGGATGGTGACGTTCGCTCCCTCGGAAAGCTCGATGCCGTCTGACGGCAGATCGGCGAGGTAGAGAGATGGCAGGCCGGTATAGGCTGGCGGTTCGATCCAGCCTTCCCATGAGGGGCCCTGCGCCGCGGCCTGTCCGCCACCCGGTCCCATTTCGACGACCGATCCCACGCGCAGGATGGATCCGAAGAGAACGGCGACCGCAAAGGCCAGTACCGCCACGTATCTGAGCGCGAACGGATCGCGCGCGGCCACGCGCAGATCCGGCCGAACGGCGCGTGCGGACCGAATCCGCTCGGCCATACGCGCGACATGCGCGTCCCATAAGGCCCGGGACTGGCTGTCGGCCGAACCTACGACCTGCGCATCCGTGAGGGCGGTGATCGGACGCCCCTTCAACGATTCGTCGAGCCGGACGAGCGCATCGGCCTCGGACGGCCAGCGGAAGCGGCGGCTGCCGTGGATCAGCGCCCAGAGCCCGGCGAGCCCGAGGGACACCGCAATGATCCAGAAGATTTCGAGAGGCGCGGCCTCGTGCAGGCCCAGCATCAACGATGCGAGTGCGACGAGCCCCAATGTCCAGAGCGGCCAGAAGGCGTGCGTTCCCCGCTCCGCCGCCATGCCGGCACGCGTGAGGAAAAGCGGTCGGCGCAATCCGCGCCGGGCAGTTTCAGGCAATCGGGTCGTCGGGGGCATGACACTCCGGCACTGGCGCGGCGGCCTCGAGGGGGGGGCCGTGCGCGGATCAGCCGGGCGTCACAGCCATGAAGGCACGATATCGCGTTTGATCATCTCGTCAAATGTCGGACGTGCCCGGATGACGGAGCTTTGATCGTCCCGGACGAGGACCTCGGGCACCAGCGGGCGGGAATTGTATTCGGACGCCATGACCGCCCCGTAGGCCCCCGCACTGCGGAACGCCACGAGATCGCCGGGCGCGAGCGGTGGCAGGTCGCGCGCCCGGGCGAAGGTGTCGCCGGATTCGCATACCGGCCCGACCACGTCGACCGGGGCATGGAGGGCCCCCGGCGCGGGTTCGACCAGCGGGACGATATCATGATGCGCGCCATACATCGCCGGACGCGCAAGGTCGTTCATCGCCGCGTCGAGTATGAGGAATGTACGATCCTCTCCCTCCTTTACATAAAGGACGCGCGAGACGAGGACGCCCGCATTGCCGCTGATGAGGCGGCCCGGCTCGATCTCGATCTCGCAATCGAGATGGCCGAGCGTGCGGCGCACCATCGCGCCGTATTCGGCCGGCACGGGCGGGGCCTGATTGTCACGTGCGTAGGGGATGCCGAGTCCGCCACCAAGGTCCAGCCTGCGGATCGTGTGCCCGTCCCCGCGCAGAGCCTCGGTCAATTCGGCGATCTTGCCGTAGGCGGCCTCGAACGGCCCGAGAGAGGTAAGCTGGCTGCCGATATGCACGTCGATTCCGACTACTTCGATGCCCGGAAGGCTGGCAGCCTGCGCGTATATGTCGCGCGCGCGAGAGATCGGAACGCCGAACTTGTCTTCCTTGCGGCCGGTCGAGATCTTGTCGTGCGTTCCGGCGTCGATGTCCGGGTTGACCCGCAGGGTGATGGGGGCTCTGAGCCCGAGCCCGGTGGCCACCTCGTCGAGGACGAGGAGTTCCGGCTCGGATTCGACGTTGAACTGGCGGATGCCGCCCGTGAGGGCTTGCGTCATCTCCTCGCGCGTCTTGCCTACGCCGGAGAAAACGATGCGGTCGCCCGGAATGCCGGCTGCACGCGCGCGGGCATATTCACCACCGGACACCACGTCGACGCCCGCGCCGAGATCGCCGAGGAGCTTGAGCACCGCGACGTTCGACAATGCCTTCATCGCGAAGCAGACGAGATGGTCGAGCCCGTCGAGCGCTTCGTCGAAAAGGTGGAAATGACGGGTGAGCGTGGCGGTCGAATAGCAGTAGAACGGCGTTCCGACCTCGGCCGCGATATCGGCGAGGGGCACGTCCTCTGCATGGAGATGGCCGTCGCGATAAAGGAAATGGTCCATCCGGGATCCTTCGGATCGAGCTTTGCGGCCTGCGCCGCGCGCTTTGCGTTTGCGCCCGCCGGTGCGGCCGACATGGCTGCGGCGAAGCCTTCGAGGAACTGACGCAAGACGTTAGAAATGGGCTGAGCCGGTTTGGAAAAACCCCCGAACCTTCGTCCGGGGGCCATCTGGCGTCTCAGGCGTCGAATGCAGCTCTCAAAGCATGCCTTCGCGCTGGGCCTTCTTCCGGGCGAGCTTGCGCTGCCGGCGGATGGCCTCGGCCTTTTCGCGCGCTTTCTTCTCCGAGGGCTTCTCGAAATGCTGCTTGAGCTTCATTTCGCGAAAGACACCCTCACGCTGGAGTTTCTTTTTCAGGGCGCGAAGCGCCTGATCGACATTGTTGTCGCGAACGCTAACCTGCATGTGGTTTTCACCACCTTTCTAAGTTTGTGTTACGTCAAGTGCAGGAGGTTGGCCTTCTAGCAGGCGATGCCTAACTTGTCCAGTAAGAGCCATCGAACTGGAGATGTCATGGACGATCCCCGAGACGCGCTGCTGGATGCGGCGATGATGCACGTGCCCTTCGACGGTTGGAGCGAGACGACGCTGCGGGCCGCGGCGCGCGATGCCGAGATCCCGCAGGCCGAGGCGCGGGCACTTTTCCCCCGCGGTCCGGTCGACATGGCGTTGGCCTTCCATCGTCGCGGCGACGACAGGATGGCCGAAAGCCTCCGCTCGCAGGAAATGGAAGGGCTGCGCTTTCGCGAAAAGGTGACGCGTGCGGTACGCACCCGCATCGAGGTCGTCGAGGACAAGGAGGCGGTGCGACGTGGCACCACGCTCTTTGCGCTGCCGCAGAATGCCGCCGACGGAAGCCGCGCGATCTGGGGCACCGCGGACCGGATCTGGACCGTGCTGGGCGACACGTCCGACGACGTCAACTGGTACACGAAGCGTGCGACCCTGTCGGGCGTCTATGCCTCCACCGTGCTTTTCTGGCTGGGCGACGATTCGCTCGAATCGCAGGATACATGGGCATTCCTGGATCGCCGGATCGACAACGTCATGCGGATCGAGCGGGCGAAGGCGAGCGTTGCAGCCAATCCCGTAGGCCGTGCGATGATGGCCGGGCCCAATTGGGCCTTGTCGCGGCTTCGCAAACCTTCGGGCATGGGCGCGTTTCCCGGATCGAGAGGTGCGAGATGAGCGATATTCCCGATCGGATGAACGTCGTCGAGATTTCCGAAGCCGGAGGGCCGGAGGTCCTGGTCTCAGAGACGCGAGAAGTGCCCCGGCCCTGTGCGGGCGAGGTCGTGATCCGCGTGGCCTTTGCCGGCGTCAATCGGCCGGATGCCCTGCAGCGTGCGGGCGCATATGCGCCTCCGAAAGGCGCGAGCGATCTGCCGGGCCTTGAAGCGGCGGGCGAAATCGTCGCGGTGGGCGATGGGGCCGGCTGGAACGTTGGCGACCGGGTCTGCGGGCTGCTGCCGGGCGGGGGCTACGCGGAATATGTCGCGACGCCCGGCGCACATTGCCTGCCCGTGCCCGATGGGCTGACGATGAAAGAAGCGGCTTGTCTGCCCGAGAACTATTTTACCGTGTGGACGAACGTATTCGATCGCGGCGGCCTCGACGGGGGCGAGCGGTTTCTGGTGCACGGTGGTTCGTCGGGGATCGGCACGACGGCGATCCAGCTTGCGCGCGAATGGGGTGCGCGGGTGTTCACCACTGCCGGCACCGACGAAAAATGCGCCTTCTGCGCCGATCTCGGTGCCGAACGGGCGATCAATTATCGCTCCGAGGATTTCGTGGAGATCCTGAAGGCGGAAGGCGGGGCCAACCTGATCCTCGACATGGTGGGCGGGGACTACATCCCGCGCAACATCGATACGCTGGCGGATGAAGGACGTCTCGTGCAGATCGCCTTCCTGGGCGGATCCAACGCCGAGCTCAACTTCGCCAAGGTGATGATGCGCCGTCTGACGATCACCGGCTCGACCCTGCGTCCGCAGAGCGATCTCGCCAAGGCCCGTATCGCCGACGCGCTCGGCGAACATGTCTGGCCTCTGCTCGCGGCCCGGAAGGTCGCACCGATCATCGACAGCGAATTCGCGCTTGCCGACGCCGCGAAGGCCCATGCGCGGATGGAAAGCTCCGAGCATATCGGAAAGATCGTCCTGAAAGTGGCCGGCGAATGAGGCCGACACGGCGGGCGGTGATGGCGGGCGCGGCCGCATTCGGCCTCGCGCGGCCGGCCTTCGCGCAATCCTCGGGCCCCTGGGCGGGTGTCGAGGAGAGGGCCGCGTCCTTCGATCAGATCCGCGCCATGATCGTTTCCGTCGATGGCGAGCGTCAGGTTGCGCGGGTCTTCGCGGGTCCTGCGCTTTCCACGCCGGTCAACGTGAAATCGGTGTCGAAGACGATCGTCTCGGCGCTGACGGGCTGTGCGATTGACCGGGGCGAGATCCCGGGGATCGATGCCACGATCGGCGAACTGGCGCCCGGCCTCATCCCGTCGGATGCCGACCCGAGGGCGCGGGAGCTGACGATCGAGAATCTTCTGTCGATGCAGGCCGGGCTCGAACGGACCTCGGGAGGCAATTACGGAGCCTGGATCTCCAGCGGGAACTGGGTGGCGGACGCACTCGCCCGTGACTTCGTTGAGGAGCCGGGGCAGGGGATGCTCTATTCCACCGGATCGACCCACATACTCGGGGCGGTCCTGTCCGAAGCCACCGGCCTGTCGCTGCTCGATCAGGCGCGGCAGCGGCTGGGCGGCCCCCTCGGGATCGAGATCCCGCCATGGACCCGCGATCCGCAAGGCCGCTACATGGGCGGCAACCAGATGGCGCTCAGCCCCGAAGGCCTCCTGCGGTTCGGCGAGATGTACCGGATGGACGGAACCTGGAACGGGGCGCGCGTGCTCGGTGCCGGATATGTCGAGGATTCGTGGCGCGGGCGGACACGGTCGCGCTGGTCCGGTCTCGGATACGGGCTCGGCTGGTTTCTGGGATCCCATGCGGGAGCGGATTACGCGCTCGCCCGCGGATATGGCGGTCAGGTGATCTGCGTCGCGCCCGATCTGGCGCTTACCATGGTGATCACGTCCGACCCGGATCGCCCGGCGCGATCGCAGGGGTATTTCGGTGATCTCATGGGTCTGATGGAACGATCGATGGAGATTGTCGCGCAAGGCTAGTCAAGGCGCGGGAGGCGGGGTACCACCGCCCGCGTGACGGATGTTCTCGATCTTCGCGAGGTTGGCTATGTGCTCGACGGGCAGGACATCCTGCGGGGCGTGACGCTTGCCACGCGCGCGCGACGGATCGGTATCGTGGGCCGCAACGGGTCGGGCAAGTCGACGCTTGCCCGAGCGCTTGCCGGCCTCGTCCCTGTCGAGGGGCATTTGCGGATCGAGGGCGTCGACGTCATGCGCGACCGGCGCGCGGCACTCGTCACGATCGGGCTTCTGTTCCAGAATCCCGACCACCAGATCATCTTCCCCACTGTGGCCGAAGAGCTTAGGTTCGGTCTCCGGCAGCAGGGCCTGAAAGCACGCGCGGCGGAGAACCGCGTTGCAGAAACGCTCGCACGCTTCGGCAAGTCCGGGTGGGGGCCGCGATCGGTCAACGACCTGTCGCATGGCCAGAAGCAGCTCGTCTGCCTCATGGCGATCCTTGCGATGCAGCCGCGGGTGATCGTCCTCGACGAGCCGTTCTCGGGGCTCGACATTCCGACGCGGATGCAGCTCGCGCGCAGGCTCGGGGCACTCGATGCGGCGCTCGTCCATATCAGTCATGCGCCCGAGGACCTCGCGGACTACGAGCATGTGATCTGGATCGACGAGGGCCGTGTCATGGCCGAGGGCGGACCGGAAGTCCTCGACGCCTATGCCGCGCGGATGCGCGAGATCGGCGCACGCGATGACTAGGCCCCCATGCTCGCGCTGAGCTCGCCCGTCAGGACGCACGCGCATCTCTGGCCCGCCTGGCTCAAGCTCGCGGGTCTCTGCGTCGCGACGCTGGTCCTCTTCGCGATCGGGCATCCCTGGGGTCAGGCGCTCGCTGCGTTGGCGGTCCTTGCGCTCTTTCTCGCGCCAGGGCGCATCTTCGCGCGTGCGGGGCTGCGTCGGCTCTGGCCGCTCTGGCCCTTCGTGGTGCTGATCCTGCTCTGGAACGGGCTCACGGGGGATTGGGCCGAGGGGGCGACGATCGCGCTGCGTCTTCTCTCGGCGGTGGGGATCGCGACGCTCGTGACGATGACGACACAGCTTTCGGAGATGATCGCGGTGGTTCGCGCGCTCGCCAGCCCGCTCAGAAGGTTCGGTATCTCGACCCGACCGGTCGAGCTCGGCATTGCGCTCGTGCTCCGCTTCACGCCCGCGCTCATGTCGCGCGCGGCACAGCTCCGGATGGCCTGGCGGGCACGATCGTGCCATGCGCCCTCATGGCGCGTGCTCGCGCCGCTCGCCATCAGCGCGCTTGACGATGCCGACCACGTTGCGGATGCTCTGCGCGCCCGCGGCGGGCTCATCGAAGAAGGAAATGACCGGCATGGAACGTAATCTCAGCCTCGTCGCGATGTTCGCGGCGCTCATCGCGGTGCTGGGGCTGGTCCCGCCGGTCAATCTGGGTTTCGGTGTGCCGATCTCGGCCCAGACGCTGGGCGTCATGCTCGCGGGCACGGTGCTCGGTGCCCGTCGTGGCACGCTTGCCGTGCTGCTGCTCATCTTTCTCGTACTTCTCGGCCTGCCACTCCTGGCGGGCGGGCGTGGCGGGCTTGGCGTGCTCGCGGGGCCGACCGTGGGCTTCTTCCTCGGCTGGCCCTTCGCGGCGTTCGTCACCGGCCTGATCACCGAAAGGCTCTCGCGCCTCCATGTCGGCGTCGCGGCGGCGATCGGATCGGTTCTGGGCGGGATCGTCGTGCTCTACGTCTGCGGCATCACGGGCATGGCGATCGTGCTCGGGCGCAGCTGGATCGAGGCGGCGGGCCTTTCGGTGGCGTTCGTGCCGGGCGATATCCTCAAGGCCGTACTGGCGGGAATGCTGACCACGATCCTCTATCGCGCGCGTCCTCGCAGCGTTCTGTCGCGCGCCTGACCTATACGTAGAAGGCAAGCCGCGCGAGCGCCAGATCGGCCTCCATCTCGCGCCCTATCGCCACCAGACCGATGCGGCGCAGCGTCGTGGGATCGAATGCCGCGTCGATCCTGTGCGCCCGCGCATCGGCGAAAGGCAGGCGGTGCGTGGTCCATTCGCCGGTCGTCGGGACGGACAGCCGATAGCTCTGCCAGGGTCGGACGACATCCGCCGTGCGCAGATGCACGTTGTACTCGGCCCCGTTTCCGCGCAGCATGACCTCGATCCCCGTGACATCCGACGCATCCGCGGGCTCTCCGTCCGGCTCGAGGTCGAGCGCCATCTGCAGAAAGCCGCCGTCGTTCTCGAGGCTGACATGCCCCGTCAGACGCCGCGCGCGCCGACCCGCCACTTCCTCCGTCCGGAGTGTGCCGTCTGACATGCCGCCCATCACCTGGTCCGAGACAAGCCGCCATTCGGTGCCGCGTGCCGTGCGATCGTTGCTCGCGTCGTCGATGAGAAGGTCGCGCATGACGCTCGCTTTCCGTGCGTTGGGCCTGTTCCTTTCAGTTAGCACCCGGCGAATTCGCGAAAAGGGCTTGATCTTGGAACCGAGGCGGGCAGTCATGCTACCGAATGGTTCGGGGGAGAAACGCTGATGCGGACGAAGACCTTCATCGCGGCAGGCGCGATCGCCACGCTCGCCGGCATGGCGGGTGCCCAGGAAGATGGCGGCGTCAAGGTCGGCATGATCACGACGCTTTCGGGCGGCGGCGCGGGACTTGGCATCGACACGCGCGACGGCTTCATGCTGGCGGTGGAACAGGCCGACCGCGACGACCTCGAAGTCGTGATCGAGGATGACGAACAGGCCCCCGACATGGCCGTGCAGATCGCCGACCGGATGATCCAGCAGGAGGATGTGGACGTGCTGACCGGCATCGTCTGGTCGAACCTCGCCATGGCGGTGGTTCCGGGGGCGGTCGCGCAGGGCAAGTTCTATCTCTCGACCAATGCGGCCCCCGCGCAACTCGCCGGACGCGGATGCGATCCGAACTACTTCGCCGTCAGCTACCAGAACGACAACCTGCACGAGGCGGCGGGTGCCTATGCCACGCAGGCCGGCTATACCGAGACGTTCATCCTGGCCCCGAACTATCCCGCCGGGCAGGACAGCCTCACCGGGTTCAAGCGCTTCTACGAGGGCAACCTGTCGGGCGAGGTCTTTACCCAGCTCGGGCAGACCGACTACGCCTCCGAGATCGCGCGGATCCGGGCCTCGGACGCGGATTCGGTCTTCTTCTTCCTGCCGGGCGGAATGGGAATCGCTTTCCTCAAGCAATATGCCGATAGCGGGCTCGACCTGCCCGTCATAGGGCCGGCCTTCAGTTTCGATCAGGGGATTCTCCAGGCCGTGGGTCCCGCCGCGCTCGGCGTCCGGAACACGTCGACATGGTCGAAGGACCTCGACAACGATGCCAACCGCGCCTTCGTCGAAAGCTTCGAGGCCGAATACGGGAGGCTGCCGTCGATCTATGCCGCGCAGGGCTTCGACACGGCGAACCTGCTGATCTCGGCCATGGACGCGGCATCGATCGACGATCCCGACGCCTTCCGCGAGGCTTTGCGGGCGGCCGATTTCGACAGCGTCCGGGGCGATTTCTCCTTCGCCTCGAATCAGCACCCGATCCAGGACATCTATGTCCGCGAGGTGATCGAGGAAGGCGACGTCTTCACCAACGAACTCGTCGCGACCGCGCTCGAGGATCGCTCGAACGAGTATGTCGAAGATTGCGACATGTGACGCCGACCTCTATTCCGCTTTCCTGACATCCGAAGGACCGCGCCTCACCCGCGCGGTCCGCTATTTTTCCGAGGGGCCATGGCGCTTCTGATCGAGCAGGTTCTGAACGGCGTCCAGTTCGGCGTGATGCTGTTCCTGATGGCGGCTGGGCTCACGCTCATCTTCGGCGTCATGGGCCTCATCAACCTGGCACACGGATCACTCTACATGGTCGGTGCCTTCGCGGCCGCATGGGTCGCGGGCACGACGGGATCGTTCCTGCTGGCGCTCGCCGCGGCACTCGCGGCAGCGGCGGCGGCCGGGGCGCTGGTCGAGGTTCTGGTCATCCGCAGGCTCTATGCGCGTGACCATCTCGACCAGGTGCTCGCGACATTCGCCCTGATCCTCATCTTCTCCGAAGGGGTGCGCTGGATCTTCGGGTCCTTTCCGCTCTTTCTCGAGATCCCGGCATGGCTGAGCGGCCCGGTCGCGCTCGGGCCGATCGTCTATTCCAAGTACCGCCTCACGCTCATCGCGGTGGGTCTCGTCGTGGCTTTGGGGCTCTTCTGGCTCACGCGGTGCACGCGGCTCGGCGTCAGGATTCGCGCGGGCGAGGCCGATCGCGAGATGATCGCGGCGCTGGGCGTCGATATCGGACGGCTCTACACCTTCGTCTTCGCGCTCGGCGCAGCACTCGCGGGGCTGGCCGGGGCGCTCGTCGGTGCGATCCAGTCGGTGCAGGTCGGCATGGGCGAACCGGTTCTGATCCTGGCCTTCGTCGTGATCGTGATCGGCGGCATCGGATCGATCAAGGGGGCATTCGTGGGCGCGATCCTCGTGGGGCTCACCGACACGTTCGGCAGTCTCGCGTTGCCCGCCCTCCTGTCGCTGGTGATGACCGCATCCGAGGCGCAGGCCGCGGGCACGGCGCTCGCGCAGGTCGCGATCTATGTGCTGATGGCCGCAATCCTCTTCTGGCGTCCGCGGGGGCTCTTCGGTCATGCCTGAGCGCTGGATCAACGCGGCGCTCCTGGGTGGGCTCGGTGCCGTGGCTATCTGGGCGTCGCTGGCGGGGCAGCCCTTCACCGTGACGCTCGCCACCAAGGTCGCGATCCTCGCGCTTGCCGGGGTGGGGCTGAACATTGCGCTGGGCCTGGGCGGTCTGGTGAGCCTTGGGCACGCGGCCTTCTTCGGGATCGGCGGTTACGCGATGGGGGTGCTGGCCAGCCACGCGCAGGTCTACGATCCGATCTTCACATGGCCATTCCTCTTCGAGGGGTCGAAGTCGATGCCCGTGATCTGGATTTTCGCGATCCTTGCGTCAGCGCTCGCGGCCTGGGCCATCGGGCGCATCTCGCTCAGGACGAGCGGCGTCTACTTCATTATGATCACGCTCGCCTTCGGTCAGATGCTCTACTATCTCGCCATCTCCTGGCCGGCCTATGGCGGCGAGGACGGATTGCCGATCTATCTCAGGAACGGCTTTCCGGGGCTCGACACGCTCGACCCGATCCAGTTCTTCGCGATCTGCTTCGCGATCCTGCTGATTGCACTCTTCGTCATGGCCCGGATCGCGGCCTCTCCGTTCGGTCTCGCTCTCAACGCCGCACGGCAGGCACCCGCGCGGGTCATGGCGGCAGGCATCGACCCCGATCGGCTGCGGCTCAGGGCCTTCGTCGTCTCCGGTGCGATCACGGGCCTCGCCGGCGCGCTCTACGCCGATCTCAACCGGTTCGTCAGCCCGACGATGTTCTCCTGGCAGCTTTCGGGCGAGATCATCGTCTTCATCATCCTGGGCGGCGTCGGGCGGCTCTGCGGGCCCGTGGCCGGGGCCGCGCTCTTCGTTCTGCTCGAGCGTTGGCTGGGCGGTCTCTCCGAGTATTGGCACATCTTCCTCGGACTGTTGCTGCTCGCCGTGGTTCTGGCAGGGCGGGGCGGTATCGTGGGGCTCCTGAGCCGGAAGACCTCGCATGGCTGAGCCCCGCCTGAGCATTCGCGGCGTGACGAAATCCTTCGGCGCGCTCGTCGTCAGCGACGCGGTCGATCTCGACCTCCGCGCCGGCGAGATCCACGCCCTGATCGGGCCGAACGGCGCAGGCAAGTCGACGCTCATCGGGCAGATATCGGGTGCCATCCGGCCGGATGGGGGTCGCATCGCGCTCGACGGGCGGGATGCGACGGAGTGGGACGTTCCCGCACGGGCGCGCGCGGGGCTCGGGCGGACGTTCCAGGTTTCGTCCCTCGCGCTCGAGGACAGCGCGCTGCAGAACGTGATGCTGGCGCTCGCGGGGCGTGAGCGGCGGATCGGTATCTGGCGACGCGCGCTGCTGCGCGACGATCTGGTGGTGCCGGCCCGAGATGCATTGGCCGAAGTCGGCCTCTCGGGGCGCGAAGATGTCCCCGCCGGCGCTCTCTCTCACGGCGACAGGCGACGGGTCGAGATTGCGGCGGCCCTCGCTCTCGATCCCCGCGCGCTCGTCATGGACGAACCGCTTGCCGGGCTCGGCACCGAGGGCGTGGCCGATCTTTCCGCGTTGCTCAGGCGCGTCAAGGCGCGCGCGCCGATCCTGCTGGTCGAACACGACATGGACGCGGTCTTCGCGCTCGCCGACCGGGTCAGCGTCCTCGTCGGGGGCCGGATCATCGCGACGGGCACCGGCCCCGAGATCCGCGCCGATCCGTCCGTACAGGACGCCTATCTCGGGTCGCCGGCATGACCCTGCTCGAGATCGAGGACCTCCACGCCTCCTACGGGCCAGCCGACGTGCTCCACGGCGTGGGCTTCACCGTGGCCGAGGGCGAGGTCGTGGCGCTGATGGGCCGCAACGGCATGGGCAAGACGACCACAATCCGCGCGATCTGCCGGATGATGCCTTCGCAGGGCGGGCTCCGCTTCGCCGGTCGGGATCTGCACGGTCTGCCTTCGCATCGCGCGGCACGGCTGGGGCTCGGCCTCGTCCCCGAGGGGCGTCGCTGCTTCGCGCCGCTCACCGTGACCGAGAACCTGATCGCCGCCGCACGTCCGGGCCACTGGGACCGGGCGCGGGTCGAAGCGCTCTTTCCGCGCCTGGCCGAACGGCGCGAACAGCGGGCGGGCACGCTGTCGGGTGGAGAGCAGCAGATGCTCGCGATCGGGCGCGCGCTCATGACCAATCCGCGCCTTCTTATCCTCGACGAGGCGACCGAGGGGCTCGCCCCGCTCGTGCGGGCCGAAATATGGTCGGCGATCGACGTGCTGACGCGCGAAGCCGGGATGGCGATCCTGATCGTGGACAAGTCGCTTGCCGAACTCGGTCGCATCGCCGATCGCGCGGTGATCCTCACGCGCGGCCGCGACGTCTGGCAAGGGGCGCTGGCTGATCTCGACGCCGATCTCGCGGCGCTGCACCTGGGCGTCTGACCCTCTGGCCAAGCCCTCCACGCTGGGGCAGAATGGCCGCCTTTGCTGGGAGGCTCACATGGATATCCTCGACGCTCTGCGGGACGCGGTCGGTGCGGCGAACGTGCTGACCGGATCCGATGCGGAAGCCTATGCGCGCGACTGGACCGGGTATTACGAGGGCGCGCCGCTCTGCGCCGTTCGCCCCGCATCGACCGAGGAGGTCTCGAAGGTCGTGCGCGCGGCCTCGCAGGCTGGTGTCGCGATCGTGCCCTTCGGCGGCAATACGGGCCTGATGGGCGGCACCCATGCGTCGGGCCGTATCGCCCTGAGCCTCGAGCGGATGAACAAGGTGCGCGAGATCCGTCCATCCTCGCGCATGGCGATCGTCGAGGCGGGCGTGGTCCTGTCGCAGATGCACGAGGCCGCCGATGCGCATGACCTCGTCTTCCCGCTGACCTTCGGGGCGCGCGGGTCGGCGCGGATCGGCGGCGTGCTCGGGACCAATGCGGGCGGGTCGAACGTCCTGCGCTATGGCAACACCCGCGCGCTTTGCGTGGGGATCGAGGTGGTGCTTCCATCGGGCGAGGTCATGGATCTGATGACCGAGCTCGTGAAGGACAATTCAGGATACGACCTGCGCGACCTCTTCATCGGCTCCGAGGGGACGCTCGGGATCATCACGGCGGCCGTGCTGCGGCTTTGGCCCAAGCCGAAGGCCTATGCGACGGCGATGGTCGCGGTGCCCGAGTTGGGCGTGGCGCTCGACCTGCTCAACACGCTCCAGAACGCGACCGGCGGCGCGGTCGAGGCCTTCGAATACATGCCGCGCAACTACATCGACGCCCATCTCGCGCATGGCAAGACGGCGCGGCAGCCCTTCGCCGACGCCCACGACCACAACATCATGATCGAGATCGGCGCGACTGCGCCGCGCGATGCGGAACCCGACGAAACCGGCGCGATCCCGATCCAGACCTATCTCGAAGAGGTTCTGGCCGGCCTGATCGAGGAGGGTCGCGTGATCGACGCCCACGTGGCGCGCTCCGAAAGTCAGCGACGCGAGATGTGGGAGCGTCGCGAGGCCGCGGGAGAGCTCACGAACGCGATGGGCCATTCGGTCATCACCGACGTGTCGCTGCCGCTCGAACGGGTCGAGACGTTTCTCGACCGGTCCAAAACCGAGATCGCGCGGATCGACCCGGATGCCCGGCTGATGGTCGTCTCGCATCTCGGCGACGGCAACGTGCATCTGACGGTCTGGCCCAGCGACATCGAAGCGCATTACGACGCGGTGATGGAGGTGGTCGAAACGATCGTGCGCGATCTGGGCGGATCATTCTCGGCCGAGCACGGCATCGGCCTCGGCAAGCGCGGCTCGATGGCGCGGCGCAAGGATCCCGTGGCGCTCGCCCTGATGCGACAGATCAAGGCGACGCTGGATCCCCGGAACATCCTCAATCCCGGCAAGGTCCTGCCGGACTGAACCTCACGCCCTCAGATCGTCGGGCAGCAGGCTGTCGGGAATGTCCTGGTAACAGACCGGCCTCAGGAACCGCCGGATGGCGAGCGTCCCGACCGAAGTCGCGCCGAAATTGGTCGATGCGGGATAGGGGCCGCCATGCACCATCGCATCGGCCACCTCCACGCCCGTCGGGAACCCGTTGAAGAGGACGCGGCCCGCGCGACGCTCGGCCAACGGCAGCAGGGTGCGCATCTCCGCCGCGTCGCCGTCGTCCATGTGGAAGGTGACGGTCAACTGCCCGCGCATCGCACGCGCGACCGCCGCCATCTCGCCCGCATCGCGGCATCTGACGATCAGGCCGACCGGTCCGAACACCTCCTCGCCAAGCGTCTCTTCGGCAAGCCAGGTCTGCGCGTCGGTGTCGAAAAGGAACGGCGTGGCCTGTCGCGCGCCGGGCTCGGTCTCGAGAACGGTCTCGACGCCACGCACCTCGCGCATGCGGACGGCCCCCTCCCTGTAGGCGGCGGCGATGCCGTCGGTCAGCATGGTCTGCGGTGCCGCATCGCGCAGTGCGGCCGCGGCCGCATCGCGCAGTGCATCGGCACCCGGTCCGTCCATGACGATCACGATCCCGGGGTTGGTGCAGAACTGCCCCGCCCCCATGGTGAGCGACCCGGCCCAGTTCTTGCCGATTTCGCCTCCCCGCGCCGCCGACGCCTCGGGCAGGACGAAGATCGGATTGACCGATCCGAGCTCTCCGAAAAAGGGAATCGGCTCCTCCCGGCTGGCGCAGAGATCGAAAAGCGCGCGGCCCCCCTTGAGCGATCCGGTAAACCCGACTGCCCGGATGAGCGGATGGCGGACCAGGGCCTGCCCCACCGCGTGGTCGCCGCCATGGACGAAGGAGAACGCTCCGGCCGGCATGCCAGTCCGCTGCCGCGCGGCCTCAATGGCCTCGGCGGCGAGTTCGGCCGTGCCGGGATGGCCTTCATGCCCCTTCACGACCACGGGGCATCCCGCGGCAAGGGCCGCGGCGGTGTCGCCACCGGCCGTCGAGAAGGCGAGCGGAAAGTTCGACGCACCGAAAATCGCGACGGGCCCGATCGGCCGCTGGATCATGCGCAGATCGGGGCGCGGCATCGGCTTGCGATCGGGCAGGGGCTCGTCGTGGCGACGGTCGAGATAGTCGCTGTCACGGATATGACGCGCAAAAAGCCGCATCTGGTTCGCCGTCCGCGGCAGCTCCACCGACCGGATCCGCGGCTCGGGCAGGCCGGTCTCGGCCATCGCCGTCTCGGTGATCTCGTCGACCCGCGTTTCCAGTTCCTCGGCAATGGCCTTCAGAAAGGCCGCACGATCCTCGCGCGTGGTTGCGGCATAGGCTCCGAAGGCGTCGTCGGCCGTCACGACGGCCCGGTCGATCAGGTCGGGTGTTCCGATGGGAAAGTCCCGTGCCGCGCCCGTCACGGGGCTGGAGGCAAAGGTCGCTCCCGAGGATACGCGTTCACCGGCGATCAGATGTCCGGCGTCTCTGTTCTGGGTCATCTCGTCTCCAATTTCGGTCTCGTTGACGGGTACCGCGACGCGGGAACTCCGCAGGATCGCTCCGCCGCGTCCCGATTCAGGCGGCGGCCTGCAGGATCGCGAGATATTCCTCGCGGGTCGCCTGCCTCGGATTGGTCGCGTGGCAATGATCGAGAAGCGCCGCATCCGCCACGCGCTCCATCATCGCGCCGGTCACGCCCATCGCGCTCAGTCCCGAGGGCATCCCGAGCCGGGCATTGAGCTCTGCGATCCGCTGGTCGGGCGGCCCGCCCAGCCTTTCGTGCAGGAGATCCCATTTCGCGCCGATCGCGGGCCGGTTGAAGCGCAGCACCTCGGGCATCAGCACGGCGTTGAGCGTGCCGTGGTGCAGGGCAAGCTCGCGGATGGCCCCAAGCGGATGGGTCAGCGCATGGACCGCACCCAGCCCTTTCTGGAACGCCATCGCCCCTTCGAGCGCCGAGATCATCATGTCGCGCCGCGCCTCGGCATCGCCGCCGTCCTGCATCGCCCGTTCGATCGCGCCGATCCCGCGGTCCAGCCCGTGAAGCGCGATCGCCTCGGCCGGCGGATTGAAGGCCGGTGCCATGAACGTCTCGAGGCAATGGGAGATCGCGTCCATCCCCGTCGCCGCCGTCAGGCCCGGTGGCAGCCCGTAGGTCAGCTCCGGATCGCAGAGCGCGATCGAGGGCAGGTTGTGCGGCGACAGGATGCCGACCTTTCGGCCATCCTCGGTGATGATGACCGCCGCGCGCCCGACCTCCGAGCCGGTGCCCGAGGTCGTCGGGACGGCGATCATCGGCGCGATGCGTCCATGGATCCGGGCGACACCGCCGTTGATCGCGGCATATTGCCCGAGCGGTGCCTCGTGTCCCGTCAGCAGTCGCACCGCCTTGGCCAGATCGAGCGACGATCCCCCTCCGAGCCCGATGACGCAGTCGCATCCCTCGCGCCGATAGATCGCGAGCGCGTCCATAACGGCCGCCTCGGTCGGATTGGCCGGCGTCGCGTCGTAGATCGCGACATCGGAAAGGCTGCCGGCGACGCGCGTCACGATCCCGGTCCCGACAAGCCCCGGATCGGTGCAGAGAAGCGGCTTCGTCCCGCCGAGTGCGGACACGAACTCGGCCAGTCGCGCGATCTCGCCCTCCCCGAACTCGATCCGCGTCAGATAGGAAATCAGGGCCATGGGCGACCCCGGACGCAATCAGACCTACTCCTCCGCACGGCGTTTCCTCCCTCGGCCCCCGGATCCGTGCCGCGACGATGGGAGGGTCGCACGGCCAAGTCAACATGCCGCAGGACAGCCTCCCAGGCGATGATCCGGGGCACGTGACGGCTTGTCCGGAGGCGTAGCTGCGTCCAACAATGGGATCGGTTCTGCGACAGCTGGAGGAGTGTGGCGATGCGGATCGACGGGGCAGGGGCGATCGTGACCGGAGGGGCCTCCGGTCTCGGTGCCGCGACGGCGGAACGGCTGGCGACGAACGGGGCGAAGGTCACGATCCTCGATCTCGACGCCGAAAGGGGCGCGGCGGCGGCCGAACGGATCGGCGGGCGTTTCGTGCGCACCGACGTGACGTCGGAGGAAGATGTCGAGGCGGCGCTCGACCGGGCCTTCGACTTCTGCGAGGCGCAGCGCATCTGCGTCAACTGCGCGGGCATCGGTCCGCCGGCCAAGGCCGTCGACCGCGAGGGCCGTGCCCTTCCGCTCGAGAAATTCATGGGGATCGTGTCGATCAATCTCGGCGGCACCTTCAACGTCGCCTCGAAATTCGCCGCCCGGATCCACGCATCCGACCCCGACGGCGACGAGCGTGGCGTGATTGTCAACACCGCGTCCGTCGCGGCGTTCGACGGCCAGATCGGTCAGCCGGCCTATGGCGCGTCAAAGGGCGGGGTGGTCGGTCTGACATTGCCTCTCGCGCGCGAATTCGCGCGCTATGGCATCCGCGTCATGACGATCGCGCCGGGCCTCTTCCTCACGCCGCTCATGGAGTCTCTGCCGGAGGAGGCTCAGGCGAGCCTTGGTGCGCAGGTGCCCTTTCCGAACCGGCTCGGACATCCCGACGAATACGCGCGCCTCGTCCAGTCCATCGTCGAGAACCCGATGCTCAACGGAGAGACCATCCGTCTCGACGGGGCGATCAGGATGGCCCCGAAATGACGGACCCGCGATCCGCACGTTGCGCAATGCTTCAAGCACACACATGCGGTCTCGTCGGGGAATTGCGGATCTCGGGGATCGCAATGGTGCCCAGGAGAGGACTCGAACCTCCACGTCCATACGGACACTAGCACCTGAAGCTAGCGCGTCTACCATTCCGCCACCTGGGCAGGTTGCGTGGGGGCAATTACCGAGGCACCGGGGTGGTGTCAACGGCAAAGAGTGGGGTGTGGGGCAATTGCGGCTTGTGTGGTCTGGCGGGGCGTCCTAAACCCCCGCAAAGCCACGCGGGAAAGGATTTTCAATGGCGAAGATTGTCACGATCCTCGGCGGCTCGGGATTCGTCGGGCGGTATGTCGCGCAGAGGATGGCCGCGCGCGGCTGGCGTGTCCGCGTGGCCTGCCGGCATATCAACAATGCCAATTTCGTCAGGCTCTACGGCGTGGTGGGGCAGGTCGAGCCGGTATTCTGCAACATCCGCGACGATGCATCGGTGCGCGAGGTCACGCGCGCCGCGGATGCCGTCGTCAATTGCGTCGGCATCCTCGCGGAATCGCGCCGTCAGAGCTTCGAGGCGCTGCAGAGCGAAGGGGCCGCCCGGATCGCCCGGATCGCGGCCGAGGAAGGCGTTGAGAAACTCGTCCAGATCTCGGCCATCGGCGCGGACGAGGACAGCCCCAGCGAATATGCCCGTACCAAGGCCCAGGGCGAGGCCGCCGTGCGCGAGGCGTTTCCGGGTGCCGTGATCCTTCGCCCCTCTATCATCTTCGGCAGCGAGGACGAGTTCTTCAACCGTTTCGCCTCGATGGCCGCCCGCTCGCCTGTCCTGCCGCTCGTCAACGGCAAGGTCCGGTTCCAGCCGGTCTGGGTCGACGATGTGGCGCAGGCGGTCGAACGCGCGCTGACCTCCCGTGTCGAGCCCGGCATCTACGAACTGGGCGGGCCGGATGTCCGCACGTTCCGCGAACTTATGGAAGAGATGCTCGACGTCATCCGCCGTCGCAGGCTGATCGTGTCCTCGCCGATCTGGGCCGGACGCATCATGGGTGGCGGGTTCGACCTTGTGGGCAAGCTCACGGGCGGGCTGATCTCCGGGCCGCTCACGCGCGATCAGGTCGACAATCTCTCGAGTGACAATGTCGTCGGGGACGGTGCCAGGACCTTCGCCGATCTCGGGATCGAGCCCACGGCGACCGAAGCGGTGCTGCCCGGCTATCTCTGGCGGTTCCGCCGGTCCGGTCAGTATTCCGACATCAAGGAAAGCGCTCGCCGGCTGCGATCACGTCAGGAATAGGCGATCCACAGCAGGATTGCGCCAAGGCCCAGCCTGTAGATCACGTATGGCGTGAAGCTGACAGACCGCAGCAGGCGGAACATCAGCTTCAGCGCCGCCAGTGCCGCCACGAAGGACAGCAGCGCGACGATCACCATGTCGCGTCCCATGGCGGAGTCGGCATCGGCCGCAACTTCCAGCGACAGCAACGTACCCGAGGCCAGGATGACCGGCACGGACATGAGCATGGCGATGCGCGCCGATCCTTCCCGGTCGTAGCCGAGCGCGCGACCGGCCGTGATCGCGATACCCGAGCGCGACGTGCCGGGGATCAGCGCGATCGCCTGCGCGCACCCCATGAGAACCGCGTCCCGCAGGCCCCAGGCTTCGGCCTTGCGGTACGTCGATCCGCTCCGGTCTGCCCAATAGAGGACGAGGCCGAAGATGATCGTGGACCAGCCGATGACCGCGACGGATCGCATCGCCTCTCCGAGGCCCAGGATCGTAAGGGCCAACCCCGCGAGGATGACCGGCACCGTTGCGATGGCGAGGCAGAGCGCGAGCCAGGCGCCTTGCGTGTCGACGCGGCCCCTGAGCAGCCTTGGAACGCCGAGAAGGGCACCGCGTATGTCGCTCCAGAACATGACGACGACGGCACCGAGGGTCCCGACATGGGCCGCCACGTCGATGGCGAGCCCCTGATCGGCGAGACCGGTGAGAATCGGGAGGAGAATCAGGTGGCCCGAGGATGAGACGGGCAGAAACTCGGTGATCCCCTGGACCAGCGCGACGAGGAAGAGGTGCAGAATGGGCATCGTGTCGCGTTCTCCAGAATTTGGCCGCAAATTAGACCTTTGATTTGCGAGTGAAAGAACTAATAAAGATCCGAAGCGGACCTAATATCAATCTTGTTTGCCGCGGACGTTAGTTGGTCTCACCAAAAGAATAGTGTATAGGTCAGCATAGCTGTCTTTTAATTCTGTTTTAGCCAGTGTAAGCGCCGTTTGCGACAGGAGGGCGACGATGGCCAATCAACCGATGCTGAAATTCGTGAATGTCGGCCGTGCGATGCCCGACAAGCGTCCGGCGGATGCACGCCGCGAGGATTTCGACGAGATCTATGCCGAATTCGCGCGCGAGAAGGCGGCTGAGCAGTCCGGGCGCTGCTCGCAATGCGGTGTGCCTTATTGCCAGAGCCATTGTCCGCTGCACAACAACATCCCCGATTGGCTGCGCCTGACCGCAGAGGGCCGGTTGCAGGAAGCCTACGACGTCAGCCAGCAGACCAACACCTTCCCCGAGATCTGCGGCCGCATCTGCCCGCAGGACCGCCTCTGCGAGGGGAACTGCGTCATCGAGAAATCCGGGCACGGAACGGTCACCATCGGCGCGATCGAGAAATACATCACCGACACCGCCTTCGATGAAGGCTGGATCAAGCCGATCACCAATGCCGGCGAGCGGCCGGAGACGGTCGCGATCATCGGCGCGGGTCCGGGCGGCCTCGCCGCGGCCGACATGCTGCGTCGCGAGGGCGTGCAGGTCACGGTCTTCGACCGCTACGACCGCGCGGGCGGGCTGATGACCTACGGCATTCCGGGCTTCAAGCTCGAAAAGGACGTCGTGATGCGCCGGATCGCGCAGCTCGAGGAGGGGGGCGTGACCTTCCGTCTCAACTGCGACGTGGGCGTCGACGTGACCTTCGAGGAAATCCGCTCCGGACACGACGCGGTGCTGATCGCGACCGGTGTCTACAAGACCCGCGACCTGCAGGCACCGGGTGTGGGCGCGAAGGGGATCGTTCGCGCGATCGACTATCTGACGGCGTCGAACCGCAAGTCCTTCGGCGACGATGTCGAGGAATTCGAGAATGGCGATCTCAATGCCGAGGGCAAGCGCGTCGTGGTCATCGGCGGCGGCGATACGGCGATGGATTGCCTCCGCACCGCGATCCGGCAGGGTGCCAGATCGGTCAAGTGCCTCTATCGCCGCGACCGCGACAACATGCCCGGATCGCAGCGCGAGGTCGCCAATGCCGAGGAGGAGGGCGTCGAGTTCGTCTGGCTCTCCGCGCCCAAGGGGTTTCGCGGCGAAACCGTCGACGGTGTCGTGGTGCAGAAGATGCGGCTCGGTCAACCCGACGCGACGGGCCGGCAGGTGCCGGAACTCATCGAGGGATCGGATTACGTCGAGGAGGCCGAACTGGTCATCAAGGCGCTCGGTTTCGAGCCGGAAGACCTGCCGCGGCTCTGGGGGGTCGACGGCCTCGAAGTGACGCGCTGGGGGACGGTCCTTGCCGATTTCCGGACGCACGAGACTTCGCTGCCGGGCGTCTATGCCTGCGGGGACATCCAGCGGGGAGCGAGCCTTGTGGTATGGGCGATCCGCGATGGACGCGAGGCGGCGCAAGCGATCATGGCGCAGCTTGGACCCCGGGCGGCGGTCGCGGCCGAGTGACGGATGTTGGGGGCCATGCCCCCGCGGCCTTGGAGGCAGCCCCCTTCGGAGTATCTAGGGGGCAAGTAGGACGGGATCGGAGGGTCCGGGCGGGAGGTCGGTAAATGCAGTGTGACATGACCGAACGGCCCGGACGTGAATGGGCGGAGAGCAATACGCCACGCGGCCTTGCCTGGAAAACCACCCGCAAACGGGCTTCGCTGGGGCGGAGGTGATTGCCGACCTTCCGGCGATCGAGATTGGACTAACGCGCCGGACGGTGGTCTTTTTCCCGCCGGGGCGCATCATTGCAGGACAACGGCCGGGATCGACGCGATCCTCGCCTTGATGAGCGAAGGGGACTGACCGATGACCAAATACGACGCAGCCTGGGTCGCCCGCGAGACGGCCAAGCGGGCCCATATGGATGCCCATTCGCTCTATCGCGAAAGCGACGAGCATTCGTCCTGCGGTGTCGGCCTTGTCGTCAATATCGATGGCGAGAAGAGCCGCGGCGTGGTCGAGGCCGGCATCGACGCGCTGAAGGCGATCTGGCATCGCGGTGCGGTCGATGCGGACGGAATGACGGGCGACGGCGCGGGCATCCACGTGCAGATCCCGGTCAAGTTCTTCTACGACCAGATCGAGCGGACGGGTCACACGGCCAACAAGGATGCGCTGATCGCCGTGGGTCAGGTCTTTCTTCCGCGGACCGATTTCGGCGCGCAGGAGACCTGCCGCACGATCGTCGAGACCGAGGTCCTGCGCATGGGCCACTACATCTATGGCTGGCGCCACGTGCCGGTCGATACGACCTGCCTGGGCGAGAAGGCCAACGCGACCCGTCCCGAGATCGAGCAGATCCTGATCTCGAACGCGAAGGGCGTGGACGAGGAGACGTTCGAACGCGAGCTATATGTCATCCGCCGGCGGATCGAGAAGGCCAGCGCCGCGGCCGGTGTTCGCGATCTCTATCTCGCGTCGCTGTCGTGCCGGTCGATCATCTACAAGGGCATGATGCTGGCCGAGCAGGTCGCCGAATTCTATCCCGACCTGAAGGACGAGCGCTTCGTCTCGGCCTTCGCGATCTATCACCAGCGGTATTCGACCAACACCTTCCCGCAATGGTGGCTGGCGCAGCCCTTCCGCATGCTGGCCCATAACGGCGAGATCAACACGCTGAAGGGCAACCTGAACTGGATGAAGAGCCACGAGATCCGCATGGCCTCGGGGGCCTTCGGCGACATGGCCGAGGACATCAAGCCGATCGTCCCGCAGGGATCGTCCGACAGCGCGGCACTCGATTCCGTGTTCGAGGCCCTTGTGCGTGCCGGCCGCTCGGCCCCGATGGCCAAGACGATGCTGGTGCCGGAATCCTGGTCGAAGCAGGCGCAGGAACTGCCCGAAGCGTGGCGCGACATGTATTCCTACTGCAACTCGGTGATGGAGCCGTGGGACGGCCCCGCCGCGCTTGCCATGACCGACGGGCGCTGGGTCTGTGCGGGTCTGGACCGCAACGGCCTGCGGCCGATGCGCTACGTCGTGACAGGCGACGGGATGGTCATCGCGGGATCCGAGGCGGGAATGGTGCCCGTCGACGAGAGCAACGTGGTCGAGAAGGGCGCGCTCGGTCCTGGCCAGATGCTCGCCATCGACATGGAAGCGGGGCAGCTTTTCCACGACGTGGAGATTAAGGACAAGCTCGCCGCGTCGCAGCCCTTCGGCGAGTGGGTCGAACGGATCACCGAGCTCGACACGGAACTGTCGAAGGTCAGCGAGGCCCCGATCTTCACCGGCGCGGATCTGCGCCGGCGGCAGATCAGCGCGGGCTACACGATGGAGGAACTCGAGCAGATCCTCGCGCCCATGGCCGAGGACGGCAAGGAGACGCTCGCCTCGATGGGTGACGACACGCCGTCTGCCGTCCTGTCCGAGACCTACCGTCCGCTGTCGCATTTCTTCCGTCAGAATTTCAGCCAGGTGACGAACCCGCCGATCGACAGCCTGCGCGAATTTCGCGTGATGAGCCTCAAGACCCGGTTCGGCAACCTCAAGAACGTGCTCGACGAATCGAGCGCGCAGACCGAGATCGTCGTGCTCGACAGTCCGTTCGTCGCGAACGCGCAGTTCGACCGCATGGTCGAGAGCTTCACCTCTCCGATGGTCGAGATCGACTGCACCTTCCCCGAAGGCGCGGGCACCGGCACCCTGTCGAAGGCGCTGCACCGCATCCGCGCGGAGGCCGAGGACGCGGTCCGCTCGGGCGCGGGTCACATCGTGCTGACCGACAGCCACGCCTCGGAAGACCGTGTGCCGATCCCGATGATCCTCGCGACCTCGGCGGTGCATTCCTGGCTGACGCGCCAAGGGCTCAGGACCTTCTGCTCGCTCAACGTTCGGTCGGCCGAATGCATCGACGCGCATTACTTCGCGGTGCTGATCGGCTGCGGCGCCACGACGGTGAACCCCTATCTCGCCGAGGACAGCATCGCCGATCGGATCGAGCGGGGGCTGCTCGAGGGCACGCTCACCGAGGCGATGACGCGCTATCGCGTGGCGATCGACCAGGGCCTTCTGAAGATCATGGCCAAGATGGGGATCAGCGTCGTGTCGTCCTATCGCGGCGGGCTCAACTTCGAGGCGGTGGGGCTCAGCCGTGCCATGTGCGCGGAATACTTCCCGCGGATGCAGTCGCGGATTTCCGGGATCGGCGTGAACGGCATCCAGCGGAAGGTCGAGGAGGTCCATGCGCGCGGTTTCCGCGGCGGGCAGGACGTGCTGCCGATCGGCGGCTTCTACAAGCTGCGCCGGTCGGGCGAGACGCATGCCTGGCAGGCGACCAGCATGCACATGCTGCAGATGGCCTGCGACCGGGCAAGCTATCAGCTCTGGAAGCAGTTCAGCGAGAAGATGCGCGCCGCGCCGCCGATCCATCTGCGCGATCTCATGGATTTCAAGGCGCTCGGGGCCCCGGTTCCGATCGAGGAGGTCGAGTCGATCACCTCGATCCGCAAGCGCTTCGTGACGCCGGGAATGTCCCTGGGCGCGCTCAGCCCCGAGGCGCACAGGACGCTGTCGATCGCCATGAACCGGATCGGCGCGAAATCCGATTCCGGCGAGGGCGGCGAGGATCCCAAGGACTTCGCGCCGGACGCCAACGGCGACAATCGCTCGGCCAAGATCAAGCAGGTGGCCTCGGGGCGTTTCGGCGTGACGGCGGAATACCTGCTCAATTGCGAAGAGCTGGAGATCAAGATCGCGCAGGGCGCCAAGCCCGGCGAGGGCGGGCAGCTGCCCGGTATGAAGGTTACCAAGCTGATCGCGAAGTTGCGGCATTCGACCCCGGGCGTGACGCTGATCTCGCCGCCGCCGCATCACGACATCTATTCGATCGAGGATCTGGCGCAGCTGATCTACGACCTGAAGCAGATCAACCCGCGCGCCAAGGTCACCGTGAAGCTGGTGGCGTCCTCGGGCGTCGGCACGATCGCGGCGGGCGTCGCCAAGGCCAAGGCGGACGTGATCCTGATCTCGGGACATAACGGGGGCACTGGCGCGTCGCCGGCGACCTCGATCAAGTATGCGGGCCTGCCGTGGGAGATGGGCCTGACCGAGGCGCATCAGGTTCTTGCCATGAACAACCTGCGCTCTCGTGTGACGCTCAGGACCGATGGCGGGCTCAGGACCGGGCGCGACATCGTCATGGCGGCGATGATGGGGGCTGAGGAATACGGTATCGGCACCGCCGCGCTCATCGCGATGGGCTGCATCATGGTGCGGCAATGCCAGTCGAACACCTGTCCCGTGGGCGTCTGTACGCAGGACGACGCGCTGCGCGACAAGTTCACCGGCAATGCCGACAAGGTGGTGAACCTCATCACCTTCTATGCGACCGAAGTGCGGGAGATCCTGGCCTCGATCGGGGCGCGGTCGCTCAAGGACGTGATCGGGCGTGCGGACCTGCTGAGCCAGGTCAGCCGGGGAAGCGCGCATCTCGACGATCTCGACCTGAACCCGCTCCTCGTGACGGTCGATGGCGCGGAGAAGATCACCTACGACCGCGACCGTCCGCGGACGCCGGTGCTCGACACGCTCGACGCGGAGATCGTACGCGATGCGCAACGTTTCCTAGAGGATGGCGAGAAGATGCAGCTGAGCTATGCGGTGCGCAATACGCACCGGACGGTCGGCACGCGGACGTCGAGCCATATCGTCAAGCGCTTCGGGATGCGGGACCACGGGCTGCAGCCCGACCACCTGCACGTGAAGCTGACCGGCAGCGCGGGGCAGTCGCTCGGCGCGTTCGCGGCACCGGGGCTCAAGATCGAGGTGTCCGGCGACGCAAACGACTATGTCGGCAAGGGCCTTTCCGGCGGGACGATCGTCGTGCGGCCGCCGATGGTGAGCCCGCTCGTTGCGAGCGAGAACACGATCATCGGCAACACCGTGCTTTATGGCGCGACCGAAGGGCATCTTTTTGCCGCGGGCCGTGCGGGCGAGCGGTTCGGCGTGCGCAATTCCGGTGCGCATACGGTGATCGAGGGCTGCGGGTCGAACGGCTGCGAATACATGACCGGCGGCGTCGCGGTGATCCTGGGCGAGATCGGTGCCAATTTCGGGGCCGGCATGACCGGCGGGATGGCTTTCGTCCACGATCCGAGCGGAACTGCGTGTCAGATGATGAACATGGAGACGCTCGTGACCTGTCCGGTCTCGACCGACCATTACGAGGGCCAGCTGCGCGATCTGATCGAGCGGCACCATCGCGAGACGAACAGCCGCCGTGCCGCAGATATCCTGCAGCATTGGGATGTGGAGCTTGCGAACTTCGTTCAGGTCTGTCCGAAGGAGATGCTGAACAAGCTCGAATATCCGCTCGGGGTCGAGGATCGCGCCATTCCCGCGGAGTGAAAGTTCACGGGCGGGCCCGAGCGGTCCGCCCGACATCGAACGCCATGACGGATCGAGCATCCGTACAATGGGAAATGCCGGTCGCGCTCAGCGGTCGACGGGCAGGCCCGAGGGAACGGCGTCAGGTATGCCGAGGCGACCGTCAATCGAGCCGCGATCGGTTAGGCTGCCGAGGAACGCCATGAGCGCGTCGAGCTCCCGTTCGTCGAGCGGGGTGCCGGGATTGGCGGCTGCGGCGATCGCCGCACGTTCGACCGGATTCTCCATCGCCCAGAAATCGGGGACGATGCCCTCGATCCGGGGCAGCACCGACTGGTCGCGGTATCGCTCGATTGCCGGTCCGGGATCGGCATGGTCGCGAAGGAACCCGCGCAGATCGTCATGGGCCCCCGCATGCCCCCATGGCCCCGTTTCCGTCACGTTGCGCAGCATCGGCGTGCGGAACGCATAAGCATCCTCTGCCCGGCCGGTGACGCGAAGTCGGCCGATATCGCGTTGGTGGTTCTCGAACCGCTCGGCCTTCCCGGGTCCGAGCTGCGGAGCGGCCATCGCATGGAACGACATGTCGCTGAGCAGGGGGCCGGAATGGCAGGTGGCGCAGCCGGCCGAGCCGGTGAAGAGCGCCAGGCCGTCCGAAGCTGCGTCGCCCAGCGTGGTTTCGCCCCTCAGATAGCGGTCGAAAAGGCTGTCGTCGGCGCGCCATTCATGCGCCATGAAGGCCGCGATCGCGTCGGAGATGTCGGTGAAATCGATGTCGCGACCGGCGGCGATTTCGGGATAGGCGGCAGTAAAACGCCGCGCATATTCCGGAATGTCCGCGACACGTCCGGCGATCGTGTCCCAGGCCCCGTCCGGACCCGTGAGACGGCCCTGCCGCACGAGTTTGGCGACGTCGTTCTCCTGATAATGACCGGCCATCTCGTCGGGGCTCAGGACGGGAAACATGGTCTGCGCCGACAGGAGGCTCGCGAAGCCCTGGACCATCTCGTCCTCGAGCGGTGTCCTGAGACCCGACGGCCGGTCGGGATCGGCCTCGATCCGGCCGTCGTGGAAAAGCACGGTGACGTCCCGATGCCCGAGATTGAAGAGCGGCGGGGCGTTCCGGGGGATCCGCTGTTCCGGCATGTTCATCGGATCGGGATGCCGGTCTGGCCCGAGACCCGTTCCACCCTCGCCGAGGCCGAGCGACAGCCCGTCGCCCGTCGCGAAGCGGGGATGGTGGCAGGACGCGCAGGAAATGTTGCGGTTGCCCGACAGGATCGGATCGTAGAACAGCAGCCGCCCGAGCTGAAACTCTTCCATCGAATGCTGCGAATACCCGGCCGGATCGATCGGCGGCGGCAGATCGCCCGCTCGGGCGGGGAGGGCGACGAAAAGCAGGAGCAGGATGGCCTTCATGCGCGTGAGAAAAGCGCAATCCGGGCCGATCCGTCAATGAAATAAAGACCCCGCCGGCTGGGCCGGCGGGGCAAGGTAGCGCCGTCGGGGCGAATGCAGAGGCATCCGCTCGCCCTTGGCGCTGGCGGTAACGCGGTTCAGCGCAGCTCTGCGCGGATCTGTTGTCTGAGAATGTCGATGGGAACGCGCTGGCCGTCGCGCACGAAGCTCCAGTAGGTCCAGCCGTTGCACGAGGGCGCACCGTCGAGCGCGGCCCCCACCTGATGGATCGAGCCGGTCACGTGATCGGCGACGAGCGTGCCGTCGGCGCGCACCTTCGCGACCTGACCGCGGGAATTCTGCAGCTTTTCGCCGGGGCGCAGCAGGCCGCGTTCGACGAGTTGCCCGAAGGGGATGCGCGGCTCGGCGCGCTTGGATTGCGTGACGTCGAGCGCGGATCGGTCGAACTTGCGCACGCGCGACAGGCGGCGGTTCGCGATGTCGATATAGCCCTGGTCGCGTTCGATCCCGATGAAGTCGCGCCCGAGCATCTTGGCGACGGCACCGGTCGTGCCGGACCCGAAGAACGGGTCGAGCACCACATCGCCGGGATTGGTCGTGCCGACGATCACACGGTGCAGCAGGCTTTGCGGCTTCTGCGTCGGATGCGCCTTTTCGCCGTCGGGGGTCTTCTCGCGCTCATGGCCCGAGCAGATCGGCAGGACCCAGTCGCTGCGCATCTGGACGCCTTCGTTGAGCGCCTTGAGCGCATCGTAGTTGAAGGTGTATTTGGCCTCTTCGCTGCGACCCGCCCAGATCATCGTCTCGTGCGCGTTGGTGAGCCGTTTGCCCTTGAAGTTCGGCATCGGGTTGGTCTTGCGCCAGACGACGTCGTTGAGGATCCAGAACCCCTGATCCTGAAGCGCGGCACCCACGCGAAAGATGTTGTGATAGCTTCCGATCACCCAGATCGCCCCGTTGGGCTTGAGCACACGCCGCGCGGCGCGAAGCCAGTCGCGGGTGAAGCGGTCGTAATCGGCGAAGCTCGAGAAATGGTCCCAGGCATCGTCGACGGCGTCGACCTGACTGTTGTCCGGGCGATGCAGCGCGCCCTTGAGCTGCAGGTTGTAGGGCGGGTCGGCGAAAATCAGATCGACGGAAGCTTCGGGAAGGCTGTCCATCGCCTCGATGCAATCACCGCACAAGATTCTGTTGAGCGGCAGCGTAGCTGCGCTTTGGGTGGTCGTCATCCGGTTTCACTGCCTCGTATGCCGCGTCGTTTTCGACGCTTGCCGTTGTTGATCCAAAGATGCCGAGCGAAAGGAGAAGATTCAAAGCGTTTTTCGCCGGGGGCGTTAACGAATTTCATTGATACAAGATATTGTGGATTGGACGGAAAGACCGCCTGTGATGTGGGGTCACGCCGTGGCTTTTCAGTCCCAGTTGGTGCCGCGCCGTGCCGTAGCCCATATTCGTTTCCCATCCGTAATGCGGATGCTGTTGCGCGAGCGTCACCATGAGGCGGTCGCGCGTCACCTTCGCCACGATCGATGCCGCCGCGATCGAGAGGCTGAGCGCGTCGCCCTTGATGACCGCCTCCGAAGGGCAGGGCAGGCCAGCCGGGATCTGGCGGCCATCGACGAGCAGGTGATCGGGCACGATCGGAAGATCGTCGAGAGCGCGGCGCATGGCGAGAAAGCTTGCCTGCAAGATGTTCATATCGTCGATCTCGGCGACGCTCGCCTCGCCGATGCCGATCCACGCGCAATTGCGCAGGCGCTCGAAGAGGCCTTCGCGCCGGGCGGCGCTCAGCTTCTTGCTGTCGTCGAGGCCGTCGGGAACGAGACCGGGGTCGAGCACGACGCAAGCCGCGACGACGGGACCGGCCCATGGACCCCGGCCGACTTCGTCGAGGCCGGCGACGATCCGGGCACCGCCGCGACGGGCCGCGTCTTCATGTAGGAAATCGGGCATGGTCCGCGGCTTGTCGCAGAAGCGCGTTCTGCGCAAGCGCGAAGGGTGGGGCAGGGCATCGTCGTACTGTTTAAAATCGAACCAAGAATGATGCCCTGCCCCTCACGACCCGACGGGCCAAGATGTGCGGAATGGATTTCCGCCGAACCGTGAAGGCTCGACCGGCCGGGTGCGTACGGGTCCCGGTTCGGCCTGCTTGGACCTTTCCCCCAAGGTCGCGAGGCAGGCAATAACGTCGCAGTGCAATGCGATGTCAGTCCCGCGAAGGGGCTTTGTCATTGAATAACGTGCCCCGATCGGCAAGGATTTGCCGTATCCGCATGAAAGGCTTGTCGCGTCGTGATCCGTCTCCGTTCCCTTGCCGTCGCGTCACTGATCTTCGGTGTCCTTGCGGGTGCCGCGAGCGCCGAATGCTACGCCGATTACAAGGCGAAGCGTGACGATCCCCTGCGGCTCCATTATGGGGTTATCCGTCTCAGCGATTCGGAATGCGCCGATCCCTCATCCTCGGTGGCGCGACGCATCGCGTCTGACGGATGGGAGCTTCTGACGGTGATGCAGGTCTTCGACCGAGCCGCCGCGGATCGAAGGAGATCGGATGCCGGGAACTATTTTCTCCGCTACTGACAGTCGCTGGGGAGGACGCGTTGCGACGATCGGCATCGCGGCGATCGTCTCGATCCTCGGCCTCACGGCAATCTTCCTGTTCCTCAGCCTGCCGGACGGAAACCTGTTCGACGAGCGGGTCGAGCAGATATTCATCGACAATGCGGGCCTGACCTCGGGCGAGACCGTCCGGTTGCTCGAGATCATCGCGCAATCCGGCACGGCCTTTTCCGACGTACTGGCGAGCTACCGCGTCATCATCTTCGTACTTCTCGTCTTCGCGACGGCGCTTCTGCTGGCTGCCCTCGTCTTTCTCGTGACGATCCTCGCGCTCAATCGCCGCATGGGAGAGCTCGAAAGAGCGGGGATCCAGGTTTCCTCCCTGCTGATCTCGCGGGCGGAGCGGACCGTCTATCTCAACAACATGGAGTTTTCGCTGACCGAAGCGGCGATCGAGACGCTGAGCGTGCTTGCCGAGGCGCGCATGGACGGGGATGTCCTGTCGGGCGCGGAACTCGAGGCGATGGTCTCGGGGCGCAACGCGGCAGATTGCGACGAAGCCGCGGGTGCCACGCGGATCAAGCGGCTGCGCGACGCGCTCGGCAATCAGATGGTCAGCGAATTGCTGGTCAAGACGATCGCCAGGCGAGGCTACATGCTGTCGATCGATCGGGACGTCATCCGTATGGTCTGAGGTCGATCGGTCGACTTCGCAGCCTACCGGCGGGGACCGATATCGGATCTCCAGATGAGTGGTGCGCTCAGGCACGACCGAGCCAAGTCATCGCAATTTGCCCGAGCGCAAATGAACACCGTGCCGCTGGGTACCCCCGCATTCGGCAAAACGCCCGACGAATCCATCGGTGCATTCATGCTAGGGTTGGGCCACCCTCACTCATCAGCATCGAAGATAGGCGTGAAGCCGCCCCATATCATGCGCGTGCCGTCGAACGGCATGTCGAGGTCATGCCAGCGCGGATCGGATTCCATCGACGCACCGCAGCGGTCATGCGTCTCCTTGTCGGGCCAGACGATCCACGAGAAGCAGACCGTCTCGCCCCCCTTCAGGTCCACGGCCCGTTTGAAATCCGTGCGCGTCCCGTCGGCGATGCTGTCGCCCCAGCATTCCATCGTCTGCAACGCACCGTATTCGCGAAAGAGCGGCCAGGCCTTTCGGGCGCTGTCGATATAGGCTTGCTTGTTGTCGTCAGGGACGGGCGTGAGGAAGCCGGCGATATAGGTCATTCGGGATCTCCGTTATTTGCATCGGGGGCGGCGTGTCGATGAGGTTCGTCGGGTGATTGGCGAGCGCCAAGCGAACCCGCAGGTCGCGAACTGGGCCCGGAGCGAAGTCCGGTGCCCGGTCGAAGATGGGGGCCGCGGCGAAGGCGGAAGGATCAACCGGCATGGCCGGCCTTTCCGGTCACGAATTGCAGGTTTGGTGGGAAGAGCTCAGGCGTCACCGCCCGATCCCTTCATCGCGGTCATGTCCAGAAAGACCGTTTCCCAGACATGGCCATCCGGATCCTCGAATGCCCCGCCATACATCGGGCCCTGTTGCTGCCTTGCCCGTGTCTCGGTTCCGCCCGCAGCGATGGCCCTTTGGTGGATCTGGTCTACGGCTTCCCTGCTGTCGAACGACAGGCAGAGCAGCACGCCGCTTTCGGTTTTCGGGTCGATGATGCGTTTGTCGGTGAAGCTGGCATAGAAATCATGATCGAGCAGCATCACGCTGATCGTATCGGACCAGACCATGGCCGAAGCGCGATCGTTCGAGAAACCCGCGTTCCTGTCGAAGCCCAACGCCTTGTAGAAGGCGCTTGCGGCAGCGACGTTCCCGACAGGCAGATTCACGAAAATAGACTTTTGCATATCCGGTTTTCCTTATGGACCGCCGAGACGTTCGGGTTCGTACGCCTGTCTGGACAGGCTAGGCGATATGGATTACAAAAAGCAACAATGAAGTTACCTAAAGAAACTAGAGAAGCAGACAGCCCCCACGGGCGCTGGTATGGCGATGCCTGCGGTACGGCATTCGCCTTGGAATTGCTGGGCGAACGCTGGTCGCTTCTGGTCGTTCGCGAACTCATGTTCGGACCGCGACGCTTTTCGGATATCCGCGCAAGCCTGCCTGGAATAAGCGCCAAGACCCTTGCCGAACGACTGGCGAGCCTGGAATCGCATGGTATTCTTGCGCGCCACGCGGCAACGGATGCCGTGCCCGCACAGCTCTACGGTCTGACCGACTGGGGCCATGCTGCCGAACCGCTGATCCAGGAACTCGGGCGCTGGGCCGCGGCCTCGCCTCTGCACGATCCGACGCTGCCGCTTTCCGCTGCGTCCTTCATGCTGTCGCTGAGGACGATGTTCGACGCCGCTGCGGCAGGGGATCTTGCGGCACGAATCGTCTTTGCGATCGGCACGGTGCGGTTCACGGCGCACCTTGCCGATGGGGCGTTACCGGTCGAGCGGGGAGAGGCCGCGGAGTGCGAACTCGGCATATCGGCCCCGTCCGGATCGGCGCTCGCCGCGGTATTCTACGGCGATATGCCGCCCGCTGAAGTCGGCGTCGAGGTTACGGGGGATCCGGAGCTTTTCGAGACGTTCAGGTCGCTTTTCGAGCTGCCCGACAAGCGACCGGCGTAATATAGCGGAAAATCCCGTGGGTGGTCGTCGGAGTGGTGCCGGGTGGGTCGGTACGGCCATTCGGGCTAGCCATGGGGACGGGCCTTTTCGGAGTGGCTGGCAACCCGAGGAAGAAGGCGCACGGAAAGAGCTGCCTGCGCTGCTGAGACCTGCCTCAACGGCGGATAGAGCTTCGGAATTGCGCGCTGATCCCTTTGCCCCGACGCAACGTTAGAATGCGTATGAAGCATGATACCTGACACTGGATAACGGGACGCGAGAGCTTCATGTCCGCTACGAGATCGCTGTTCATGGGGTCCGGCAGACTTTCACGGGTCCATTCGGGTTCGCAAAAGACATTCAATGCTTGCGCTGCGGTATTTCCGGCGGCAGGGCTCGATCTCTGCTTGCCCGACCCGCAAGTCCGGGCATCCGATTGCCGCGATCTGCCGCGGAGCTCCCCTAGCTCAGCCGGTCTTCCAGTCGAAGAAGCCCGGTCCAGCGCGGTCCAGAAGTGAACGGGCCAGCGTTCGGCCGAGCTCGGGGCCGTCCGCCGCGAGGCCCTCGATCAGGTCCGACAGCGCCTCCGATCCGTCCGTCTTCAGAATTTCTCCGCGGAGCGTCAGGCGGTCGCCGTCGAGCGTGGCAAGCGCTGCGATGGGCGTCTCGCACGACCCGTCGAGCGTCGCGAGAAAGGCGCGCTCGGCCGCGAGGCGCGTGCCGGTCTGACCATCGTGGATGGCCGCGAGCATTTCGGCCGCGCGGTCGTCATCCATTCGCCGTTCGACGCCGATGGCCCCCTGCGCCACGGCAGGCAGCATCGTCTCGGGCGGGACGGGATTGCGCGGAATGTCGTCGTTGCCGAGCCGGTCGAGCCCCGCCATGGCGAGGAACGTGGCATCGGCGACGCCGTCCTCGAGTTTTCTCAGCCGCGTCTGCACGTTGCCCCGGAACTCTACGACCTGGAGGTCGGGACGGCGGTTCAGCAATTGCGCGCGCCGTCTGAGCGAGGAGGTGCCGACCGTGGCACCCTGCGCCAGATCATCGAGCGTGCCGCCGTCGAGCGCGATGAACGCATCACGCTCATCCGCGCGCGGCAGGTAGGTGTCGAGAAGAAGCCCCTCGGGCTGCAACGTCGGCATGTCCTTCATCGAATGAACCGCAAGATCGATCTCGCCCGCGCTCAGAGCCTCCTCGATCTCGCGCGTGAAGAGACCCTTGCCGCCGATCTCCTTCAGCGGGCGGTCGATCACCCGGTCGCCGGAGGTCTTGATGACCACCACTTCGAACGCCTCGGAAGGCAGGCGGAATGCATCGGCGAGCCGCATGCGCGCCTCATTCGCCTGGATAAGCGCCAGCGGCGATCCGCGGGTGCCGATCTTCATCGGGGTGTCGGGCGTGGGACGTCTCATGGAACGAACGCTTAGCCGGGGCGCGAGGACAGCACAACCGAAACCGTCTTGACATTGACCGGCCCGACCCGGACGACCCTCCGTGACGCGGAAAGCGAGGAAATATCATGGCCGAGAAACTGCTCATGCGTGCGCTGAAGGGTGAAACGCTCGACGTGCCGCCCGCCTGGATGATGCGCCAGGCCGGACGCTACCTGCCGGAATACAAGGCCACGCGCGCGCAGGCGGGTGATTTCCTGTCGCTCTGCTATACGCCCGAACTCGCCGCCGAGGTGACGTTGCAGCCGATCCGGCGTTTCGGCTTCGATGCCGCGATCCTCTTTGCCGATATCCTGCTGGTACCGCAGGCGCTGGGTGCCGATCTGTGGTTCGTGACGGGGGAGGGGCCACGCCTCTCGACGCTGACCGACCGTGCCGGGATCGACGCGCTGAAGCCAGCCGATACGGTGCACGAGACGTTGAACCCGATCTACGAGACGGTGCGGATCCTGTCGCGCGAATTGCCGGAGGATGTCGCGCTCATCGGCTTTGCGGGCGCGCCCTGGACCGTCGCGACCTACATGGTCGCGGGCCGTGGAACGCCGGATCAGGGGCCGGCCCACGCACTCAAGGATGGCGATCCGGACGCCTTCGGCGCGCTGATCGACCGCATCACCGAGGCGACGATCGAGTATCTGTCCGCGCAGATCGAGGCGGGGGCCGAGGTCGTGAAGATCTTCGACAGCTGGGCGGGATCGCTGAAAGGCGACGATTTCACGCGCTATGCCGTGGCCCCGACCAAGCGGATCATCGCGGCACTGAAGGCGCGTCATCCCGGAATTCCGGTCATCGCCTTTCCCCGGCAGGCAGGTGACGGCTACAAGAATTTCGCGCGTGAAACTTCAGCGGATTGCGTGGCGCTCGACAATTCGGTCGCACCGGAATGGGCGGCAGAGCACGTGCAGCGTGGCGTCTGCGTGCAGGGCAATCTTGCGCCGGGACACATGGTGACGGGCGGGCAGGCGCTGATCGACGAGGTGCGCCATATCCGCGAGGCGTTCGCCAACGGGCCGCATATCTTCAATCTCGGCCACGGTATCACGCCCGATGCCGATCCCGACAACGTGGCGCTGATGCTCGAGACATTGCGCGAGCGGCGCTAGGTCCGCCCGTTATCTCACGTCGCCGGGCGAGACGAAGGCATCGGCCCAGTCGCCGCTCGGGATGAGCTGTACCGGGTCGACCCGATCGATGTAGAGATAGAGCCAGGCCTCCATCGGGCCCTGGTCGGTCTGCACCTCACGGCGGACGCGCTCGTACTCGGCGGGTTCGTCCATGAGGCCCTCGTAATCGTCGAGGATCGCCATCACGCCGGTCGTGGTCAGACGCCAGACCTCGCCCTTGACCGATCCGGGGCCTTCCTCGATCAGCGCGGGATACCACCCGGTCGAATAGAGAAGCCCCGGCACCCAGCCCTCGGCGATGAATTCCGCCCCGCCACGGAAGGCGAGTGTCGCCTCGTTGTTGATGAAGCCCCGGCGCAGCGTCCCGTAGACGAAGACCAGATCGCCGATGTACCCGTCGCCCGCCATCAGACCCACTTGGCCAGCGGCGGAAGGCTCATCAGAACCGCATTGGCATCGTGCCCGGTCTCGAGCCCGAATTTCGTGCCACGGTCATAGACGAGGTTGTATTCGGCATAGAGGCCGCGATGGACAAGCTGCGCGTCCTTCTCCGGTACCCCGAACTCCATTCCGCGACGCTTTTCGACCAGTGGCACGAAGGCCGGGAGGAAGGCGCGGCCCATGTCCTGGATCATGGCGAAATCGGACTTCCAGTCGCCCGTGCAGTGATCGTCGAGGAACACGCCGCCCACACCGCGCGCGCGTCCGCGATGCGGGATGAAGAAATACTCGTCCGCCCAGTCCTTGAGCCGGGGATAGAGGTCGGTCCCGTACGGATCGAGATGGGCGCGCAACGTGTCGTGGAAATGTGCGGTATCCTCGGCGTAGTCGAGACAGGGATTGAGGTCCGATCCGCCGCCGAACCACCAGGCATGCGGGGTCCAGAACATCCGGGTGTTCATGTGTACCGCGGGGACGTGCGGGTTCTGCATGTGCGCCACCAGACTGATGCCGCTGGCCCAGAAACGCGGATCGCCCTCCATGCCGGGAATGCCCTTGCGCGCCGCCATCGCGGCCTGCGCGCGGGGGGCGAGGGTTCCGTAGACCTCGCTCACGTTGACGCCGACCTTCTCGAAGACGCGGCCGCCGCGCATCACGCTCATGAGGCCGCCACCGGCATCCGAGCCGTCGTCCGACTTGCGTCGCGTTTCGCTCACCTCGAAGCGGCCAGCCGGAGCTTCCGCGAAGGGGCCCGAATCGTGGTCACGCTCCAGCGCCTCGAACGCCGCGACGATCTCGTCGCGGAGGGCCCTGAACCACCTGGCGGCCTCGGCTTTCTCGGATCGGAACACGGCGTCGTCCATCGCAATCCCTTCTGTCGCTGGCATGGAAATGGGCCTATCATCGGGAGGTGCGGAAATCCACAGACAGGCATGCCCTGCGGTAGAAGGACCTTCCTGATGTTTTCCAAGCCCATGATGTGGCTTCTCGTTCCGCTCGCGCTCGGAGCATGCGCGACCCCGCGCGAGGCTTGTATCCGCGACGCGCAATCCGAGTTGCGCGCGGTCACGCGCGACATCTCCGCAATCGAGACCGACCTCGCCCGTGGATATCGTCTCGTCCGCACGCGCGAGACGGATTTTCGGCTGACGACCTGCTTCAGGCGCACCCGCGAGGGCGAGACGTTCGGCTATCCCTGCCAGAAGCCGGTGACGGTCACGAATTCGACGCCGATCGGTATCGATTATTCAGAAGAGCGGTCGCGGCTGTCGCAACTCAAGGCCCGGCAATCGCGGCTGCTGTCGTCGACGGAGGCCGGAATCCGGCAATGCCGCGCGGCCTATCCGGCGGAGAGCTGAGCAGGGGTCAGCTGGCCGCCGCCTCTTCGAACTGGGCGGCCGCGGCGAGTGTGCGGTCGTCCGAGAGAAGCTCGCGCGCCACTGCGGGCGCGATGGTGAAACAATCCTGCCCGCGGGCCGCGAGTTCGACCATCTGGCGTGCATTCCGCAGCGACGCGATGAGAACGCGCGTCTTGCCGCCTGCGGAGAGGCCGATGGCGCGCATCTCGGACATCGCGTCGTAGGCGGGCATTCCCGCCTCGAGCATCCGGCCGAAATAGGGTGCGATGTACTCGGCCCCGAGGGCTGTCGCGACGAACATCTGCTTGGGGTCGTAGCAGGCGGTCATCAGGATCGGTCCGTCGAGATCGCGGATCGCAGGCGTTGCGCGGATGCCGTCTTCGGTCAGGGGAATCTTGACCACGGTGCGGATGCCCGCATCCTTTCCGACGCGATAGAGTGTCCTGGCGAAGTCGACATAGCCCTCCACCGGGCCGGCGACCTGGGCGTGAAACTCCCTTGCGCCGAGACCTGCCGCATGATCGGCAAGGGTACCCCAGTCGATTTCGGGATAGCGCAGCCCCGCGCGTTGCGCGAGGAGCGGGTTGGTGGTGATACCGGTGAAGAGACCGGTGGGCAGCAGGGCGTCCCATTCGGTGCGATCGGCGGTATCGAGATAAAGATCGAGGCCCATATCAGTTCGCCCCCTGCATCGCCGCATCGAGCTCGTTTCTCGTGGGTGGATCGCATCCCTCTCGCGCGCAATTGATGGCGGCCGCGAGCATAGCTTCGGTGAGGATTGCATCGAGACCGGCGGCCTCGAGGCTCGCGATCGCATCGGGAGAAAGCGCGCCCTCGCGCGCGAGACCTGCGAGTGTCGCGGCCATGAATGTGTCGCCCGCGCCGACCGTATCGACAAGCGACGTGACTTTCGGCGCGGGAAGGTCGCGCCGTGCGCCGTCCTGCCAGATGCTGACCCCCTTGGGGCCACGTGTCATGACAAGGAGGGTCCGGGGCGCGGCCTCGGAGATCGTCGCGATCGCGGCGTCCGCATCGAGGTCGGGAAAGAGGCCGGAGAGATCCTCGTCGCTGAGCTTCACGAGATGGGCATGCGCGGCCATGCGCAGGATGCGCGCGCGATAGGCGTCCCGGTCCTTGATAACCGACAGGCGCACGTTCGGATCGAGCGACACGACGAGGCCGCGATCGGCGCAGGTCGTGCAGAAGGCCTCCCAGGCATCGGCATCGGGGCCGTCGGTCAGTGTCAGCGATCCGGTATGCACCGCGCGTGCCTCGTCCGGCAGGGCGGAGGAAAGGCTCTCGGTCGTGACCTGACGTTCGGCCGTCGCATCGCGCTGGAAATCGTAGCTCGGGATGCCCTTCGTGACCGTCACGCGCGACAAGGTCGTGGGCTCATCCCTGCGTCCGCCCCGCAAGTCCACACCCGATGCCTCAAGCGTGTCGGCGAGCCGCGCGCCCCAATCGTCGGTCGAGATCGGCGTGATATAGGCCACGTTCGCACCGAGCCTGCCAAGGGCCATCGCCACGTTGAATGGCGATCCGCCAGGGTGGGCCGCGACCTCTCCGTCGCGGGTCACGTGATCGATCAGGTTCTCGCCGCCGACGGCGATGAGCGGGCGCTGGGCCATTGTCCCTCCTCCTCGCGCGGATGGGGAACGCCGCGCACGGAAGTTATCTCGCGCAGGCCGCCAGCCCCGTCAAGCGAGAGCGATCAATGGGCGGGGGTCTCGACCACGTCGACGAGCGTGCGGCCACCGTCGATCGTCAGGATCTGTCCCGTCATGAAGCCCGACCCGTCGGCGGCAAGGAACTGTACGGCCTCGGCGATTTCCGACGCGCCGGCGATGCGGGCAAGGGGGGTTGCCTCGATGATCTCGGCCCTCAGATCGGCATCGGCCTTGATCGCGCCTTTCAGCGTTCCGCTCATCACGCTGCCGCAGGCAATGGCATTGACGCGGATGCGATGCGGGGCCAGCGCCACGGCAAGCGAGCGCGTGGCCTGATCGGCGGCAGCCGAACTGACCGAATAGGCCAGCAGGTTCGATTGCGTCCGCTGCGCGGCGATCGAGCTCATGTTGATGATCGACCCGATCGGTCCCTGATCGCGACCTTCCTCCTTGGCCTGGCGGATCATGCGCCGCGTGACCTGCTGCGTCAGTCGCAGCGATGTCATCAGGTTCTGCTCGAGCAGCTCGGCCACCGTATCGTCATCGGGATCGAGAGGATCTGATGTCGCCATCTGCCGCGAAGCGTTCACGAGAATGTCGATCCGGTCGAAGGCGTCGAGCGTTGCCGACAGGAGGTTGGCGATCGTGAGCTTCTCGCGCAGGTCGCCCGCGAAATAGCGCGCCGTGCCGCCTTCGTCCTCCGGCAGCTCGCCGATCTCGTCGACGAGGCGGTCCTCGTCCATGTCGCAGAGCATGACGTTCGCCCCGCGTTCGATGAAGTGCCGCGCGACGGCGAGGCCGGTTCCGTTGGCCGCCCCCGTGACGATGGCGGTCTTGCCGGAAATCGAGAAGGACATGGGTCTGGCCTTTATCTTGCGCGGCGCGGTCGCGCGGCGCGGTAGAGCTTGAAGGCGTTGGTGCCGGGCAGTTCGGAAACTTCGGCGAAATGCTCGTTCAACGTCGATTCGTAGGGCAGATGACGATTGGCGACCAACCAGAGCGTACCGCGCGGCTCGAGGATGCGGGCGGCATTGGCAAGGAAGGCACGACCCAAATCGGGAGTGCCGGCGCGCCCCTTGTGGAAGGGCGGGTTGCAGATCACGTGTCGTGCGGATCGGGGCGGCGTGAAGGCGGTCGCATCGGCCCAGTGAAAGACCGCGCGCGGATCCTCGACATTGCGCCGCGCGCAATCGAGCGTGGCGAGATCGGCCTCGACCAGATGGATTTCGGTGATCGCATCGCTGCGAAGCGCGTGACCCGCGAGATAACCCCATCCGGCACCGAGATCGACGACCGCACCGGCGAGCGAATCGATCACGCCAGCAAGAGCGGCCGATCCGGGGTCGATCCCGTCCGCGGAAAAGCTGCTTGGTGCCGTCCAGTACCCGTCGTCGTTCCGTGCGGGTTCGGCCAACCAGTCGCGGAATTCACCGCCTTCAAGCGCGAAGATCTTGCCGTGAGCCTTGGAGATGACCGGGCCAACCGTACCCACGGCACGGCAGGCCTTGAGCATCGCATCGATTCCGTCGGTCTTCTGCCCGTCGACGATGATCCGTCCCCCTGTCGCGGCCGCCCGCGCGATCCGATCACGCGCGAGAGCGCGTTCGCGCGGCAGCGAGACAATCGTCGTCGCCATGCCTGCGCGCAGATCCGTCGCGACATCGAGCCCGCGTCGCGAAAGCCTGTCGTGATCGGGTTGGACCGTCGAGATGAGCGTGACCGGGCCGGGCAGGGGGGAGATGTCGACATTGCCATCCGCGCCCAGGATCTGGACCGGAGTGTCGATCATTCCCTCATCGAGGGCGAGCCTGAGACGTGTGGACAGCATGGCGAGGCGCGCGCGCCTATTCCTTTTCCATCGTGCATTGCAGCGGATGCTGATGACGCCGCGCGAAATCCATGACCTGCGTCACCTTGGTTTCGGCCACCTCGAAGGAGAAGACGCCGACGACGGCGAGCCCCTTCTTGTGGACCGTCAGCATGATCTCGAAGGCCTGCGCGTGGTTGAGGCCGAAGAACCGTTCGAGCACGTGGACCACGAATTCCATCGGGGTGTAATCGTCGTTGAGCAGCATCACCTTGTAGAGCGGCGGCCGCTTGGTCTTGGGCTTCGTCTCCAGCACGACGTCGGTATCACCGTCGCCGGGCGTGGGCTTGCTGGACAGGATCGGAGAGCTCTCGATCACGTCGGGCCTTTCGGGTATCGGTGGGATGAATTTCACCGTTGTTCATATAGGGAATGGCACCCGTCTGAAAAGGGTACAATATCGTATCCCGTCGTCGTTCGCGTTTGCGTCCCATGCAATCCGGCCATAGGTCCGGTTTCGGAAAAGGCATTGGGCGGGGAGTTACGTGACGGGTCTTCAGGCGATCGGGTTCGATGCGGATGACACGCTCTGGCATTGCGAAAAGTTCTTTCGGCTGACCGAGGGGCTTTTCGCCGATATGCTGCGCGATCATGCCGCGCCCGAGGATCTGGGCGCTCGGCTGATCGAGGCGGAACGGCGCAATCTGGCGCGCTACGGCTTTGGGGTGAAGGGATTCGTCCTGTCGATGATCGAGACCGCGATGGACGTGACCGCGGATCGTGTCCCGGCACATGTCCTTCGCCGCATCATCGAGGCGGGTCACGAAATGCTCGAACATCCGGTCGATCTGCTGCCGCATGCCGCCCAAACGATCGAGGCTTTGCACGGGCAATACGCGCTGATCCTCGTCACGAAGGGCGACCTGCTCGATCAGGAGCGAAAGCTCGCCGCGTCGGGGCTCGGCGATTGGTTCGACCGGATCGAGATCGTGTCGGACAAGACCGCACGCGTCTACGCAGGCGTCTTCGCGGATCACGGCGGTGCGGGGGCGGGCCTGATGGTGGGCAATTCGATGAAGTCCGACGTGTTGCCGATGATCGAAGCGGGCGGTCATGGCGTCTTCGTCCCCTGTAACGATACCTGGATTCTAGAGGCGGCGGAGGCACCCGAGGGCGATGCACGTTTCCACGAGATTACCCATCTTGGTGAGCTCCCGGCCCTCACAGTCAGGCTCTCGAAGGGTCGCTCATCTTGAGGTTGTCTCGTGTCCTGGGCACAACATCCATGCGGATGTTGCGGAGGGATCACGCGATGGGATCTTGAAACAATGTTATTTTCGTGCCGCCGGGGTTGTGCTAGCGTGACGCAGTAGCGGATCGGACAACAAGATTCGACCGCCGAGGCAGACAGAGGCAGTAACACCCGTGACACAAAAACGGCTGCAAAGCGCCTTCTGGGCGTTCGCGATGATGATCGCGGTAACGATTGGCGGGCAGGCGAATGCCGCACCCTATGCCGCCATGGTGATCGACGCCCGCTCGGGCGAGGTACTCCATTCCCGAAATGCCGATACGCCGCTCCATCCGGCATCACTCACCAAGATGATGACGCTCTATGTCGTATTCGACGCGGTGAGGCGGGGAGAGATCGGGCTCGACACACCGGTCAAGATCTCGAAACATGCGGCGAGCGAGCCGCCTTCCAAGCTTGGGCTGCGTTCAGGGCAGACCATTGCATTGCGCTATCTCATCCGTGCGGCGGCTGTGAAATCGGCCAACGATGCGGCGACAGCGCTCGGCGAGGCGATCGAGGGGTCGGAGGCTGCCTTCGCACGGCGCATGACGCAGACGGCCAAGGCGATGGGCATGACGCGCACGACCTTCAAGAACGCGCATGGCCTGACCGAGGCGGGGCATCTCAGCACTGCGCGGGACATGACGACGCTGGGACGCCAGCTTTTCTACGATTTCCCGGAATACTACAATCTCTTCTCGCGGCGCAGCACGAATGCGGGTGTGACCACGGTCGCCAACACCAACCGCCGCTTCCTTGCGGCCTATAACGGTGCCGACGGGATCAAGACTGGCTACACTCGCGCGGCGGGGTTCAACCTCGTGGCGTCGGCCGAACGCGGCAACGAGCGGATCATCGCGACGATGTTCGGCGGCACCTCGACCGCGCAGCGCAACGCGAAGGTCGCGGAATTGCTCGACATGGGCTTTTCGCGTGCACCCTCGCAAGTGGCGATCAGCCGTCCGGCAGCGCCCGATTTCACGACCGGGACCGGAGCGTCCGCGATCATGGCAAGCTCCCTCAGGCCCCATGCGCGTCCGGCGCTGCAGGTCGCGGGAGCGATCGGGGCGTCCGAAACGCAGCTCGCCCAGGCGGTCAACCAGGCTGTCCAGCAAGCGTCCGTCCCCGTCCCGGTCGCACGTCCCGACGATGCCCTCGAGGTGGTGACGCGGGTTTCGACCTCGGGCGGACGTCACTGGGGGATCAACGTGGGCAAGTACGGCTCTCGCCACCAAGCCGAAAGCGTCCTCCTCAAAACCGCGCTCGTCGAGATCGGTACGCTCGACACCGCGCTCAGGAAGGTCGTTCAGGGCTCCGGTGGATACGAAGCGAACTTCGTCGGCATGACGCAGGACGGTGCCGCGCTTGCCTGTCGCAGGCTCGCCGCGCGCGACGTCGAGTGCAATACGCTCGGGCCGACAGGCTGAATCGTCGGCGGCCGGTCAGGCCGCCGACCAGATCCCGTTCCGGCGGCTGAAGGCTGCTTCCATCTCGGGCTTGAAGGCAGGCTCGTCCTGCGCAGCGAATGTGCGGATCGTCAGCCCCTTCCGGTCACCCTCGATCACGTTGAAGGTGTTGGCCTCGCCCCGAAGCCGGTTCGACAGTCCGGTGCCCGCCTGTACGAACAGGAGGCCTTCGGCGCGTTCGAAGGGAGCGGTCACCGTGTGATGCAGGTGGCCCGACAGGACGATATCGGCCCCGCATTCCTGCAACCGCCCCAGCGCGGATCTGGCACCGCGCATGAGCCGCTTTTCCACTTCGGGGCCGTGTTCGAGCGGATGGTGAAGCACGACGACCCGCAGGCTGTCAGCGGCGTCCGCGAATGCTGCGCAGACACGTGCCACGGTGCGACGTGACATCTTCCCACGCTGCCACGAGAATCGGTTGACGGTGTTGACGCCCATGACGCGCGCAGCGTCCAGATCCGTACTCGGCTCAAGGTTTGCATCGATCGCCTGACGATAGCGCTTCCATGGTTGGAAGAAACGTACCAAGAGATTGTCGAGCGGCGTGTCATGGTTGCCCGGCACCGACAGCGTCGGCGCCTCGATACGGTTCAGGAAGGCACGCGCGCGGTCGTACTGGCCGACCCGCGCCCGCTGGGTGAAGTCGCCGGAGATCGCCACGAGATCGGGGGTCAGGCCATTCACTGCTTCGATCAGCGGTGTTTCGAGCTCGGGCTGGTCGCGACCGAAATGAAGATCCGAGAGGTGGACGATACGGGTCATTCGGTTCTTTCGGCTGGAAGGATGATCTTGAGCGGCGCATCCGCCATTCGAAAGCGGAACGGGCCGGGCGCACGTTGCTTCTCGCCGTCGAAGGCGAGGATGGTACTGCGTCGTCGTGGTGTGGCGACGAGGTCGCGCGCGCTCAGAAGCTCGTAGTCCCGGCCCTCGCGCACCGTCCCGCTCGCCAGACGCCAGGCCAGCTGGAAGAGCCGTCTTCGGCTGTTCGCCTTGGAGACGAGAACGGCGAACTTGTCCTCGGAGATCAGCTCTGACCCTTCGAGCCCGAAATAATCGAGCTGATAGGCAGATCGCGCGACGAAGATCATCGCGGTACGGTGTTCGACGGGCTCGCCGCCATCGACCTCTAGCCGGAGCCGCATGGGTTTGCGGAATCGCATCATGGTCTTCACCACCGACCAATGCGCTGCAAGCCTGCGCCGACCCCAGCGACTGTAGACCGCCTCGCGCTCCTTCAGGATGGAAGGATAGATGCCGAGGCTCGAATTGTTGAGGAAGGTCTGGCCGTTGACCTCACCCACGCGGATGTCGTGGGCATGCCCCTCGAGGATCTGTCGGGCCGCCTCGACCGGTTCCTCGCTGAGGCCGAGACCTCGTGCGAAGAAGTTGAACGTGCCGAGAGGCAAGACGGCCATGGGCACATCGCGTCCGCGCATCGCATCGGCGACCGCCATGATCGTCCCGTCGCCGCCGGCCGCCACGATCAGATCCGCGCCGTCCTGGATCGCCTTGTCGATCAGAGAAGACAGATCGTTTTCGGGCGACCAGTCGCGCCGGGTGGTGCCCTCTCCGAAGACGTCGATGGCATCTTCGATGACCTTGTTGTCACGGGAATTGCGACCCGATTTCCTGTTGGCGATGACGCAGATGGAGCGGGTCATTATGGCTTTCCGATGCTTCTGCGGGCAAACGCCGCGCGCACCGGAATTGTTGCGTTCAGCGGATGCGTTCTCGCACGCCGCCGAAGGCCGCCTCCATCAGCGCGCGGGTATACTCAGTTTCGGGAGCGTCGAAGATCGTGTCGGCGGACCCCGCCTCGACCACGTCGCCCTTCTTCATCACGATGACCTTGTGCGCGAGGGCGCGGACGACCTTCAGATCATGGCTGATGAAGAGATACGCGAGGCCATGACGCGCCTGCAGATCGCGCAGCAACTTCACGATCTGGACCTGTACCGTCATGTCGAGCGCGCTTGTCGGCTCGTCGAGGACAACGAGCTTCGGCTGCAGGATCATCGCGCGTGCGATCGCGATGCGCTGGCGCTGGCCACCGGAGAATTCGTGCGGATAGCGGTGCATCGTAGCAGGGTCGAGCCCGACCTCGGACATGATCGCCGCGACTTTCTGATACCGGTCGCGCCGCCCATCCGTGCCGTGGATATGGAGCCCCTCGGCGATGATCTCCTCGACGGTCATCCGGGGGGAGAGCGATCCGTAGGGGTCCTGGAACACGATCTGCATGTCCCCCCGCAACGGGCGCATCTTGCCGCCACGAAGCCCCTGTATGTCGCGGCCCATGAACACAATCGGCCCTTCGGAGGATATGAGCCGCATGATGGCGAGTGCGAGCGTCGTCTTGCCGGACCCCGATTCGCCGACGATGCCGACCGTCTCGCCACGCCGTACCGAGAGCGTCGCGGCATTGACGGCCTTCACGTGCCCGACCGTGCGCTTCATCAGCCCCTTCTGGATCGGGAACCAGATCCGGAGCTTGTCGGTCTCGGCGATGACAGGGCTGTCATCCGGGACGGGCAGAGGGCGTCCGCCGCTTTCGGCTTCGAGCAGCATGCGCGTATAGGGATGGCGCGGATCGCCGAAGATCTCGGCGGTCGGCCCGTGCTCGACGATTTCGCCGTCCTTCATCACGCAAACACGGTCGGCAATCTTGCGCACGATCGTAAGATCGTGGGTGATGAAGAGCATCGAAAGCCCCTCGCGCGCTTTCAACTGCGCCAGGAGTTCCAGGATCTGCGCCTGGATCGTCACGTCCAGCGCGGTGGTGGGCTCGTCCGCGATGAGGAGATCCGGACCGTTGGCCAGCGCCATGGCGATCATCACGCGCTGTCTCTGGCCGCCCGAAAGCTGATGCGGATAGGCCCCGAGCCGGCTTTCGGCATCCGCGATGCCGACCTCGTCTAGAAGTTCGAGAATGCGTCGCCGGGCCGTGTCGCCCTTCAGGCCCTGATGCAGTTCGAGCGATTCCCGGAGCTGTTTCTCGATCGTGTGGAGCGGATTGAGCGAGGTCATCGGCTCCTGAAAGATGAAGCTGATATCGTTGCCGCGCACCTTCCTCAACAGCTTCTCGGGTGCGCCGATCATTTCGGCGTCGTGGTAACGGACGGACCCTTCGACCCGCGCGGCACCGGTCAACAGATCGACCGTGGAGAGAGCGGTGACGGATTTTCCCGACCCGGATTCACCAACCAGCGCGACAGTTTCGCCCTCGCCGACCTCGAAACTCACACCGCGCACGGCATGGGTTTCGACGCCGTCCTGGCGGAAACGGATGTTGAGGTCGCGGACGGTCAAGACAGCGCTCACTGGAAGGTCTTTCTCGGGTCGAAGGCGTCGCGGATCCCCTCGAAGATGAAGACGAGGAGGGAGAGCATGATCGCGAAGGTCAGGAAGGCCGTAAAGCCGAGCCAGGGGGCCTGGAGGTTCTGCTTGGCCTGCAACGTCAGCTCGCCCAGTGACGGCGCGGATGACGGCAATCCGAAGCCCAGGTAATCGAGCGAGGCAAGCGTCGCGATCGTGCCGGTGATGAGGAACGGCAGCATCGTAACGGTGGCGACCATAGCGTTGGGCAGCATGTGGCGGAACATAATCGTCCAGTTCGAAACGCCGAGCGCTCGGGCCGCGCGGACATATTCGAAGTTGCGGGCCCTCAGGAACTCCGCCCGGACGATCCCGACAAGTGCCGGCCATCCGAAGAGAACGGTAACGAAGACCAGCAACCAGAAACTTCGCCCCAGGATCGCGAAGAGGATGATGATCACGTAGAGCGACGGCGTCGAGACCCAGATCTCGATGACGCGCTGGAAGATGAGGTCGAGCCAGCCGCCGAAGAAGCCCTGCACGGCGCCTGCGACAATTCCGATGATCGAGGTGATGACCGTCACGACGATCGTGAAGAGGATCGAGAGCCTGAAGCCGTAGATCACCCGCGCCGCCACGTCCCGCGCCGTATCGTCGGTGCCGAGCAGGTGGTCGGCATCGGGGGCGGACGGCGCGGCTCCGCCGATATCGTTGATCGTGTCGTAGCTGTAGGGGATAGGTGGCCATACCATCCAGCCGCGATCGAACCCTTCGGCAGTTTCGCCCGAGTTGATTAGCGCACGCGGGTCGTCGAAGCACTCGACGAGCCCGGCGGTCATGATCAGGCACTGGACTTCCACATCGGAATAGACCGCCTCCGTCCGGAAATCGCCGCCGAAGGCCGTCTCGGGGTAGAAGTTGAAGACCGGTGTAAAGAGCTCTCCGCGATAGCTTACGAGGATCGGCTTGTCGTTGGCGATGAACTCGGCGAAGAGGCTGAGCCCGAACAGGACGCCGAAGATGATCAGCGACCAGAAGGCGCGTCCGTTGCGACGGAAGTTGCGCCAGCGCCGCTGGTTCAGCGGGCTGAGCGTCGGGCGACGTCGCTTCGGCGTGACGGGCGGTGGCGCGTCGAGCCCTCCTGCCCCGGGGTGGGGCGGCGGCCCCTCGATGCCGGGTTCGGTCGGCGAGCGGACGGGCGCGCCGTGATCGAGATGGCTCATCTCAGCCCTCCCGGGTTTCGAAATCGATCCGCGGATCGACGAAGACATACATGAGGTCCGACAGGATCCCGACGACAAGCCCGATCAGGCCGAAGAAGAAGAGCGTGCCGAATATCACGGGATAGTCGCGCGCGACCGCCGCCTCGAAGCCGAGCCGGCCGAGGCCATCGAGAGAGAAGATCGTCTCGATGATGATCGACCCGCCAAAGAAGACGCCGATGAAGACCGCCGGAAAACCCGCTACGATGATGAGCATCGCGTTGCGGAAGACATGGCCGTAGAGCACCTGGCTTTCCTTCAGGCCTTTGGCCTTGGCGGTCGTGACGTATTGCTTCTTGATCTCGTCGAGGAAGCTGTTCTTCGTCAGGATCGTAAGCGTCGCGAAGGCCGAAATGGTCGAGGCGGTGACAGGCAGTGCGATATGCCAGAAATAATCGCCGATCTTGCCCAGAAGGCTCAGCTGATCCCAGTTGTCGCTGGTGAGCCCCCGGAGCGGGAACCACTGGAAATAGGATCCGCCCGCGAAGAGGACGAGCAGCAGGATCGCGAAAAGGAATCCCGGAATCGCATAGGCCACGATGATGAGCGCGCTCGTCCAGGTGTCGAATGTTGTGCCGTCGTTGACCGCCTTGCGGATCCCCAGCGGTATCGACACAAGATACGCAATGAGCGTCGACCAGAGCCCCAGCGAGATCGAGACCGGCATCTTCTCGAGCACCAGATCCACGACGCTGATCGAGCGGAAATAACTCTCTCCGAAATCGAAGCGGATGTAGTTCCACATCATCGTCAGGAACCGTTCCAGCGGGGGCTTGTCGAACCCGAATTCGCGTTCCAGCTCGGCGATGAATTCCGGCGGCAGGCCGCGCGCCCCGCTATATCCGCCGGGATTGCCCGAACTTTCGAACTCGGCCGCGCCGGACGAACCGCCTCCCGAAATCCCGGAAAAGACGTCGCCGGACCCCTCCATGCGCGCGATCACCTGCTCGATCGGGCCACCGGGCACGAATTGCGTAAGCGTGAAGTTGACGACCATGATCCCGATCAGCGTCGGGATGATCAGCAGCAGCCGTCGGAGGATATAGGCTCCCATGCCGTCAGAGCGCCCCGGATTGTCTGAGCTCTTCCGCGGCCTCTTCGTCGTACCACCAGAAATCGAGGGCACCCGCGCCGAAGGGCGGCAGGGTCTCGGGGTGATCGTAGACGTCCCAGTAGGCGATCCAGGTATCCGGGAGGTAGTAGATCGGAATGTCGAAGGAGAGGAAACGCAGCACGCGGTCGAGCGCGTGGGTCGCGGTCGTTAGCCCTTCGAGCGTGGTCGTATCGTTGATGGTCTGCAGAAGACTGTCGACCGCGCCGTTCTTCAGCCGCATGATGTTGCGCGAACTCTCGTCCGCACCTTCCGATCCGAACCATTGACGCAGCCCCGTAGAGGGCTCGAACCCCATCTGGAAGGCCTGGTTCGTCAGATCGAAATCGTCGTCGCGCCGGCGTTGCACGTATTGGGCGGTGTCGACGCGCTCGAGCGTTCCGTCGACGCCGATCAGTTCCAGATTGCTGATGAAGGGCGTGATGATCTTGTCGTAGCGCGAGTTGAACTGGATGATGTCGAGCGTCAGGCGCTGGCCGTCTTTCTGGCGGATGCCGTCCGGTCCCGGCTCCCATCCGGCGGCGTCCAGCAGTGCCGCGGCCTCGCGGATGGTGCCGCGCGATGGGCGGGCGCTTTCGCTTGCGTTCTCGGTCGGCAGACGCGCAGGCTCCTCAAGGATGGCGGCGTCGAGCAGCCCCTCCTCGATCAGCGGCTCTAGAAGGGCGCGCTCCGCCTCGGAGGGCGTGTCGGTCGCTTGCAGGTCGGTGCCGGTCCAGAACGATTCGGGGCGCGCGTAATCCCCGTAATAGAGCGTCGCATTCGACCATTCGAAGTTGAACATCATCGCGATGGCTCGGCGGACCCTGATGTCCTGCCACTTCTCGCGATTAAGGTTGAAGTTCCACGAGAAACGCTGCGCCACCGTGCCGTCCGGGATCTCCTCCGTGACGACGTCGCCGGACTTGACGGCAGGAAAGTCGTAGCCGGTGTTCCAGTCGCCCGGGTCGCTTTCGAAACGCAGCAGGTATTCGCCGGTCTGGAATGCCTGCAATGCCGCTGAGGTGTCGGCGAAATATTCGACCCTCACGGTCTCGAAGTTGTTCCGCCCCTGGTTGATGGGCAGATCCTCGCCCCAGTAGTCCGGGTTCCTGCGATAGACGACGCGCCGATTGTAATCGACGCTGTCGAGCACGTAGGGGCCGGTCGCCATGAAGGGTTCGGTCGTGCTCTGGTCGAGGCGGATTTCGTTCTCTTCGAACCATGCTTTCGAAAAGGCCGGTGTACCGCCTGCCTGCTGAACCCGAACCTTCGGGGGCATGAAGTCGGTGAAGACGAAGCGGATCGTGTAATCGTCGAGGACATCGACGGATTCGTAGAACTGCGAGGCGGACTGGCGGTATTCGGGGATGCCCTGTTCGATGAAGAGCTGGTTGGTGAACGCGATGTCGTGCGCGGTCATCGGCGTGCCGTCCGCGAAGGTCACATCCTCCCGCAGCTTGAAGGTCGCATAGGTCCGCGCCTCGTCGTACTCGACGGTCTCGCAGAGAAGGCAGTAGCTTCCGTATGGATCGTCGAGCGTGCCGACCATCAGGGTCTCGTCGCCGATGGTGTTCAGGGCTGCGGGCACCCCGGCCCGGGCATACTGGTTGAAACTGTCGAAATTTCCCAAGCTCCAGGTCGAGTATTCGCCACCTTTCGGCGCGTCGGGATTGACGTAATCAAGAACCTTGTCGGGGCCGTATTTCAGTTCGCCGAAGTTGGTGTAGCCGTGCGAAATCGTGACATCGCCGTCCCCGGGCTCGGTCGTCTCCTGCGCGAATGCGGGAGTGCCGGCGGAAAGGAGCGCTGTTGCGAGAACAAGGCCCGTCCGCATCGCGGACCGCCCCGACGTCGCGAGGGCGGGGAAGGGGGCTGCCGCGTCTGTCATGGCCATCGTCCGTCTTGGGGGAATGCTTTCGATGCCCGCAACGCTAAGGGCGCGGTGGCCGGAGATTCAAGTTGAAATAGCGTGATCGCGGCAAGGCCCCTGCGGTCGCGCGGATGCCGGCCGAGGGGCCGGCATCATCGGTAGCGAGGTGCTTCGCGCGATACCGATCACTCGGTCGTCTGGAGATACGCGATGACGTTGGCGCGCTCTTCGACGCTCGGAAGTCCATTGAAGCTCATCTTGGTTCCCGGCGCGTATCCGCGGGGATTCTCGAGAAAACCGTTCAGGTTCTCGGGCGACCAGACATCGGCGACTTCCTCGAGCGCACCGGAATAGGCATAGCCCGCGACCGCGTCGACCTCCCGGCCGACCACGCCGTTCAGATGCGGGCCGACGCCGTCGGAGCCGTCGACTGCGTGACAGGCGCGGCAGCGTCCAAAGACACGTTCGCCCGCACCGGCATCGGCGCTTGCGAAGACTTCCTCGAAGGGTGCCGCCTCCTCTTCCGGTTCGGCACCTTCGCCTTCGGGGACTTCGATCGAGTAGGCCTGTTCGCCTTCGTCGTGGCCGGAACCGTGATAGATGAGCTCCGCTCCCCAGGCCCCGAGAAGGAAGATCAGCAGCGCGCCGCAAAATCCGCCGACGATCTTCGTGAGTGTCATAGTGTCGAACATGTCGCGTGTCGCCCCTTGCCGCATCTTCGGTGGTTCTCTATCCCCTTCCGCGCACGGGTTTCAAGCGATATGACCCGCGACAAGACGACGATCGGGGAGCGTGTCATGGCCCGCAGCATCGCGTTCCAGGGGGAACTGGGCGCTTATTCGCATCAAGCCTGCGTCGAGACCCGGCCCGATCTCGAGCCGCTCGCCTGCCGCAGTTTCGAGGCCGCGATCGCCGCCGTGCGTTCCGGCAGGGCCGAACTGGCCATGCTGCCGGTCGAGAATTCGACCTATGGTCGCGTGGCCGACATCCATCGCCTGCTGCCAGACAGTGGTCTCAAGATCGTCGAAGAGGCCTTCGTCCGCGTCGAGATCTGCCTGATGGCGGGGGCGGGGACGCGCATCGAGAACATCCGCGAGGTGCGGGCGCATCCCGTCCTCATCCCCCAATGCGCCGACTTCCTCGCCACGCGCGGCATCCGCGGCGTTGCGGCCCCCGACAGCGCCGGTGCCGCGGCCGAGCTCGCCCGGGCACCGCAGCCCGATCAGGGCGTGCTGGCCTCGGCCACCGCGGCCGAGACCTACGGGCTGGAGATCCTCGCGCGCAACGTAGAGGACCTCGACCACAACGCGACGCGGTTCCTGGTGATGGCGCGCGATTACGACGAGACCCGGCGTGGCGATCACGGGATGATCACCAGCTTCGTGTTCCGCGTACGGAACATTCCCGCCGCGCTCTACAAGGCGATGGGAGGTTTCGCGACGAATGGCGTCAACATGACAAAGCTCGAATCCTACATGGTCGGGGGCAATTTCACCGCGACACAGTTCTATGCCGATGTGGAGGGCCATCCCGAGGACCCGGCCCTCGCCCGGGCGCTCGAGGAACTCGATTATTTCACCGACGAGATAACACTTCTGGGCGTGTATCCAGCCGATCCCGGCCGCCGTTAGGGCGTCGGATCGAGATGCGCGACGACTGAACGCTGTTTGCGCAGATCAGCCGCGGGGATGGGCGCGGTCGTAGACATCCATGAGGCGCGACATATCCACGGCGGTGTAGGCCTGCGTCGTCGAGAGCGAATTGTGGCCCAGCAATTCCTGTATCGCGCGCAAATCGCCGCCCGCATCGAGCAGATGGGTCGCGAATGAGTGGCGCAGCGCATGGGGCGTGGCGGTGGACGGAAGGCCAAGTTGCATGCGCGTCCGCTCCATCGTCTTCTGGACGATCCGGGGATTGAGCGCGCCCCCGCGCGCGCCCCGAAAGAGCGGCGCGTCCGGTGTCAGGTCATAGGGGCAGGCGCGGGCGTAATCCTCGATGGCGAGGCGCGCGGCGGGCAGCAGCGGCACGATCCGTTCCTTTCGGCCCTTGCCGGTAATGCGCAGCGTCTCGCCCGGGGCCTTCGTTTCTCCGCCAAGACCCAGCGCTTCGGAGATGCGTAGGCCCGATCCCCAGAGCAGGGTGACAACCGCGAGATCGCGGGCGGCAATCCATGGCTCGCTCGCCTGGACCTCGATGGTAGAAAGCAGGTCACGCGCGGCCTCGACGGTCAGCGGCCGGGGGAGCTTGCGCCGGAATTTCGGGCTGCGCGTCGACAGGATCGCCGTCGGATCGAACGGCTCCCGCTCGGCCAACCATCGCGTGAAGCTCTTGACGGACGAAAGCCTGCGCGCGAGCGAACGCGCCTGCAGACCGCGGCCCCGCTCATGTGCCATCCAGGCACGCATGTCGCGCAGCGTGACATCGACCATCAGCGCGGTTCCGGTGCGGTCCCCCAGATGGGTCTGCATGAATTGCAGAAAGCCCACGACGTCGGTCCGATAGGCGACGACCGTCGCAGGCGAGGCATCGTCGAGCGATGCGAGGTGGCTCAGCCACGCTTCGAGCGCGGCCGAAAGGCCCGGGGTGATCACGCGAGCCAGCGGCGCATCGCCCGCTCGAAGACGCCTGCGAAGAAGTCGAGAAGATCGCCGCCCTGCCCTTGGGCGAATTGCTCGGGGTCCTCGGCCCCGAGGACGAGCATGCCGGGCAGGCGTCCCTCGCCGAAATCGAGCATCAGGCACGCCTCCGAGCGGATCGCCTCGGCCTTGTCGCCGTGGATCTCCGGGCTTGCACCGTACTCGCAATGCCTCAGCGTCACGCGGCGCGGCTTGCCGCCGGAATGCTGGCCGCCATAAAGGCAGCAATAGCCCCGCTCGGCGAGGCCCATGATCTGTGCCAACGGGCCGAGATCGGGGGAATTCTCGTGATCGGCGCTTTCGAGCAGGAGCCTGAGGCTGTCGACCTGCAGCGTCCGTGCCACTGGCCCGGCGAGATCGTCGAGGAATGTCGCGAAATCCTGCGCATCGAGCAGACGCAGGATCGCGCGATGGATCGTGTTGGTGCCGGCGAGATTCTCGTAGGCGGCGGCGATCACGTTGCGATGCGTATCTTCGAGCCGGTCGAGCCGGCTTTCGAGCCGCTCCATCGCGATGCCGCGCATATCGACGACGTTGCCGCCCAGATGACGGTCGTTGGCGGCGACGAGCGCGCGCATCAGATCCTGATCGTCGAGGATCAGGTCGGGTTGCGACAGGATGCGGTCGCGGATTTCGGGGGTCGCCAGGGGGTTGGTGCTCATGCCTCGGTCCATTCTTATGCGATGGTCCGGCGATCCTATCCGGGCCGGTCGGCGCGGCCCATACCCCCCGGGCGGGCGCGGGGCATGCGGTGGCCCGTTCGCCACAGGCACCGGGGGCTTCTGTCCCGTCGCGCGCGGATGGTATAGGGTTGGACGCCCGACCGGTCCACGTCAGGAGCGATCCGGATGAGATGGACATGAGCATTTGACCACAGGTGACGACATGGGCGTTGAGCCCGGATGGTTCGAGGAAGGCGCGCTGGTTTCGGTGCTGACGACCCAACCGCTCGACCGGCCGCTCGATTATCGTGCTCCCGAAGGAGGCTGCCGGGAAGGTGCGTTCGTCGAGGTGCCGCTCGGGCCGAGACGGGTTCTGGGTGTCGTCTGGGGGCCTGGCGCGGGCGGATACGACATCGCCAAGGTCCGGCCGGTCAACGCGGTGCTCGACGTAGCACCCATGCGCGCGGAATTGCGCGCGTTTCTCTCGCGGGCGGCGGAATACACGCTCACGCCGCTGTCGGCGATGCTGCGGCTCGCGACGCGTGCGCCTGGCCTTGGTGCCGCCCAGACGATGCGCAAGGTCTATGCCCGCGGGATCGGTGATCCGTCGAGGATGACGGATGCACGGGCGCGGGTGCTCGATATTCTCGACGAGGAGGAGGGCCGCGTCTTTACGCTCAAGGAACTCGCGGATCTCGCGGGCGTCGGGACGGGTGTGGTCAAGGGTCTGGTCGAGCAGGGTGCGATCGACGAGCGCGAGAGCCCGCGCGACCTGCCCTTTCCGCGCCTTGATCCGGACCTCCCCGGGATGGAGCTCACGCCCGAGCAGGCGGTGGCGGCAGAGACGCTGCGCGCGGGCGTGGAAAGTGGCCGCTACGCCACCACCATGCTCAGGGGCGTTACCGGGTCGGGCAAGACCGAGGTCTACCTCGAGGCCGTGGCCGCCTGTCTTTCGGTGGGGCGTCAGGCCCTGGTCCTCCTGCCGGAGATCGCGCTCACCGCGGAGTTCCTGACCCGCGTCGAGGCACGGTTCGGCGCGAAGCCCGCAGAATGGCATTCCGGTGTCACCCAGACCGAGCGGCGTCGGGTCTGGCGGATGGTGGGCGAAGGGGGGGCCGAACTCGTGGTCGGAGCGCGATCGGCGCTCTTCCTGCCCTATCGCGACCTCGGCCTCGTCGTCGTCGACGAGGAGCATGACACGTCCTACAAGCAGGAAGACGGGGTTCTCTACTCCGCGCGTGACATGGCCGTCCTGCGCGCGGCGATCGGCGGCGCGCAGGTCGTACTGGCATCGGCCACCCCGTCGCTTGAGACCTGGGCGAATGTCGACGCCGGGAAATACGGTGCGTTGACGTTGACCTCGCGGTTCGGTCCGGCAGTCATGCCGCAGATGCGGGCGATAGACTTGCGGGGCGAGGATCTGCCGTCCGGGCGCTGGATCTCGCCGACACTCAAGACCGCGGTCGAGGCACGGATCGAACGAGGCGAGCAATCGCTGCTCTTTCTCAACCGCCGTGGCTATGCGCCGGTGACGATCTGCCGCGCCTGCGGGCATCAGATAGGCTGCGATCATTGCGATGCCCGGATGGTCGAGCATCGCTTTCTCAAGCGGCTGGTGTGCCACCAATGCGGAGAGACGAAGCCCGTCCCCGAGGCGTGTCCATCATGCGGTGTAGAGGGCAAGCTTGCGGCCGTGGGCCCGGGCGTCGAACGGATGGGCGAGGAGGCCGCGGCGCTGTTCCCCGATGCCAAGGTCGAGGTGCTGAGCTCGGACATGTATGGCAGCGCGCGCGCGCTGAAGGAGCGGATCGTGGCGATCGCGGAGGGCGATGCCGATATCGTCATCGGCACGCAGCTGGTGGCGAAGGGACACAACTTTCCGAACCTTACCCTGGTCGGCGTGATCGACGCCGACCTCGGGCTGCAGGGCAGCGATCTGCGCGCGGCCGAGCGCACGTTCCAGCTCATGCGTCAGGTTGCGGGCCGCGCAGGCCGGGCCGAGCGTGCGGGCGAGGCGCTGCTGCAGACCTTCCAGCCCGAGCACCCCGTGATCCGAGCGATCCTTGCCGGCGACGAGGATCGGTTCTGGGCCGCCGAAGCTGCGGAGCGGCGTGCGGCGGGGGTACCGCCTTACGGCCGCATGGCCGGCATCGTCCTGAGCGCGCCCGACATGCAGGCGATCTTCGATCTGGGCGGCGAGATGGCACGGCGCGACGGGCCGCTGAGGCAGATCGGCGCGCAGGTCTTCGGGCCGGCACCCGCACCGATCGCACGGATCCGAGGACGGCATCGCGTCCGTCTGCTGGTCAAGGCCGACAAGGCCGCACCGTTGCAAGCCGCACTTTCCGAATGGCTGAGGCAGTTCCGCTGGAAGGGCGACATACGCCTCAGCGTCGATATCGATCCGCAGAGCTTCTACTGAACAAAAAAACCGCGCCGGAGTGATCCGACGCGGCCATAGTACCTTTGGTCTGAGCAGCGGCTCAGTTCGAGTTTGTGCTGCTGTCGGAACTCGAGCTTCCGTCGCTGGAGCTGCCGCTCGACGAACCGCTGTCGCCGCTCGACGTGTCGCTGTCCGTCGACATTTCGCTTTCCGACGAAGCGTCGCCGGACATGCCGCCCTCGGACGAGGAACTGTCGTCCGATGACATTCCGCTGTCCGTGGAACTATCGTCCGACATGCTGCCGTCCGATGACGAACCCTGAGCGCCCATCGTTTCGCGCGGTTCACCATCCGGGCCGTAATAGACGATCTCAACGCCATCCATCAGGTCGCTGCGCAACTCGGCAAGGCGCTCCTGACGCAGCTGCTGCTCGATCTGCGGGCGGACGGCTTCGAGCGGGGGCAGCTCTTCTTCGGTATCCGCGGCAACCTCGTCATAGGCTTCCTGCACGGCATCGTCGGTGACGACACCCTCCATCTGCTGGTTGAGATACGCCTCGATCGTCGCATTCTCCTGCGCCATCTCGGGCTGATCGTCGGAAACATCGCCCGTGATGCCCTGCTCCTCGGCATCCTGAAGGATCAGCTCACGCAGAACGAGCTGTTCGACTGCGAAGGGGACGAGTTGCTCGGGGGGGGTCTGCTGCATCTGCGGCGGCAGGGCGGAGATCGCCGCCGTCACGTCGGCGGCCGTGATGTCGCTGTCGCCGACCGAAACGACGACGGCATCTTCATCGGGGGAGGCCATATCAGAGCTGCCCGACATGTCGGAATCGCCGGATGCGGACGACGAACTGTCGGACGCCGTCGAGTCGGAAGACGTCGAAGATCCTGTGTCCGACATTCCCGAGCTGCCCGATTGGCCGCTTTCGGAACTGCTGCTCGTCGACATGTCGGTGTCGGAGTTCGTGTCGCTGGAGCTTTGCGCGAGTGCGGGCTGCGCGATTGCGAAAGGTACGGCGACGAGTGCCGCGATCGCTGTGCTGGTCAGTCTGTTCATCTCTGGTCCTCCAGAATTTGTCAGTCTTGGACCGCTCAACCACGCGCGTGCCATGCTGTTCCATGCCTGCTTCATCCCCTTTCCGCGATTTGTCTTGGATTGGGCTCCGGAGCAGCGCGGTAGCGTTCCATGCCATGGCGACGGGCGGGCAGGGTTCCTATATGACCGGCAAAGAGAAAGGGAGACCGAACATGTTTCAGCTTCTGCGCAGAAAAGCCGAGATGGTGGCCCGCGACGATGCCCTACCGGGCCGTGATACGCCGATTGCAATGGACGAGAGGCATTTCGTGAAGGATGTGCCCCTCACCGGTGACGTTCCCGACGGCATGGAAGTCGCGATCTTCGGCATGGGATGTTTCTGGGGCGTCGAGCGGATGTTCTGGAAGCTCGACGGCGTGCAATCGACGATGGTCGGCTATGCGGGAGGCTATACGCCCAACCCGACCTATGAGGAGGTGTGTTCCGGCCGCACCGGCCATAACGAGGTCGTGCGCGTAGTCTATGATCCTGACGTGATTTCCTACGAAGACCTCTTGCGGGTGTTCTGGGAGGGACACGATCCGACCCAGGGTATGCGGCAGGGCAATGACGTGGGAACTCAGTACCGGTCCGGTATCTACGTGACGACCGAGGCGCAGCGCCGGAGTGCCGAAGCGAGCCGGGAGCGTTTTGCGCCGGAGCTGAGCAAGTCGGGCTACGGAGCGATCACGACCGAAATCGTTGACGCCCCCGACTTCTACTTTGCCGAAGGCTATCACCAGCAGTATCTCGCGAAGAATCCCGGTGGTTATTGCGGGATCGGCGGTACCGGGGTGAGCTGTCCGATCGGCACGGGCGCGAGCGCCGCCTGATCGGCGCTCACGGGCGGATTCCCGTGAACTTGTGCAGAAGCGCGACCAGCGTCGCAGCTTCATCGGTGCTCAGACGCGCGGTCTCCCGCCGCGTCTGATCCAGAAAGGCAGGCGCACGTTCCTCCACGAAGCGTGCGCCGCCTTCGGTCAGAAATATCCTCAATGCCCGGCGATCGCCTTCAGGAACCTCTCGCCGGAGAAGATCGCGGGCTTCGAGACCTGTCACGAGTTTTGCCATATGGGCACGCTTTATTCTCAGCCGTCTGGCAAGCGCCCCCTGACGCGCACCGGGGTTGATCGACGCCAGATAGAGAATCGAGAATTCACCCGGCCGTACGCCTTCGAGCCCCTCCGCCTCGTAAAACATCTCGAAAATCTCGAGCTGAGCGAGGCGGACGAGGAATCCGACTGATCCGCCGAGGGCACCGAGCTCCAGATCCTCTGCTTCGTGCATGATGGATCTGGTTGCGACCTTGTCCCCGGCCATTACGCATCCTTCCACTCTATTCTGTTGACCTGTCTCGCGTCCGACTGTTTCCATGTAAACAGTTATCGCGATCTGGGAGGGGGCGATATGGCGAAGGTGGACGGGGAGCGCGAGGTCAGGGTCTGGAAACCGGACCTCAGGTGGAGGACGAGACCCGACGGCACGACATTGATCTGGCGTGCGGATCCATTGGGCGAGGTACCGCACCGCCTGACCGACCGGATCGACCATTGGGCCAACGTCGCGCCCGACCGCATCTGGATGGCCGAACGCGCGGGGGCCGGCTGGCGCAGGATCAGCTATGGCGAACTTGCGCGCGCCGTGCGCCACGCAGGGCAATGGATGATAGATGCCGGCCTCACGGTCGAGCGGCCTCTCGCCATACTGTCGGGCAACTCGCTAGACCATGCGATCATGGCTCTCTCCGCTCAGTATGTCGGTGTGCCGTCGGCCGCGATATCGCCCGCATATTCGCTGATGGCAGAGGATTTCGACAAGCTTTCCTCCATCCTCCAACAGATTACCCCCGGTGCGATCTTCGTGGAGGATGCAGCCCCCTTTGCCGGGGCGATAGATGCCGTTTTGCCCGACGGTGCCACGGTCGTGGCAAGCCGTGGTGCGATCGAAGGTCGTCACATCACGCCGTTCGAGACACTGCTTGGCACGACGCCGACCGATGCGGTCGCGCATGCGCACGACGCCGTCGGTCCCGACACGGTCGCGAAGTTCCTTTTCACCTCGGGGACGACAGGCAGCCCGAAGGCCGTGATCAACACCAACCGAATGCTGTGCGCCAACATGGAAATGGTGCGCGATTGCTTCGCCTTCATGAAGGACACGCCGCCGATCCTGTGCGACTGGGCCCCGTGGAGTCATACGGCCTCGGGCAACAAGGCATTCAACATCGTCCTCTGGAACGGCGGGACGTTCCATATCGACGGAGGCAAGCCGAGTCCGGAAGGTATCGAGGAGACCGTGCGCAATCTGCGGGAGGTCTCGCCCACGTGGTATTTCAACGTGCCCGTCGGATACGAACGCCTCGTCGAACGGATGGAGCGGGATGCCGTCCTCCGCGACAGCTTCTTCGCGAACCTTTCGATGATGATGTATGCTGGGGCGGGTATGGCGGCGCATACCTGGACGGCACTCGAACGGCTGGCCCGGGAAGCCGTCGGCCACCCCGTTCTCATGTGTTCCGGGCTCGGCGCGACCGAAACGAGCCCATTCGCGATCTTCTGCACCGATCCGCAGCGGGCACCGGGCAATATCGGCATTCCAGCGCGTGGAGTGACACTGAAGCTCGTGCCATCGGGCGAGCGGCTGGAGGCGCGCGTGAAAGGGCCGAACGTCACGCCGGGATATTGGCGCGCCCCGGATCTGACCGCCAACGCGTTCGACGATGAGGGGTTCTACCTGCTGGGCGACGCCCTTCGCTTCGAGGTTCCGGGAGAGCCCCGCCGTGGTTTCCGCTTCGACGGACGCATCGCCGAGAACTTCAAGCTGCGGACCGGAACATGGGTCGCGGTGGGGACCTTGCGTTCGCGGATCGTCGACCAGATGGACGGCCTTGTCAGTGATGCGATCGTCGCGGGAGAGGATCGCGACACGCTCGGGGCGATCTTGCTCCCGGATCTGGAACGGCTCCGCATGATCGCCCCGAATGCGAAAGGCAGCGCCCTTTTGTCGCATCCCGAGGTCCGCTCCGCGATTGCCCGACGTCTCGCGCGTCATCTTGCCGCGGCCGAAGGGTCCGCCACACGGATCACCCGTGCCCTGCTGCTCGACGGGACGCTCTCGCTCGCGCGCGGAGAGGTGACGGACAAGGGTTCGGTCAATCAACGTGCGGTCTTGCGGGAACGGGCCCATCTGGTCGAAGCGCTTTACGGCGATGGGCCGGACGTCATCATTCCCGCGCCAACGCCCGCATAACCTCCGGAAAGAGGCCGCCGATCGTTCGCGGTGCCAGCGAACCGGTCGAGGCGGCAGGTCAATTTACATCCTCCGGTCGCGCGTTATCTAGCGCAAAGCTCAACCGGAAGGCCGCTCAGTGAAACCATCGAATGCTCTCTCGCCTGCAGTTCTTGCCGTGCTGCTGATCGGCACGCCCGTATTTGCACAGGAAGATGGTTCGGGCGGCGATGGCGATGGTCAGGAGCAGCAGGGCGGTCAGGGATCCCAAGGCGGATCCGAGGGCGGCGATGCCCCGGTGATCGATCTGCCGCTGCTCGGCGAAGTGCCGGTGCCGGGTTTCCTTGCAGGACTTTTCGGCATCGAAAGCGGAGAGGGCGACGACCAGCAACAGGAGCAGGGACCCCCAGCAGTCGTCTATTCCGTGGCGGAGGTACAGTCGGTGGCCGAGACCTTCCGCTTTCTGGGTCGTATCCAGCCGATCGAGCGGGTCGACGTGCGTGCCCGCGTTCCGGGTTTCATAGACGAGGTCGCCTTTCGCGGCGGCCAGCAGGTCGAGGAGGGTGATCTGCTGTTCCAGATCGAGACGGCCCAGTACGACGCGGCGCTGCAATCCGCGCGCGCGCAGGAGGAAAGCGCCCGGGCCCAGTTCACCACGGCCGAGCGGGCGCTGGCCCGTGCCGAGGAACTGCGGGAGAGCGGAACGGTCTCGCAATCGCAACTCGACGATGCCGTCGCCGCGTTCGAGACGGCCCGCGGGACGGTCCTGCAAGCAGAGGCGGCCGTTCGCCAGGCCGAACTCGACCTCGATTATACGTCGATCACGGCACCCATTTCGGGCCGCATGTCCGAGCCTTATCAGACCCAGGGAAATTACGTGAGCGCGAGCAGCAACGCCATTGCCGAGCTCACCCAGATGGATCCGGTCTGGGGCGTCTTCGCCCTGGGCGAGAACCGTCTCATCGAATGGCAACAGCTGGGTATCGGCGGGACGGACCTCGCCCCGATCGCCGCGTCGGGCGAGGAAGGGGCATCGGCCGGAGGCGAAGCCTCACCGGGCGGAGACGGCGCGGTGGAGGTCGATCCCCCGCGACCCGACGGCGATCTCGATGTCGCGAACGACATGTCGGAAGAAGGGGCCGATCCCGAGGATTACGACCTCCTCCTCCTGTTGCCCGACGGATCCAGTTACGCCGACGAGGGCGAATTGTCCTTCGTCGGCAACAGCGTCGATCCGCAGACCGGGACGGTCGACGTGCGGGTCGAGTTCAGCAATCCATCGGGCATCCTCTTGCCCAACCAGAACGTCACGCTGGTCGTGACCGAGGCCGATCCACCGCGAATGCCGGTCATTCCCCAATCGGCGGTCCTGCTCGCCCGCGAGGGCCGCTCGGTCTGGGTCGTCCGGGATGACGACACGGCGACGCAGATCCCGGTCGAGGTGACGTCGGTCGACGTTCCGGGCCAGGTCGCAGTGACGCGCGGGCTCGATGGTGGAGAGCGGGTGATCGTGCGCGGAACGATGGCGCTCGAGGAGGGGGCAAAGGTCGACCCAAGGCAATCTAGTGACAATTCCGGTCTTCCCGGGGCATCCGGTCAATGATCTCGAAGACCTTCATCGAGCGTCCGCGTCTTTCGGCCGTCATTTCGCTCGTCCTCGTCATCGCGGGACTTCTGGCGATGTTCGCCCTGCCGATCACGCAATATCCCAACATCTCCCCGCCAACGGTGCAGGTATCGGCATCCTATCCCGGGGCAGACAGCACGGTTCTGGCCGAAACGGTCGGCGCACCGCTGGAGCGCGCGATCAACGGGGTCGACGGCATGATCTACATGTCGTCATCGTCTTCGAACCAGGGCACCTATTCACTGTCGATCACCTTCGAGATCGGGACCGATCCCGACATCGCGCAGGTGAACGTCTCGAACCGGGTGCAACTCGCGACCTCGCAGCTTCCGACATCCGTGGTCGATCAGGGCGTGACGGTCACGACGCAATCGCCGAACTTCCTCGCCGCGGTCGCATTCGTGGTGGATGACGACAGCGACGTCTCGATCATCGAGGCTGCCAACTACGTCTCGACCAACGTTACGACCAGTCTGCAGCGCATCAACGGGGTCGGCAACGCACAGGTGCTCGGCCCCGCGAACTACGCGCTGAGGATCTGGACCGATCCCGGCAAGATGACGGCGCTCGACCTGTCGCCGGACGACATCTCCGAAGCGGTGCGCGGTCAGAACCTCGCCGCGGCGCTGGGCCAGGTCGGCGGCTCGCCCGCTGTCGAGGGTCAGTCCCTCGTCTATACCGTGACTTCCAGGGGCCGGCTGTCCGAGGTCGAGGAATTCGAGGACATCGTCATCCGTTCGGGCGGGAATGGCGGTCTCGTGAGGCTCAGGGACGTGGCGCGGGTGGAGCTCGGCGCGGAGGATTATTCGACGAACTCGTTTCTCGGCGATCAGCCGAGCCTTTCGATCCAGCTCAACCAGGCTCCGGGTGCGAACGGGCTCAACGTCATGGGGCAGGTCCGATCCGAGCTCGAGCGGATCGCGCCGACCTTTCCCGAGGGGCTCAGCTACGAGATCATCTACGACAGCACCGATTACGTCCGCGTCACCATCGAGGAGATCGTGAAGACACTGCTCATCACCGCGGGGATCATCGTCCTCGTGGTCTATGTCTTCCTTCAGGGTATCCGCTCCACGATCATTCCGCTGATCGCAATTCCCGTCTCGCTGATTGGAACCTTTGCCTTCCTGCTGGCCGTCGGATTTTCCATCAACGTGATCACCCTCCTGGCACTCATTCTCGCCATCGGCCTCGTGGTCGACGATGCGATCCTCGTGGTCGAGAACGCCCGCCGCGTAATGGAAGAAACCGACAAGACCGGACGTGAGGCCGTCATCCATGCCATGGGCGAGATCACGGGGCCGATCATTTCGACCACGCTCGTGCTTTTGGCCGTTTTCGTTCCGACGACGCTGCTGCCCGGCCTTTCCGGTCAGCTTTACCGGCAGTTCGGGCTGACGCTTTCGATCTCCGTCGTTCTGTCCTCGGTGGTGGCGCTGACGCTGACCCCGGCGCTTTGCGGATGGCTGCTGCAACCCCACGGGCAGGGCAGCAGGATATTCAAACCCTTTAACTGGGGGCTCGAAAAAGCCCGGAACGGCTATTCACGCGTTGTGAAGTTCTTCGTGACGAAGGGTTTGCTCACGCTTGCCGCGCTCGTCGCGGCGATCGGCCTCGCGCTCTGGTCATACACCACCCTTCCCGGAGAGCTCGTCCCCGCCGAGGATCAGGGTGCCATCCTGGTCGACGTGTCCCTGCCGGACGGTGCCTCGCTCGAACGTACGACCGAAGCCATGCGGGAAATCGGCGACATCATCCAGAACACCGATGGTGTCGAGGCGGTGATCCAGGTCGCCGGCTTCAGCTTTCTCGGCGGATCGCGCTCTTCGGTGGGCATCGCGATCGCGACGCTCAAGCCATGGGGCGAACGACGCGACCTCTTCGCCATTCTCGGTCAGCTCAACGGCCGGTTCCAGACAATTCCGGGCGTTCAGGTTTCGGCCTTTCCGCCCCCCTCGATCCCCGGCACGGGCAGCGTCGGTGGCGTCAGTTTCGAGGTGCTGGCGACCGAAGGGCAATCGCCCGAAGAAGTCGCGCAGGTCGCGCGTTCCTTCGTGCAGGCCGCGAACCAGCGTCCCGAAATCGGCAATGTCCGCACCACGTTCTCGGCCAGTGTGCCGCGCATCTTCGTCGATGTGGACAGTGATCGCGCCGCGCAACTGGGCCTTACCGTCGCCGACATCTACAACACGCTCGGACAGACGCTCGGGGCGGGCTTCATCAACCAGTTCGTCTACGAGGGGCGCGTCTATCAGGTGCGCGTGCAGGCCGATGCGCCCTTCCGTTCGACGCCCGAGGACATCTCGGACCTCTACGTGCAGAATGCCACGGGCGAAGAGGTCTCGATCGGTGATCTGACCGATCTCAGAACCGAGTTCGGGCCCTACATCCTGCCGCGCTTCAATCTCTTCACCACGGCGTCGATCTCGGGAAATCCTGCCGAGGGGGCATCGACCGGCGATGCGCTCACGGCACTCGAAGAGGTCGCGCAGGAGACGCTTCCGAGCGGATATACCTATGCCTTCTCAGGCGCGTCCTATCAGCAGCAGCAGGCGGGCGGAGCCACGATCTACGCATTCATCTTCGCCTTCGTGTTCGCCTATCTCTTCCTCGTCGCGCAGTTCGAGAACTGGCTTCAGCCATTGGCGGTCATGCTTTCGGTGATGGTTGCGATGGCGGGGGCCGCGACGACGCTGCTCATCACGGGGTTCACGGCAAACCTCTATGCGCAGATCGGCATGGTGATGCTGGTGGGGCTTGCCGCCAAGAACGCGATCCTGATCGTGGAGTTCGCCAAGCTGCGCCATGCCGAGGGAATGCCGATCACCGAGGCGGCGATCTTCGGTGCGCGGCAGCGGTACCGCGCCGTGTTAATGACCGCACTCGCCTTCGTCTTCGGGATGTTGCCACTGGTCTTCGCTTCCGGTGCCGGTGCCGCGTCGCGCAACGCCATCGGTACCGCGGCGCTGGGCGGTATGATCGCCGCGACCTTCCTCGGAATTCTCATCATTCCCGCGCTTTACGCGATATTCGAGCGGCTGGGCGAGGGGGCCAAGGGCGTGCTCTGGGGCCGGGAGGACTATACCGAGGACGAGCTGGAGAACGTGCCCGAAGAGGCCAGGCTCTCCTCGTGATCTAGCGCCCGAAGGGTTCGCCCAGCGATGCCACGGAATTGAGCCGCATCCGCCGCCGGTTCGACGAGATGAGGGCAAGTACGACGATCGTCGCGAGGTAGGGAAGGGCCGCGAGTGCCTGGCTCGGGATCGGGACGCCCGTCGCCTGCACGACCAGCTCGCCGATCGAAAGCGCCCCGAAGAGGATCGCGCCCATCGCGACGCGTCCGGTCTGCCACGTGCCGAACACCACGAGCGCGACCGCGATCCAGCCGCGCCCGGCGATCATCCCGTCGGCCCAGAGCGGCGTGTAGACCGTCGAGGCATACGCCCCGCCGAGCCCGGCAAGTGCGCCGCCGAAGGCGATGCAGGCCGCCCGCACCGCAAGGACGGGCGTGCCGATTGCTCTCGCGGCCTCGGGGTTTTCGCCCACTGCCCGGATCCGCCAGCCGAGCCGGGTGGCGCGGAATGTCCATGCCATCACGACCGCGAGGGTGAGCGAGGCCCATACGACGACATCCTGCGTGAAGAGCGGGCCGATCACCGGAAGATCCGAAAGGACCGGCAGTTCGATCCGCGGGATGCCGCGCACCGTGAGGCTTTCGTAGGGTCGCCCGAACAGCGCCGACAGCCCGCCCGCGAGGATCCCGATCGCGAGGCCGGCCGCCACCTGATTGGCGCGGAACATGAGCACGGGGATCGCGAAGACCAGCGCCGCGGCCATGCCCGCACCTGCCCCCGCGAGAAAGGCCCATGCGTGGCCGCCGGTGTGATAGGTCACGATGAAGGCGATCGCCGCACCGAGCGCCATCATCCCCTCGACCCCGAGATTGAGAACGCCCGAGCGTTCCACAACGAGTTCGCCCAGGGCCGCGAGAAGCAGCGGCGTCGCGGCGGCGAGCGTGCCCGCGAGGATGAAAGCCAGCGCACTCATGCGGACGACCCGCGCAGGGGCACGATCCTGTAGCGCACCAGCGTCACGGCGATGAGGTAGAAGATCAGAAGCAGCCCCTGAACCACGCGCACGGCCGCTTGGGGCAGGTCGGCGAAGACGGTCGCGTTGTCACCGCCGATATAGATCGCTGACATCACGAAGGATGACACGAGGATGCCCAACGGATGCAATCCGCCCAGATAGGCGACGATGATCGCCGCGAAGCCGTAACCTTGGCTCACCGAGCGCTGAAGCTGGCCCAAAGGCCCAGCGACTTCGGCGGCTCCGGCGAGCCCCGCAGCGGCACCCGAAACGAGGAGCGAGATCCAGACCCCCCGCGCGGCCGAAAATCCCGCATATCCCGCCGCACGTGGCGCGGTGCCCGTGACGATCAGCCTGTATCCCGCAAGACTTTTCTGCATCAGGACATAGGCCGCGCCGCTCGCGACAAGCGCAAAGAGAAGCGAGATATTGACGCGTGTCCCCGGCAGCAGCGCTGGCAGGAGCGCCTCGAACGGGAACATCACCGTCTGCGGAAAATTGAAGCCGGCCGGATCCTTCCATGGCCCCAGCAAAAGCCAGTTGAGCAGCTGCACCGCGACCAGCGACAGCATCAGCGTCACGAGGATCTCGTTCGCATTGAGCCGCGTGCGCCAGAAGGCGGCGATCCCGGCCCACAGGGCACCCCCCGCCATGCCCATCGCCATCATCGCGACCCACAGGACCGGCGAGGTGGCACCCGGGGCCATGACCGGCAGGATCGAGGCGAAGATCGCACCGAGGATCAACTGCCCCTCGGCCCCGATGTTGAAGACCCGGGCACGAAATCCGATGGCAAGGCCCTGCGCGATCAGCAGGAGCGGCCCCATCTTCAGCAGGACTTCGGAGAAGTCGTACCAATTGGTGAAAGGGCTCGCCGCCAGGGTCCAGAGCGCGTGGCCCGCAGGCACGCCGAGCGCGGCAAAGAGGGCCCACGACACGATCGCAGTCGCCCCGAGGGCCAGAACCGGTGCGAGACATGCCATGGCAAGCGAGGCGCGGTCCCGGCGGACGAGCTCAAACACGGGCGTCCTCCGTTCGCGCACCGATCATCCATTCACCGATCTCCTCGGCGCTGGTCTCGGCAACGGGGAGCGAGGGCGAAAGCCTGCCGTCCCTGAGCACATGGAGCCGGTCGCAGATCTCGAACAGTTCCTCGATCTCTTCCGAGATGACGAGGACGGCGCAGCCGGCGTTGCGCATCAGGACCAGGCGTCGCCGGATGGCGGCGGCGGCCGCCACGTCGACGCCCCAGGTGGGCTGTTGCACGAAGAGGATGCGGGGCGAGAGCATGATCTCGCGGCCCACCACGAATTTCTGCAGGTTGCCCCCCGAGAGCGCGCCGGCCTCGGCCTCGACGCCGGGGGTGCGGACATCGAAATCCGCGATGCAATCCTCGGCGAACCGGTTCGCGGCAGCGCGGTCGACCATGCCGCCGCGTGCAAGCCCGCGATCATGGGCCGTCAAGATGGCATTCTGCCAGAGCGCCATATCAGGTACCGCCCCGCGACCGAGCCGTTCTTCGGGAACGAAGGCAAGGCCCCGCGCGCGGCGTGCGGCGGCTCCGAGATGTCCCACGGGCTGTCCGTCGATCGCGATCGCGCCCGAACGTGCGCGCGACAATACCCGTTCGCCCGAAATGACGGCGGCGAGGTCCGCCTGGCCATTGCCGGAAATCCCGGCGATGCCGACGATCTCGCCCGACCGGATCGACAGATCGATGCCCGACAGGTCAGGCGCGTATGGGTCCGAGCTGGACACGTCGAGCGCCGAAAGCTCGAGCCTCGCTTCACCGGGAACGCCGGCCTCCACGGGCAGCGGCGCAGGCATCTCGCGACCGATCATCATCGTGGCGAGGCTGCGCGTGTCGGTCTGTCGCGGATCTGCGTGACCCGTCACCTGCCCATCGCGGAGGATCGTCGCAGTGTCGCAAAGTGCGCGGATCTCGTCGAGCTTGTGCGAGATGAAGAGGATCGACACGCCCCGGTCACGCAATGCGCGCAGCGTCGCGAAAAGCCGTTCGACCATCTGCGGCGGCAGGACCGCCGTGGGTTCGTCAAGGATCAGCAGCTTGGGATCGAGCATCAGGCAGCGCAGGATCTCGACCCGCTGGCGTTCGCCGACCGACAGCGCATGGACATGCGCGCGCGGATCGACGTCGAGCCCGTATTGCCGCCCCAGATCGCCGATCCGCGCGGCGAGATCGCGCGCGCGTCCCGGTACGACCAGCGCCACGTTCTCGAGCACGCTCAGCGTATCGAAGAGCGAGAAATGCTGGAACACCATGCCGATACCCAGGGCGCGTGCCTCGGCGGGCGATGCAGGCGCGACCGTCCGCCCCTGCCATTCGATGCGGCCGGCATCGGGCATCTCGATGCCGTAAATCATTTTCATCAGCGTCGACTTGCCCGCGCCGTTCTCGCCCAGGATCGCATGGATGGAGCGTGGCATGACCGCGAGGTCCACGCCGCGATTGGCATGGACGGAGCCGTAGCTCTTCGTGACCCCTTCGAGTCTCAGAAGAGGGGCCGTGCTCCGTGCCTCGGCGGTCATGCGCAGGCTCAGTTCGGCAGTGGCGTCGTCACGCCTTGGACATGCCAGTCCATTCCCTGGATCTCGGCATCGGTCATCGTCGTCCCGTCTGGGACGCGGGTCTCGCCGGACTGATCGACGAGCGGACCCGAAAGCGGGTTGAACGTGCCGGATGCGATCTCGGACAGGCGCTCTTCGATCTGTGCCTTCACGTCATCGGGGATCGCAGGGTTCCAGTCATCGACATAGACGACCTCGTCGGACATTCCGAGATAATGGTTGGCACCCTCAAAACTGCCGTCGAGATGCGCCTGCGCCTGCGCGGTGAAGAACGGCTCCCAATCGGTGCCGACGACACCGAGATAATATTCGGGCGCGTAGGATTTCATCGAGGAATTGAGGTTGAACGCATAGACGCCTTCCTCTTCGGCAAGCGAGATGACCGACGGCGTATCCTGCGCGTTCGAGAAGAGGACGTCGCAATCCTGGCTGATGAGCGCCTGGGCGGCCTCCCGCTCGGACGCCGGGTCGAACCAGGAATTGACCCAGACGACGACCACCTCGATGTCGGGGTTGATCGCCTGTGCGCCGAGCGTGAAGGCGTTGACCGAGGTGATGAGCTCGGGGATCGCGAAGGCCGAGACCGATCCGATCTTGCCGGTCTGCGACAGGGCGGCGGCCGCCATGCCCATGAGATAGGTGCCCTGGTAGTATTTCGCGGCGAAGGGCGAGAAGTTCTGCGCGACCTGGTAGCCCGATGCGTGAAGGATCGACACGTCGGGATAGCGGCGGGCCAATTGCAATCCGCCGTTCATGTAGCCGAAGGATCCGAGGATCACGAAGCCCGCCCCGTTCGCGGCCGCGCGCTGCATGATGCGGTCGGCATCGGGACCCTCGGCGATGTTCTCGAGCACCGAAAGCTCGCCGCCCACGGTTTCGGCTGTCGCGCTCGCCGCCTCGACGAGCGTATGCGACCAGCCCACATCGGCGGTGGGCGAGGGCGTGACGAGCGCCATCTGAAGGCTTTCCTGCGCGGAAAGCTTCATCGGAAGCGCACTGGCGAGGCCGGCGGCGGAGGCGGTGCCGAGAAAGGCGCGGCGGGTCTGGGTCATGGTCTCTTTCCTGTCATCAGGCGCCGAGGGCGCGGGTCATCGCGGTTTCGGCCGCCCGGGCGAGCGCGCCTTCATCGAGGCCGGGGAACTCGCCGTTCTCCCAGACGATGCGGCCGTCGATCATCGTAAGGTCCACGGCCCTGCCGATCCCGACCTTTGCCGGCAGCGAGACGGGATCGTGGCGCGTGCCGACATATTCGAGACCGGACGTGTCGATCGCGAAGAGATCGGCCGCCATGCCGGGCGCGATCCGGCCGAGCTCAGGCCGCGCGAGCAGATCCGCGCCACCCCTCGTCGCATAGCGCAGAAAGGCGGATGGCGGCGGTACGGGATCGCGGCGCGATTTCGCGGCAAGGGACTGAAGCATGTAGGCGGAATGGATGCAGTGCATCAGGTTCGAGTTGTCATTGGATGCCGCACCATCCGCGCCGAGGCCGATCGTGATACCGGCAGCCTCCATCGCCGGGATGTCGGTGATCTCCGCCCCGACGAGATAGACTGGCTCGGGACAGTGCGAGACGCCGGTTCCGCTCGCGGCAAGCTTCGCGATCTCGTCCCGTGTCAGTTCCCAGCAATGCGCGAGCCATGTCTCGCGGCCGAGAAAATCGAGGCTCTCCAGATAGTCGATCGTTCGCATGCCATGACGCGTCAGGATGGCATCGCTTTCGCCCTCGCCGGCATGGGTATGGAGCCGCGCGCCCGTTTCGCGGGCAAGCGTCACCGAGCTTTCGAAGGTCTCGCGTCGGCAGTTGACAGGCTGACAGGGCGCGATCGCGATCTGAACCATCGCGAAGGGGTCGGGGTCGTGATAGGAGGAGATGAGCCGTGCGCAATCGGCTATGAACTCGTCCGTCGTCTCGCACAGGGCGTCGGGGATCGTGCTGCCCTCGGATTTCGGAAGGGTATTGCCGCCGCGGCCCGCGACGAAGCGCATGCCCATCAACCTCGCTGCCTCGATCTGGCGGTCGATCAGGTTTTTGCCGGCATGGTCGGGAAATGCGTATTGGTGGTCGAATGCCGTGGTGCAGCCGTGCTTGATCAATTCGGCCATGGTCACGACCGAGGAATGATAGAAGCATGCCTCGTCGAGGCGTGCGAAGATCGGATAGATCGTGTCGAGCCACTCGATCAGGCTCAGTCGGGTCCAGTCGAGATCTACCCGGTTGCGGACGAAGGACTGGAAGAAATGGTGATGCGTGTTGACGAGGCCGGGATAGAGGAACAGGTCGCGCGCGTCGATCACGCGCGTGCCCTGCGGAACCTCGAGGTTCGGGCCGATCGCCTCGATGCGGTTGCCGCTCGTCAGTAGATCGAGGTCGCGCTGCGGAACGGCGTCGGCATCGGTGACGATCGCGGCGCAATTTCGGAACAGGACGCTCATTCGATGGCGGTTTCCATCTCGGGCTCGGGCAAAAGCTCGTGCAGGCGATGGATCCCGGGCATTTCGACGAAGCCCGGGAGGGCGCGGACGGCGCGGGTCCAGAGCCTGATCGACGGGTAGGGTGCGAGGGTAATCCCGCCATCGGGGGCGAGCATCACATGCGGGAAACAGGCGATATCGGCGATCGTCGGCCCGTCACCCACCAGGAATGTCGCACCCTCCATCCGTCGTTCCGACAATGCCGCCTCGAGTTGCCTGAGGCAGGCGCGACCGCCGGTCTGCGCGGTCGCGAGCGATCCCGGAACGCCGAGCATGTCGATGGACCGCGCAAGGCCCGCGGTCGCGTTCAGCCGTTCCGCGAAGGAAAGCCAGTTCTGCAGATGCGCGGCATCGGCCGGCCCCTCGGCGAGCCAGCCGCCCGAGCGCCGGGCGAGATAGGTCAGGATCGCGGCGCTTTCGGTCAGGACCAGATCGCCATCCTGCAGGATCGGCAACGTGCCCGCGGGATTGAGCCCGATGCAGGGTTCGGAAAGATGCTCCCGCCCGGGATAGAGATCGACGGCATGCAGGCTCAGCCGCTCACCGCAGAGCGCCGCCATCAGCCGGACCTTGTAGCAATTCGGCGAAAGGACCCAGTCGTACAGGATCATGCCGCCACCAACTGCGCGCCGTAGATGTAGCCATGCGACTTGAGCCAGCGCCGGTACGCGACCGAGGTCATGTCTGCACGTGTCGGGATCTCCAGCCCGGGATCGAGCGGCAGGAGCGCGGGCACTTGATTCTCGAGGATCGAGCGGTCCTGAACGAAAATCATCTGCTGGAAAGCGACGAGATCGGCCTGCGGCGATACGTCGTCGAAAAGCGCCATCCATGGCCAGACGTCGCAGGTCGTCTCGGTCACGGGCTGCACGAAGATCGCGATCACGTCCCATTCGCCGGGACGCGGCGGACAGGTCTTGTAAAGCACCGAGGAGGTCGGCGCGGGCACGCGGTACATGTATTCCGTGGTGGTCCCGCCGCTTGCCGATTTCGCGGCCTGTGGCTGATAGAACTCGACCTTGGTTGCCCAGACTTCGTCTTCTTCCTCGCGGACCTCGGCCTTGTAGCGGGCAACCTCGGTATGCGGCTCGGAACCGAGGATGTCGGTATGGACAAATGGAAAATGCGCGATGTCGAGGAAGTTCTCGACCGCGCGCAGGGGCGAGCAGGCGACGCGCACGCGACCGCAGGGGACGAAGCGGCGACCGGGCTGGCGTGCTTCGGGAATGTCGAAGATCGGCCGGTTCGGCGTGCCGAGCGAGATCCAGAGATGATGGTAGGCCTCCGTCACAGGCAAGTCGCGACCGTCCTCGGCCTCGGCGCGGACGGTTCCGTCGGCGTCGCGCCAGACGCGGACGGGCGTCTCCATCAGGATCGTGTTTCGTGGGGCGGGGCCGAGATCCGCAAGCATCGCGACCGGGTACCATTGATCTTTCATGCAGCGGCCTCCGCCTCGAAGGTGCGGCGCAGTTGCTCGAGGCGACGGCTCGCCGCGCGGGCATCGGTATCGGGCGAGACAAGCGCATGGACCATCGACGTTCCCGCGTCGATCGGTTGGATCAAGGCAAAAAGGCCCTCGCCCAAGGCGACAGGCCACCCCTCGCCGAGATCTCCGGCGGGACGCTCGACCGGAAGCGACCGCAGGGGGTGCAGATCTCCGGGCAGGGCGGGCGGTTCGGGGGCGGATGGGTCGGCTGCGATCCAGACCACGCCATCGCGTTCGGCCACCGAAAAGGTCGGCACCGCAATGGATGTGGGCGGCTCGAGGCCGGGATGGGCGGGGATCTTGCGGCAGGTTCCGGAGCCGTCGTAGCGCCATCCGTGATAGATGCAGCTCAGCATTTCCCCGCGAACGAAACCGTGGGACAGTCGCATGCCGCGATGCGGGCAGCGGTCCTGCCAGGCAGCAATCCGGCCCGATGCGCTACGCCAGAGGGCGATCTCGTGCGCGCCGCATCGCGTGGGGATCACGGTGGCGGGGGGCAGGTCCTGAGACAATGCCGCAGGCTGCCAGAGAGAGATGTCTATATCGCTGGTCAATGGACGGCCTTCCGATCCGGTCGGGCACGATCCCTAGCGCATCTGGCGGCGGGCGGAACAGGAAATGTCGTCTTGTCGACGCATTTGGCGGCAAAAATGCCTAAGAGATGTGCAAAAACTGAATGCTTTCGCCCGCTTTATCAGCTTGGCCCAGCGACTTCGGTCGTCACTCGGTGAGAATCCGTCGGTCGATGCGCCGAACGTCGACCGTGATGGGGCCGAGGCTGCATCCCATCTCCATCGCGTCGAGCATGTCGGGTGCGCCCTCGGCCGAGAATGTCACGGTGTTGCCTTGAGCCTCGATCGGTCCGCAGAAAATACCCAGCTTGCGGGCGTGTCGGTCGATCCAGTCAGGGAAGGTCGCGTGATCGACGCGCCCTTCGATGACGAAGCGTTCTGATCTGAGATCAGTCGAACTCATGCCGGTGTCTTGAGTCTGATAACCGTCCGGATCTCGTCCGAACCGCCTTCCCAGACGGTATTGCCAGTTCCGTCGGCATTCCCCAGCGTGACTGTCAGTACCGTATCGCCATGCCGACGGGTCAAGCGGCGCGTCTCGTCATCCCAAAGCGCCTCACCATTGGAGAAGAGATCGGGATGCGTGTTCCTGAGCTCGAGCAGCGTGGTCAACAGGCGGAACTTCTCGCTCGACGGATCGTCCCCACGGGGAAGGGAGGCGAGCATGTCCCAGTCGGGTGCACGGCGGTTGTCCGGGTCGGTCAGTTGCAACAGCATGCCCTCGCCGCCCTGATAGATATCGGGCATGCCGGGCAGGGTGCAGCGCAGGGCGAGCTCGCGCAGGCTCAGTGCCGCTCCGATCCGGACGAGGCGTTCGAGCCCATCGGGCCTCCGCGCGTCCCAATCCGCAAGCAGGCGTCTGACCCAGTCCTGCATCCGCGCCTCGCGCTCCTCGTCGGGCGCGGTCCAATAACTGACCTCCTTGCCCTCTCGCAAAGCCTTGACCAGATGGTCGGCCACGCGGTCATGTGCCTCGGGCTCGTCCCAGAGCGCGAGCGCGACCTGGAAGGCATAGAAAAGCCGGTTCGGTTCGAGTTGCTCATCGCCGGCAAGCGCCCTTTCCCAGAGCTCTGCCACCGCGTAGGGCGCGTGGGTCATCGCGGCGATCCGCGCGCGCGCGTCCTCGGAACGCTTTGTATCGTGGCTCGACCCGAGGTTCAGGGCGTGTGGAAACCGCGCCATCCTCTCATCGAGGAACGATTGCACCTCGCCTGCACGGGGCAGGGGATGTCCGGGCTCGGCACCGACCTCGTTCGCGGCAAGATATCGGTTGAACCTGAAACCGGCGGTATCCTCGTGCGCCTTGGCAATGAGGGCTCCGGTCACCTGCTCGATCCTGACGGCGAGCGCGCGCGACGCGTTCGTATCGCTCGCGAGAATGCGCGCGACGATCCAGTCGATCACGTCGGCGGACCGGACATGCTCTGCCGCGCGGACAGCGCTGTCCTCCCACAGGGCGCGATCGATATCTGCGCCGGTATCGCCGATATAGGATCTGTATTGCGGGAAGGCGGTCAGAAGCTCGGTCAGCGCCTCGCGCAGCATTTCGGGGCCAGCCATGAAGCCGTCCTCCTCCGCCGCCCGTTCGGCGAGGCCGATGAGCTGCCGGAGTTCCGCGGCAAGTTCGTCGGTCAGGATCTCGCGTTTGGCTTCCTCCACGAAGGGGTGGAAATCTCCTTCGATCCCGGACGCCTCGCGCCAGAGCGTGTCGATCCGCTCCATGCCGGCAGGCTCGGTCAGAAGGCGCGCGATGATCGTGGCGGCGTCATACCCGGTCGAACCGGCGATGGGCCAGTCGCGCAAGGCTTCGCCATCGACCAGAATCTTCTCGATCCAGACGGGAACGCTTTCGGGAAGTGCCTCGCGCAGCCGGCGCAGATAACCGCCCGGATCGACGAGTCCGTCGACATGATCGACGCGGAGCCCCTGGATCAGGTCCGACCGCGCCAGATCGAGGACGGTGGCATGGGTCCGCTCGAAAATCTCGGGATCCTCGATCCTGACGCCGACGAGACCGGTGACCGAAAAGAAGCGGCGATGGGTGATGCTGTCGCGCTCCATCTGCCACGGAAGAAGCCGCCAGGATTGAGCCTCGTGCAGCGCTGTCGCCGCCGTCTCGTCGAGCGTGCCGTTCCCCATCGCACTGCCGGGGGCGAGCGGAATGCGCAGATCGCCCACGACAAGCGCGTCATCCTCGACCGAAACCTCACCCCTTTCGGCCAGCACCGGCAGAGGATCGGTGAGCCATGGCAGGGCAAGCGGTCCGGCCTGCCAGTCGATGTCGAAGGTTCGGGCGTGTTCGCTTTTCTCGCCATGGCGCAGCACGTCGACGAGCCACGGGGTGTCGAGCCCGAAGGCCATGTGGTTCGGCACGATGTCGAGGATGATGGCGAGCCCGCGTGCCTTCGCCTCGGCGTTCAGGCGCTCGAACCCTTCCCGACCACCAAGGCTTTCGTCGATGGTGGTGGGATCGGTCACATCGTATCCGTGGGTCGATCCCGGCGCGGCGGTCAGGATCGGCGCGAGGTAGAGATGGCTGACGCCCAGTCCCGCGATATGATCGAGCCGCGAGACGATCGTGTCGAAATCGACGCCCTCGCGCAGCTGGATGCGATAGCTTGCAGTATGGATCATCCTTCGGAAACTCCAACGCGGATGCCCGCTCCACTGTCGTCTGTCATGTAATAGATCTCCCGCGTGTCTCGACCGAGCGAGCCGGGCGGTCCTTCCATCGTGAAGATGATCTCGAGCGCCCCATCCTCGAAGATCCACCGTGCCGACATAGACCTTCCTGAAAGACGCTCGACCTGCTCGCTCTTCCAGCCGCTGATGAGCAGCGGTACGACATGCTCATGGCGCAGGTTGAGGAGATGTGTCGTCAGCTCGCGCCATTCGGCGGCATCATCTTCCAGAGCATCATAGGGCCGGGAATTGACGAAGGTCGATTTCTCGTTCGGATCGGGGACGTCCTCGTTCGCGAAATCGGGAAACTCGGATTTGCGTCCCTCGCTGACCGCGCGGGCAAGATCGCCGTCGAAATCCGTGAAGAACTGGAACGGTGCCCGGCTCCCCTCTTCCTCGCCCATGAAGAACATCGGGATGAACGGGGCGAGCGCCAAGAGCGCGTGGACGATGCGGACCTGACCCGGCCCCGTGAGCGAGATGAGCCTGTCGCCACGCGCGCGATTGCCGATCTGATCATGCGTCTGGTTGGAGTTGACGAAACATTCGGGAGGCAGATGGTTCGAGGGTTCGCCACGCGGTTCGTGCTGACCCGGACGCTCCTGCCCCTGATCGACCTGACCGTCCCGCATCGCGGTCACGAGGTCGCCGAACGGATCGACGGCAAAGGGCGCATAGTAGGAAAAGCTCTCCCCCGTCAGAAGCGTGTGCACCGCGTGGTGGTAGTCGTCGTTCCACTGGGCACGCATGTTCGGCGCGTCGATCACGTAATCCGCAAGGTTGCGCTCATCCTCCGGCACCAGGTGCACTGGCCGTCCGAGGTCGAGCTTATCGACATGATCCGCGAGGGTGCGCAGGAATGCCGTGTCTCCCGGAAGGCCGATCTGATGGACGGCGTCGAGCCTCAGCCCGTCGACCCCGTAATCCCGCAGCCACATCGTCGCATTGTCCAGAAAGAACTGCCGAACCTCGGGCCGGTCGAAGTCGATCGCTCCCCCCCAGGGCGTTTCGCGGGTCTCGTCGAAAAAGGCGGGGCAGAGCTGCTTCTGGACGCAACCTTCCGGGCCGAAATGGTTGTAGACCGCATCGACGATCACCATGAGACCGTGCGTCTGGGCGATGCGCACGAAATCCGCCAGATCGTGTGGTGTGCCGTAGGCAGGATGCACGGCATAGGGCAGGACCACATCGTAACCCCAGCCCCGGTTGCCCGCAAATTGCCCGAGCGGCATGAGTTCGATCCCGGTAAAGCCCATCGCCGCGATCTCCGCCATCCGGCGCGCGGCTGCCTTCAGCGTTCCGTCCCGGGTGAACGTGCCGACGTGAAGCTCCATGATCACCGCGCTGCGCCAGTCGCGTCCCCGCCACCCGGCGGGCTGGCTCAACGTTGCCGGGTCGAGAAGCTTCGAAAGCGCATGAACGCCGCCATCCTGCCAGTGCGACGCGGGATCCGGGAAAACCTGACCGTCACGCTCGAACCCGTAGAGTATCCCCTGTTCCGCCGCCGCGGTGGCGACGTGCCATCCGCCTGACTTCGCCATCACCTGCTGGCGACCGTCGAGGTGGAGCGTGATCTCATCTGCGTCCGGTGCCCATAGGCCGAATGACCAGTCGTCGGTGTCGCGTTGTTTCCGTGCACCCCAGACCGGGGTCTCCGCGTATTCCTTCACCCTGATCCCTCGCATACGTTCGTCGGTCTAACTGCAATGGTGTGCCGAACCCCACGGTTCCGGTCTGCTGCTTATTATCCCACCGACCATGCTGTCGCTTGATGTTGTCGACGGGGCACGAAGCCGTCATGTTCGCCTCGAAAGATGCTTGCGAACCGGACCAGACATGATCGACGACCCGAAGACCTTTCTGACGGATCTCTTCAAGACGGCGGTCGCCCGTGCCGATCCAATGGAGGTCGTCCCGGCTCATCTGCCGCCACGTCCCGACGGACGCCTGATCGTGATCGGTGCGGGCAAGGCCAGTGCACGGATGGCCGAGGCGGCGGAGGCATATTACGGACCATGCGACGGCCTCGTGGTCACGCGCTATGGCTACGGCCGGCCCTGCGAGAAGATCGAGATCGTCGAGGCCGCGCATCCGGTGCCCGACGCTGCGGGACAGGAGGTGACCCTGCGGCTTCTGGACCTGCTCTCCGACCTCGATGAAGGGGATCTTGTGGTCGCCTTGATCTCTGGCGGAGGATCCGCACTGCTTTGCGCGCCGATCGACGGTCTGACGCTCGACGACAAGCAGGTGCTCAACCGCGCGCTCCTGTCGTCAGGCGCGCCGATCTCTGTAATGAACCGCATCCGCAAGCATGCGAGCGCCGTCAAGGGAGGCCGTCTGGCTGCTGCCGCGGCTCCCGCGAGAATCCTGAGCCTCGTCATCTCCGACGTCCCCGGCGACGATCCTGCCGAAATCGCCTCGGGGCCCACGACGGGCGACGGAGAGCGGGAATGGGAGCCGGTGGCCGAGCTCGTCTCCCGATATGGCATCGAGCTGCCGGAACGTATCCTCGAAATCATCCGTGAGGCGGAAGGGCCGCTTCGGGCGGTCGACCCGCTGCTGTCGCATGCCGAGACCATCATCGTCGCGGCCCCGCGCCAATCGCTCGACGCTGCCGCCGCCGCGGCGCGCGACCGCGAAATCGATGTCCGGATCCTGGGCGACGCGTTGGAAGGGGAGGCACGAGACCTTGCCCGCGATCAAGCGGCCGAGGCGATCGAGATCGCTGAAAGCCTTGGGGCAGGTGATGCACCCGTTCTGCTGCTGTCCGGGGGCGAATGCACGGTGACGCGGCGCGGCGATGGGACGGGCGGACCGAATGCCGAATTCGCGCTGGCCGCCGCCTTGGCGCTCGACGGTCATCCGAGGATACATGCCGTCGCCTGCGACACCGACGGCGTCGATGGCGCGGCCGAGATCGCCGGAGCCTATGTCGGTCCCGAAACGCTCTCGCGTGCGGCTGACTTGGGCGTCGATCCCGTTGCAGCACTCGAACGCAACGATGCACATACGTTCTTCAGAGCGCTGGGCGATCAGATCGAAACCGGCCCGACCCTTACCAACGTGAACGATTTTCGGGCCTTCCTCGTCCTGCCGCCGCAACCATCCAGTTGAAGGGCGGCACAGTCGCCCCTCTTTGCTTTCTGAAATACGCATGTCGGTCCGCCGGAGCCCGGGGCGGGGCGGATCCCACCGTCACGTCCCGGAATAGAGCCCTTCGTAGATCGGCCCGAGCGTCTCGGGATCGAAGAGCGAGCTTACCGACGTGCCGTGCCAGATGTTGAGGATCGCCTGTGCGAGCATCGGGGCGGTCGGAACGATGCGGATGCTCTGCGACTGGCGTACGGCATCCGTCGCCTCGATGCTGTCCGAGATGACGAGCGATTTCATCACCGAATTCTCGACCCTGTCCACGGCCGGTCCCGACAACACGCCGTGGGTGATGTAGGCGTGCACCTCTTTCGCGCCTTGCGAGATCAGCGTCTCGGCCGCCTTGCAGAGCGTGCCGGCGGTGTCGACGATGTCGTCGACGATGATGCAGGTCTTGTCCGTCACGTCGCCGATCACCGTCATCTCGGCCACTTCACCGGCCTTCTCGCGGCGCTTGTCGACGATCGAAAGCGGTGCGTTGATCCGCTTGGCCAGTTCGCGCGCGCGGGCCACACCACCGACATCGGGCGAGACCACCATCAGATCGTTGAGCTGGTCGCGGAACATGTTGCGGATGTCGAGAGCGAAGACAGGCGACGCATAGAGGTTATCGACGGGAATATCGAAGAATCCCTGGATCTGCGCGGCGTGAAGGTCGAGCGTCAGAACACGTTCGATGCCCGATTCGACGATCATGTTGGCGACGAGTTTCGAGGTGATCGGCGTGCGAGCCTTGGTTCGCCGATCCTGCCGTGCATACCCGAAATAGGGAATGACGGCCGTGATCCGCGCGGCCGACGAACGTCGCAGCGCATCGGCCATGATAAGCAGTTCCATCAGGTTGTCGTTTGCCGGATTTGACGTCGGCTGGATGATGAACATGTCCTCGCCGCGCACGTTCTCGTAGACCTCGACGAAGATCTCGGCATCGTTGAACCGTTCGACCCGTGCATCCACCAGACCGATATTGAGGCCCCGATGCATCGACATGCGACGCGAGATCGCCTTCGCCAGAGTCCGGTTTGCATTGCCGGAGATCAGCTTCGGCTCGAGTGAGTTTGGCATTGAACGAGGTCCTCGGATCCGCTGCGCCGCTCGGATTCGCGACGTTTGACACCGCCTAGCACGCGTCTAGGATCGGGGGAACACAGACAGTTGAACGGGCATTACTTTGGCGCAAATCGACTACTACTTCTCGCCGGTCTCACCCTACACCTACCTGTCGGCCATGCGGCTCGAGCGTATTGCCCAGGCGCACGGGGTTTCGATCGCGTATAAACCGTTCGACGTCGCCGGACTTTTCGCACGGACCGGTGGTCTGCCCCCGAAGGATCGGCATCCGAACCGGCAGGCCTACCGTGAGCAGGATCTCGCGCGGACGGCTGCCTATCTGGATCTTCCGCTGAATGTCCGGCCGATGTTCTGGCCCACGAATCCGGCCCCGGCCTCCTATGCGATCATCGCCGCACAACTGGCGGGAGGGGGCGATGTCGGAAAGCTCGCCCATGCGCTCGCCCGGGCCTGCTGGGCCGAGGAACAGAATGTCGCGGACGACGCGGTGATCCGTGTCTGCCTCGATGGGGCGGGGTTCGATCCGGGCCTCGCCGATAGCGGTCTGCTGACCGGTGCCGAAATCTATTCGCGCAATCTCGAGGAGGCCTTCGCCGCCGGTGTCTTCGGTGCGCCTTTCTACGTCACCGAAGATGACGAAAGGTTCTGGGGGCAGGACCGGCTCGATCAGCTCGACTGGCATCTCGGCCGATCCTGACGGATTTTACCCGATGAGGTCGAGGAATCGTTCGGTATTGTCGTCACTCGCCGACCAGTCGCAGACGAGCCGCGCGGGTACCATCGCGTCATCGGGGCCGTCCAGGTTGCCCATCGAATAGAATTGCGCCCCCGCATCGCGCGCCCGCAGATGCGCAGCACGCGGAAATTCGCAATAGACCATGTTCGCCTGCGGCTCATGCAGAAGGCGCGCGTCATTGTTCTCGCGAAGTCCCTGCGCAAGCCGCGCGGCGGATTTGTTGGCCGACCGCGCCATCTCCAGCCAGAGATCGTCGCGCAGATAGGCTTCCATCTGGGCGCTGAGATAACGGTGCTTCGAAAAGAGATGCCCGCCGCGCTTGCGCCTGAGTTCGAATTCCCAGGCGTGTTTCGGATCGAAGAATATCGCCGCCTCGACGCCGAGAAGCCCGTTCTTGGTGCCACCGAAGCTCACCGCATCGATGCCCGAGCGCCAGGTCAGATCCGCCGGCGAGACGTCGAGGCCAACCAGTGCGTTCGCGATCCGCGCTCCGTCGAGATGTACGGGAAGACCGGCATCCTTCGCGATCCCCGTCAGACTGCGAAGATGATCGAGGCCGTAGACTGTTCCCCGCTCGCTGACCGTGGTCAGCGTGAGTGGACCGCGCTGCACGCCATGCACGACGCCCTGCGCGGTGGCCGCGACCCTCGCCCGAAGGCTCTCGGGGTCCATGAGGCCGTCGGGCGCATCGACGAGCGTCAGTTTCGCGCCGCCGGTGAAGAATTCAGGCGCACCGCATTCGTCTTCCTGCACATGCGCCACGTCGGAGCAGAAGATCGTCTCCCACGGCTCGCAGAGCGTCGCGAGAGCGAGCGCGTTGCACGAGGACCCCGTCCCGACGAGGTAGACCGCCGCCTCCGGTGCCTCGAAGACGTCGCGGATCCGTGCCACGACCGCGTCCGTGGCCGGGTCTTTGCCGTAGGGCATCGCGTAGCCCTCGTTCGCGTCGATCAGGGCGCGCATGACCTTGGGATGGGCCGGTCCGGAATTGTCGGAAGCAAAGTGCATCAGGTCGGTTCCTCGATGATGTGATCCTCCCAATCCTCCTCGTCGACCTCGAATTCGGGCACGGTCAGGCCCTGCGCAGAGACGCCCGCATCGTGCACGCTCTGGGGGTCGCCGGTAAGAAGGGGGTGCCAGGGATAGAGCGGCTTGCCCTCGTGGAGCAGGCGATAGGCGCAGGTTCTGGGCATCCAGTAGGCTGCATCCGGCAGCGTCTTCGGCGTCAGGACCACGCATTCGGGCACGAATTGCTTGCGGATCTCGTAATGCGCGCAACGGCAGGTCCCGTCGTCGAAGAGACGGCACGCCACGCGCGTCAGCTCGACCTCGCCCGTCTCCTCGTCCTCGAGCTTGTTGAGACAACACTTGCCGCAACCGTCGCAGAGCGCCTCCCATTCCGCGCTCGACAGTTCCTCGAGCGGATAGCGCTCCCAGAATCGCGGCCGGCCGACACTGCGCTCGATCGGATCGCTCACGAGAGGATCTCCCGTGCCTGCGCGCTGTCGATGTCCATCTGACGGATCAACGCGTCGAGGCTGTCGAACTTCTCCTCGCCGCGCAGATACTCGACCAGCCCCACGGACAGATGCGTGCCGTAGAGGTCCCCGGCGAAATCGAAGAGATGCGTCTCGAGATTAGGGAGGTTTTCGCCGAACATCGGACGCACGCCGAGAGAGGCCACCCCCGGATAGGTCCCTTCGTGCGGGCCTGCCGCCACGTCCACCGTAACGGCATAGACGCCAAGCTTCGGCAGGTGCAGACCGTCGAGGCCCATATTGGCCGTGGGATACCCCAGATCGCGGCCCCGTCTGTCGCCATGCAGCACCGGTCCCTCGATCCTGTGAAGGTGCCCCAGAAGCTGCGCGGCGAGCCGTGGATCGCCCTCGCTCAGCGCGTCGCGGATGCGGGTGCTCGAGACCTCGACGCCGTCGCTTTTTCTCAACCGGGCGATCGTGACGTCGAACCCGAAGCGTTCTCCGAGGGCGCGCAGCGTCCCGGCATCGCCCGCGCGATCGCGTCCAAAGCGGAAATCTGCCCCCGTCACCACATGCGAAAGGCCGAGAGCGTCCCTGAGGATATCGCCGGCAAATTCCTCGGGCGACAGACGCGTCAGCGTCCTGTCGAACGGGATCTCGAAGAGATGGGTGACGCCGAGCTTGTCGAGCCTGTGGGCACGGGCTTCCCGGTTCATCAGTCGAAAGGGCGGTGCGTCGGGTGCGAAGACCTCGCGCGGATGAGGCTCGAACGTCACGACGGAGAGTGGTGCGCCGTGCCTGCGTGCGATGTCGATCACCGCCTGATGGCCGAGATGGACGCCATCGAAATTGCCCATCGCGGCACTCGTGCCGCGAGCTTCCTCGGGGATATCTGTAATGTCGCGGAAGCTGCGCATGGCACTCGCGATACCGGGAGGGGCCCGCCCGCGCAAGGGGCCCGGAGCGGTGCGATCAGCGCAGCTTGCCGATGGTGAATTCGGGATTGGCGCGCTGCGTGTCCAGGAAGCGGTCGAGTGCCTCCGGCTCGGGCTGACGTTCGGTGGCGGTTTCCTTCAGCGCCAGTCCGCCCGAGACGAACAGCACGTCGAGCCCTTCGAGCGCGCCTCCGAGCACGTCGGTCGCGATACCGTCGCCGATGGCGAGGATGCGCTCGTCCGGCACCGGGTCACCGAATTCGGCAAGCCGCCTGCGCGCCAGGTCATAGACCGGCGGATGCGGCTTTCCGAAGGACAGGACCTCGCCGCCCATCGATTTGTAGAGCTCGGCGATCGCGCCGCCGCAGAATTCGCGCTTGTCGCCCTTGTCGACGACGATGTCGGGATTCGCGCTCAGAAGCTTCAGCCCCCGCGCCTTGGCCGAGAGAAGCTGCGGCCGAACGGCCTCGGGTGGCTCGGATGGGTCGAACGGGCCTGTCACCACGATCCCCTCGGCCTCCCCGAGCGGGACGCGCTCGATCGCAACCGGATCTTCGACGGTCGCGATGGGTTCGAAGAAGACATGGTCCCGCTCCTCCCCCATGAAGTAGATGCGGGACCCGACCGCTCCGCGGAACATGGCGTCGCGCGCCGCGTCGCCCGAGGTCGCAATCGTATCCCAGGCGTCATCGGGCACGCCCAGCGCCTCGATCTGCAGGGCCACCGAGGCGCGGGGCCGCGGCGCATTGGTCAGCAGCACGACCGAGCCGCCACGCGCCCGATAGGCCCTGAGGGCCTCGACCGCTTCGGGCAGCGCCGCAATCCCGTCATGCACGCAGCCCCAGAGATCGCAGAAGAGCGCGTCATACTCGTCCGAGATCTCTTCGAGCGCCTCGATGATCCGCGTCATTCTCGTTCTTCCTCAATGGTGCCGGGGCCGCTCGTGCGACCGCGCTCTCTTTGCTTTTCCAAGTACGCACGGTCCGCCCGAACGATTTCGGCGGGCGGTCTGCCCTCAGAGCGTCAGGTTCGGGATGATCTGCTTCTTGCGCGACACGATCCCGGGCAGCACGACCTGATCGGCTTCCTTGCCGCAGACGGTCGAGAAGCTCTTCTCGGCGATGCCGCGGACGGTGTCGTTGGGCAGGAGCATCGTCGCTTCTTCCTTCAGGATATCGACGATGAAGAGCAGGACTTCCTCGACGCCATCCTCCTCGGCGACGTCGCGCATCGACGCGATCAGTGCGTCCTTGCGGCTCAGCACGGTTTCCGGGGATGTCGTCTCGAGCACGCTCACCCGGAACTTGCGACCGTCGATCTCGGTCTCCTTGCTGTCCATCCGCAGGAGTTCCGCATCCGAGAAGGCCGAGACGTCGGACTTTGCCGCGAACATGTCCGAGGCGAAGGCGGGGATCTGGACATCGAGCTCTTCGGCGAGCTTGCGCGCGAGCTTCTTGTCCGTCTCGGTCGTGGTCGGCGAGCGGAATTCGAGTGTGTCGCTCAGGATGCAGGCCAGCATCGTGCCCTTCGCCCAGTCGGGCATCTGCTCGGCGTCGCGACCGATCAGCTTGTGGATGATCGTCGCCGTGCAGGCCAGCGGCTTCATCGTGATGTTGATCGGACCCTTGGTCTGCAATCCGGGCACCAGGCGGTGGTGATCGATGATGCGGCGGATGTCGGCATTGTTGATGTTGGCCGGAAGCTCCGCAGGATTGTTGGTATCGACGATGACGACCCGCTGTCCGTCCTCCACGTCGTCGATGATCCGCGGCTTCGGAAGGTCGTACTTCTTCAGAAGCCAGGCGGCTTCGGTGTTGGGCTCGCCCAACAGGACGGCTTCGGCCGTCTGGCCGAGCACGTCGTTCAGATACCACGCCCAGAGGATGGCGGATCCGGTCGTGTCGGTGTCGGGTGCCTTGTGGCCGAAGACGAGGGTGCTCATGTCGATGTCCCTGAAAATCACAATCGGCGTGCTTATAGGCCGGGACGATATGTTTGTCACCGCCCGGCGATTCCATCGACCGGGCGGCTGCGCTAGGCAGGGGAATGACCGCGCGCGAAACCGATCTCTACGCTCCCCTGAAGGCGTTTCTGGAAAGCCAGGGCTACGAGGTGAAGGGGGAGGTGGGGCGCGTCGACCTGATGGCCGTCCGGGGTGCCGAGCCGCCCGTCCTGGTCGAGATGAAGCTCTCGTTCACGCTTTCGCTCGTCCATCAGGGAATCGACCGGCAGGCGCTCAGCGACTGGGTCTATCTCGCGGTGCCGCATCCGAAGGGCGGGGTCCGCAAGCGCCCTCTCGCGCTCTGCCGTCGCCTGGGGCTCGGCCTCGTCACCGTGCGGATGAATGACGCGCTCGTGACGGTCCATTGCGATCCCGCTCCCTTCGCGCCGCGCCGGTTCCCGGCACGACAGGGGCGGCTCCTGCGCGAATTCGCACGGCTCGAGGGCGATCCCAATATCGGCGGGGGAACGCGGCGCGGATTAATGACGGCCTATCGGCAGGATGCGCTCCGATGCGCGGCCCACCTGGCGGTCGAAGGTCCCGCGCGTGGTGCCGAGACCGCGCGCGCGACGGGTGTCGCCACGGCGACGCGGATCATGCGCGACAACCATCACGGCTGGTTCCGGAAGGTCCGTACGGGCGTCTACGACCTGAGCGAGGCGGGTCACCGGGCGATTCCCGACCGGGACTGATTTTTGTCCGAAACTGACTTCCAATCCAGTTGACACGAAGTTGACGCGTCCCTACTTCACCGTCCGTTAGCACTCGACGAGACGAGTGATAACCTAAAGCAACGAACTCATAGGAGCGTTCAGAGATGGCATTCACTCCCCTGCATGACCGCGTGCTGGTCCGCCGTGTCGAATCCGACGAGAAGACCAAGGGTGGTCTGATCATCCCCGACAGCGCCAAGGAAAAGCCCCAGGAGGGCGAAGTCGTTTCGGTCGGCCACGGGGCCCGCGACGAAGACGGCAAGCGCGTCGAGATGGACGTCAAGGCCGGAGACAAGATCCTGTTCGGCAAGTGGTCGGGCACCGAGATCACTCTCGAAGGCGAAGAGCTGCTCATCATGAAGGAATCGGACATACTCGGCGTCATCGCCTGAGCCGACCGTTCCCTCAGCTAAACCCCAGACATTCGAAGGAGGAGCCATCATGGCTGCCAAGGACGTCAAATTCGACACCAATGCCCGCGACAAGATGCTCAAGGGCGTCAACACGCTCGCAAATGCGGTGAAGGTCACGCTCGGCCCCAAAGGCCGTAACGTCGTCATCGAGAAGAGCTTCGGTGCCCCCCGGATCACCAAGGACGGCGTTTCCGTCGCCAAGGAGATCGAGCTCGAGGACAAGTTCGAGAACATGGGCGCGCAAATGGTCAAGGAAGTGGCCCAGCGCACCAATGACGAGGCCGGCGACGGAACCACGACCGCCACGGTGCTGGCCCAGGCCATCATCAAGGAAGGCATGAAGTCGGTTGCCGCCGGCATGAACCCGATGGATCTCAAGCGCGGCATCGATCTCGCCACCTCCAAGGTCGTCGAGCACATCCGCTCGGCCGCCCGCAAGGTCGAGAACTCCGACGAAGTCGCACAGGTCGGCACCATCTCCGCGAACGGCGAGGCCGAGATCGGCCGTCAGATCGCCGACGCGATGCAGAAGGTCGGCAACGAGGGCGTCATCACCGTCGAGGAGAACAAGGGCCTCGAGACCGAGACCGACGTCGTCGAGGGCATGCAGTTCGACCGTGGCTACCTCAGCCCCTACTTCGTGACCAACTCCGACAAGATGATCGCCGAACTCGACGATTGCATGATCCTCCTGCACGAGAAGAAGCTCTCCTCGCTGCAGCCGATGGTCCCGCTTCTCGAGCAGGTCATCCAGAGCCAGAAGCCGCTCCTCATCATCGCCGAGGACGTGGAAGGCGAAGCGCTCGCCACGCTCGTGGTCAACAAGCTGCGCGGCGGCCTGAAGATCGCGGCCGTCAAGGCTCCGGGCTTCGGTGATCGTCGCAAGGCCATGCTGCAGGACATCGCGATCCTGACGGGCGGCCAGGTCATCTCCGAAGATCTCGGCATGAAGCTCGAGAACGTCACGATGGACATGCTCGGCACCGCCAAGAAGGTCTCGATCACCAAGGACGAGACGACCATCGTCGATGGTGCCGGCGAGAAGTCCGAGATCGAGGCGCGCGTCGCCCAGATCCGTAATCAGATCGAGGAAACCACCTCGGATTACGACAAGGAGAAGCTGCAGGAGCGTGTGGCGAAACTCGCAGGTGGCGTCGCGGTCATCCGCGTCGGCGGCATGACCGAAGTCGAGGTCAAGGAGCGCAAGGACCGCGTCGACGACGCGCTGAACGCGACCCGTGCGGCCGTTCAGGAAGGGATCGTCGTGGGCGGCGGTGTCGCTCTCGTCCAGGGTGCCAAGTCGCTCGAGGGCCTGAAGGGTGAAAACTCCGACCAGGACATCGGCATCGCCATCGTCCGCAAGGCGCTCGAAGCGCCGCTGCGTCAGATCGCCGAGAACTCCGGCGTCGACGGATCGGTCGTTGCCGGCAAGATCCGTGAATCGGACGACCTGAAGTTCGGCTTCAACGCGCAGACCGAAGAATATGGCGACATGTTCAAGTTCGGCGTCATCGACCCGGCCAAGGTGGTGCGTCACGCGCTGCAGGACGCGGCCTCGATCGCCGGTCTGCTCATCACGACCGAAGCGATGGTCGCCGACAAGCCGCAGAAAGAGAACGCCGGTGGCGGCGGCGGCATGCCCGACATGGGCGGCATGGGCGGCATGATGTAATAGGGCCCACGCCCTTTACTCCGCCATGTTGCGGTCAAGGCAAAGGGCCCCTCGCGGGCCCTTTGTCGCGTTCTGCGACCGGGCATTCTGGCGATTGAAGCATGCGGACCTGCAACCTAACCCCGATTGGGGTATTGTCCCTTCATGCTGAATGCCCTGCTGCTCCTGCTCCTGTCGGTTTTCGGATCGTCCACGGCCATAGCCGAGGCCGAGGAGGAATGCGTCGTCCTGCTGCACGGGCTCGCGCGCAGCTCCGCCTCCATGGCGATCATGGCAGAGGCCCTGCAGGCACAAGGGTTCGGGACGGTCAACGCGGATTACCCCTCCACCGCCGCCCCGATCGAGGAACTGACGCAGGATATCGTCCCCCGCGCCGTCGCGGCTTGCGGCGATCGACGCGTCAGTTTCGTGACGCATTCCATGGGCGGCATTCTGGTCCGGGCCTGGCTCGAGGATCATCGGCCGGACAATATGGGCCGGGTCGTCATGCTCGCCCCTCCCAATCACGGCACCGAACTGGTCGATGCCTTCGACGAACTCGTCGCCTTCGAATGGTTGAACGGAGAGGCCGGCCTGCAACTCGGAACCGATGAGGAATCGTTTCCCAACCGCCTCGAACTGCCTGATTTCGAGCTTGGCGTGATCGCGGGGGACCGCTCTCTCAACCCGATCTATTCTTCGATGATCAACGGCCCCGACGACGGGAAGGTCTCGGTCGAATCGACGCGGGTCGAAGGCATGGACGATCACATCGTGATGCCGGTCACCCATACGTTCATCATGGTCAATCCGGGCGTGATCTCGCAGGTGGTCGCGTTCCTGCGCAACGGGCGGTTCGACCGTGGCGGCTAGCGCCGGCGGTTGACATGTCCCATCTTGCGGCCCGGCCGCGCTGCGCCCTTGCCATAGAGATGCAGCGAGGCGGACGGATCGCGGAGGATCGCGTCGATCCCGTCGACGTCGTCGCCGATCAGGTTCTCCATCGTGATATCGCCGCTTCGGGATCCGTCGCCGAGAGGCAGGCCGGCGATCGCACGGATATGCTGCTCGAACTGATCCACCGGGGCCCCGTCCTGCGTCCAATGGCCTGAATTGTGAACCCGCGGCGCGATCTCGTTGACGAGAAGACCGTCCTTCGTGACGAAAAGCTCGATCCCCATGACGCCGACGTATTCGAGCGCGTTGAGGATCCGCCCGGCAAGCAGGACAGCATCCGTGGCGACCGAATGGGAAACAGCGGCGGGAACCGTGGTCTTGCGCAGGATCCCGTCGACATGCTCGTTCTCGCCGGGGTCGTAGCAGGCGATGGACCCGTCGAGTCCCCGCGCCGCGATGACCGAAATCTCGCGCTCGAACGCGACGAAGCCTTCGAGCACCGCAGGCGCGCCGGATATCGCGTCCCAGGCGGCATCTGCTTCGGAGACATCGTCGATCCGGACCTGCCCCTTTCCGTCATAGCCGAAGCGCCGGGTCTTGAGGATCGCGGGCGTGCCGAGCTCTGCGAGTGCGGCGTCGAGCGCCGCGCGATCGGCCACATCCGCGAAGGGGGCGGGCGACAGGCCAAGATCCGCAAGCCAGGTCTTCTCGGTCAACCGGTCCTGCGAGACGCGCAACGCCTCCCGACCGGGACGGATCGGGCAATGCCGTTCGATCGTGTCGAGCGCATCCGTCGGGATGTTCTCGAATTCATAGGTCACGACGTCGACGGACCGGGCGAAACGCGTCAATGCGTCCACATCGTCATACGCCGCCTTCAGATGGAAATTCGCGACATGCGCGGCGGGCGGATCGTCCGACGGGTCGAGGATGCAGCATTTGTATCCGAGGCGCGCCGCCGCGACCGACAGCATGCGGCCGAGCTGCCCGCCTCCCAGGATGCCGATGGTCGCGCCGGTGGGAAGCCGATCACTCATCGGTCGGCTCCTCGGGAATGGAGGCCGAAAGGGCCGCCCGCCACGCATCGAGCCGCTGCGCCAGATCCGCATCGCCGAGCGCGAGGATGCCGGCAGCCATGAGCCCCGCATTCGCGGCCCCGGCAGAGCCGATCGCCATGGTCGCCACCGGATACCCCTTGGGCATCTGGACGATCGAATAAAGGCTGTCGACGCCCGAAAGCGCGCGGGTCTGTACCGGAACGCCGATCACGGGCAGGCGGGTCTTGGACGACATCATGCCGGGCAGATGTGCTGCCCCGCCGGCACCGGCCACGATCACCTTGAGGCCCCGGTCGACCGCATTGCGCCCGTATTCCCAGAGACGGTCCGGCGTTCGGTGGGCCGACACGATTCGCGCCTCGTAGGTGACCCCGAGTTCATCGAGGATCGCCGCCGCCTCGCGCAGGGTCGGCCAGTCGGACTGGCTCCCCATGATGATGCCGACATCGACCGCCATTCGCGCCTCCGGTTCCGCCTGCGGCCGTTATAACAGCCATGTCGGACTGAACCAGTCCCACGGTCACCCTTCAGGCGATGATGTCGGGAAAGAGGCGATCCTCGAGGGCCGCGATGCGGTCCTTGAGCGCCAGCTTGCGCCGTTTCAGCCGTTGAAGCGTCAGCATGTCCGTGCCCGCGGCCCGTTCCTGAAGCGCGCGAACCGACTCGTCGAGATCCCGGTGCTCGTGCTTGAGCACCTCGAGCTCCACGCGCAGGATCTCGTCTTCTTCCATCTTGCGGTCCATCGCACAGGCTCCTCGTTCCGCGAGGCTCCGGCATGCCGCCGGTGCCCAAATGCCCCCGGGCCACGGCGCACTTGCGCGGGACCGGGCCCTCTCCCATATCTAGCACAAGCAGGCGGTTGCCGGAACGGGGCCGTTTGGAGATCACACGATCGCTTTGAAAAGGACGTGTCATGACGAAGATGGCTTTGGGGTCTCACCCATTCCTGCTCGGTTTCGAGCAGCTCGAACGACTTGTCGAGCGTACGGCAAAGTCCGATGCCGGCGGGTATCCGCCCTACAACATCGAACAGGTGAGCGAACGGGAATACAGGATCACCCTCGCGGTGGCAGGTTTCCCGGAAGAGGCGCTCGAGATCACCGTCGAGGACCGGCAGCTGGTCGTTCGCGGCCGCCAGTGCGAGCCGGATGGCGAGAGGATCTTCCTTCACCGTGGCATCGCGTCGCGTCAGTTCCAGAGGACCTTCGTCCTTGCGGACGGCGTTGAGGTGACGGGTGCAGGGTTGAAGAACGGCCTTCTTCACCTCGATCTCGAACGCGCGCCTCAGGACAGGATCGTCCGAACTATCGCGATCGAGCGTGATCGATCCGACAAGGCAAAGGAGTCAGAGACATGACCGATGAATATCAGGGCGTCCTGAAGGACGATACCGGTGCAGAGGACAAGATCGTCTATGTGCGCCCCGTCGAGGTCGCGGACCTCCCCGAGGAAATCCGCGAACAGGCTGAGGGGCTGGACCTCATCTACGCCGTGCACAACGCCGACGGTGATCGGCTCGCGCTCGTGAAGGACCGGGATCTGGCCTTCGTGGTCGCGCGGCAGAACGACCTTGCCCCGGTAAGCGTTCACTGAGGCGGAATCTATACCGACAGCATGCGGCCCCGGACAATCGTCCGGGGCCTTTTCATTCGGGGCTGAGCCCGCGCACCGGATCCTTGTGAATGATCACGTCGGTCTGCGGGTATTTTTCCAGGATGGCCCGGCGCAGGCCCGCACCGATGTCATGCGCCTCGGCGAGCGTGAGCGAGCCGTCGATCTCCACGTGAATGTTGACGAAGACCCGGCTTCCGGCCGTCCGGGTCTTCAGATCGTGATGTCCGTGCAGCCCCGGCCAGTTCCGCGCGAGCGTCTCGATCCCCCGCACCATCTCGTCGGGTGCGGCCCGGTCCATCAGCGCATTCCAGGCCCCTGCGGCGATGCGGATCGCCCCGGCCGCGAGCAACACGGCCGCGGCGAGTGCAATGAAGCTGTCGAGCGCGAAGATACCGAACCGGGCCGAGACGAAGAGGGCCACGATCGCGCCGAGATTGGGCAGAAGGTCGCTCAGGTAATGAAGCCTGTCGGCAAGCACCACGCGGTTTCCGGTGGTCCTGGCGATGCGCGATTGCAGGATCACGAGGCCGATCGTCAGGACGATGCCGAAGACCATGACGGCTATGCCCGCCCCTTCGTTCGCGAGGGAGCCGTCCTCGGGTGTCGCGATACGCATGATGGCGGCAACGGCGATCGCGATGGACGAGACGAGGATGAAGGCCGATTGCCCGAGCGCGGCCAGATCCTCGGCCGAGGAATGTCCGAAGGCGTGGTCGTGGTCCGGCGGTCGCTGCGCGTAGCGGACGGCCGCGAAGCCGGCGAGCGATACCATGAGGTCCAGCGCCGAATCGGCGAGCGATGCCGCGACCGAAAGCGACCCCGTCGCCGCGAGCGCCCAGAACTTGGCCAGAACGAGCAGCATCGCCACCAGGACCGACGCCCCCGTGGCGATCAGGTTCAGACGATTGTTGCGTGCGACATCCATGCGCGGGGGATTAGGACGGCGAAGGCCGGGACGGCAACCGCTATTCTATGATCTCGGTCGGCTCGACACCCCAGAGCGCGGTCTTGTGCGTCCACCCGCCATATCCGCCGGCGCGCAGGCGGCACCATTCGACGCCGCATTGCTCGATCCGGGCCACGACGCCCCGACGCAGGCGGGCATTCTCGGGAGAGCCTTCCACCGGCTTCATCAGGAGGGCGATCTCGTCCTCCTCGATCATCACGGTGCGCACGCCCGACAGCAGCGAGTAATGGACCCATCCGCCCAGACCGTCGCGATCCTCGACCCGGCGCCAGTGCCCGTGCTCGGCGGTGATCTGCAACGGAAGATCCTTGAGACGGTACACCCAGTCGATCCGGTGACCGAGCGACGGGCCCCGCCGCACGTTCCCCTCGGAGGCCTTCATCGAGACGAAACGCGGCAAGGGCAGGTGGGTCACGGGGCCGAGCGTGTCCTGCGCGGGCGCGGCGTGCCCGAGGCCCGCGACGAGCATTGCCGCGACGGCAAGCGTCGCCTTCTTCACCGTGACTGCCATATGCCACTCCGCCTCTGGGATAGGGGTCGTTCGGTCGGGCCTTCTTCGCATCTTGTGCCGGGTCCCGTTCGCCTGCACCTTGCGCCAAACGGAAGCCGACGGAAAGGCGGAGAACGCGTGCATGGGTCCTGAACGTCTGAGTGTTGTCGTCACGCGACGCCTTCCCGGCCCGATCGAGGGCCGGCTGGCGGAACTCTTCGACGCGACGCTCAGATCCGAGGATGCGCCGATGACCCGCGAAGAGCTCGTCGCCGCGATCCGGAACGCGGACGTCCTCGTGCCGACCATCACCGACCGGATCGATGCGGGCCTTCTGGGTCGGGCGGGCACCCGGCTGAAGCTCGTCGCGCATTACGGGGCGGGCGTCGACAACGTGGATGTTCAGACCGCACGTCAGCGCGGCATCCTCGTCTCGAACACGCCGAACGTGACGACCGAGGATACGGCCGACATGACGATCGGTCTGATGCTGTCGGTGACGCGCCGCATTCCCGAAGGTCTCGCGATCATGCAGCGCGCAGGCTGGACCGGATGGTCGCCGACCGCCAATCTCGGGCGCCGGGCGACGGGGCGTCATCTCGGCATCCTCGGCATGGGCCGGATCGGCCGCGCGGTGGCGCGCCGCGCCCGGGCCTTCGGGATGCAGGTCCATTACCACAACCGCACGCCATCGGGTCCGTGCGAGGACGGTCTCGCCGAGGCGACCTATCACCCCTCGCTCGACCAGATGCTCGCGCGGATCGACGTGCTCTCGATCAACTGCCCCCACACGCCCGCGACCTTCCACCTTCTCAACGCTCGGCGGATCGCCCTGATGAAGCCCACTGCCGTGGTCATCAACACGTCGCGGGGCGAGGTGATCGACGAGGCCGCGCTGGCCCGCGCGCTGGAAGGCGGGCGGCTCGCGGGGGCCGGACTGGATGTCTTCGAGCATGGCGACGATGTCGATCCCCGTCTGCGCGCGCTGCCGAACGTGGTCCTGCTTCCGCATATGGGGTCGGCCACGCATGAGGGCCGCATCGAGATGGGAGAGCGCGTCATCGCCAATATCCTGGCCTTCTCCCGCGGTCAGCGGCCGCCGGATCAGGTCGTGCCCGGGACGTTCTGAAACCGGTTTCGCGGCGAAACCTGACACTCGTCAGGTATTTATCCGTCCGGAACCGCGCGCGGAACGCGCAGGTTGGCGGAGAGACGACATACCGAGGCACGAGGAGGACCGAGGACATGAACTGGGATCAGATCGCCGGAAGCTGGAAGCAATTCACGGGCCGGATCCAGCAGAAATGGGGTCAGCTGACCCATGACGAGGTGGACGAGGCGAAGGGCGACCGCGAGCGTCTCGAGGGCATCATCCAGAAGAAGTACGGCGTGACCAAGGAAGAGGCGCGCGCGCAGATCGACGAATGGATGGCCAAGCAGTGATCGCAATCCGGCGCGGGCATCATGGCCCGCCCGCGCCGTTCCAGCCATGGACCGGAACGCGCGTCATGTCCGGGCCTTGCACCACGCGCGGGGCGGTGAGACTTTGATCCGGCAATGCTGACGGGACAGGCAATGAACGACATTCGACGGGACATTCCCTGGTGGAAACGCGCCGTGGGCTATCAGATCTATCCGCGCAGCTTCGCGGACGGGAACGGCGACGGTATCGGCGACATTCCGGGTATCGTCGGACGTTTGGACCACCTGAAGGATCTGGGCGTCGGCTTCATCTGGCTCAGCCCGGTCTACGCCTCGCCGCAGCGCGACAACGGCTACGACATCTCCGACTATCGCGCGATCCATCACGAATACGGTACGCTCGACGATTTCGACAGGCTGGTGGCCGAGGCAAAGGACCGCGGGATCGGCATCGTCATGGACCTCGTGGTCAATCACAGCTCGGACGAACATGCGTGGTTCAGGGCAGCCGCCGCGTCGCGCGATGCGCCCGAGCACGGATATTACGTCTGGCGCGAGGGTCGCGAGGGCGGCCTTCCGCCGACAGACCGGCGGGCCATCTTCGGCGGGCCGGCCTGGACCTATGTCGCGGCCGTCGACCGCTGGTATCTGCACACGTTCAGCCCGGGCCAGCCCGATCTCGACTGGAGCAATCCCGCGCTCCGCGCCGAGATTTACGATATGATGAACTGGTGGATCGCCCGCGGCATCGCGGGTTTCCGGATGGATGTGATCGACCTCATCGGCAAGGATGTCGATCGCGACCTCTTCGACGAGGGGCCCTTCGTCTGGGACCATCTGGGCGAGATGGCCCGCGAAACGTTCCAGGGTCGCGACCTGGTCACGATCGGAGAGAGCTGGGCCGTCAGCCGCGAAAGCATCATGCGCTATATCGGCGAGGACGGCCCGCTCGACATGATGTTCCACTTCGATCACGTGAAGCTCGGCTGGGATCCGGACTTCCACAAGTTCCGTCCGCGCGAGGTGACGCCCTCGATGCTGAAGCGCGAGATCATCGCCTGGCAGAATGCGCTGCGCGATGACGGGTGGGACGCGCTGTTCCTGTCGAACCACGACCTGCCGCGGCAGGTCTCGCGCTATGGCGACGACGGAGCGCATCGCGTGGCCTCGGCAAAGGCGCTCGCCACGATGCTGCACATGCTGCGCGGCACGCCGTTCGTCTATCAGGGCGAAGAGATCGGCATGACCAATTTCCACGCCTCGTCGCTCGACCAGTTGCTCGATGTCGAGGTGCACGGACAATACCGGCAGTTCCTCGATCAGGGTCTCGGCCACGACGAATTCATGGCGGGCGTCAATCTCAACGGGCGCGACAATGCCCGGACGCCGATGCAATGGGACGGTCGGGCAGGGGCGGGGTTCACCAAAGGTACGCCCTGGATCGGGCTGAACCCGAACCATGCCGAGATCAACGTGGCCGCCGATCGCGCCGATCCCGACGGCATCTTCGCCTACTACGCCCGGCTCATCGCGCTGAGGGCCGAGCATCCCGTGATCGCCGACGGGGGCTTTCGTGCCCATCTCGAGGATCATCCGGCCGTGCTCGCCTTCACCCGGGGGCATCGCAACCGCCGCCTCTCGGTCATGGTGAACCTGACGGGCGAGGCGCAGAAATTCGTCGTGCCCGACGCGATGGCCGGGTCCGGCACATCGCTTGTCGCGACGCACGGGGCGCGCGCCGGGTTGCAGGGCGAGATCACGATGGAGCCGTGGGAGGCCTTCGCGCTGCTGCGCTGAGGGCCGCGTCTTGTTGACACGCGCGACGATGCGCTTATAAGGCGCGCTTCGATGGTGTTGGTGGCCCCCGCGAGGGGATGCCTGTCGGGTGAGGGCCAAGGCCCGAGGCCAAAGGACAACGCCCTTTTGACACGACGCAAAAGGAGATCAGCCGTGACCAAACGCACGTCTGCCAAGTACAAGATCGACCGCCGCATGGGCGAGAACATCTGGGGACGCCCGAAATCCCCGGTGAACCGCCGCGAATACGGCCCCGGCCAGCACGGCCAGCGCCGCAAGGGCAAGATGTCCGATTTCGGCATCCAGCTTCGCGCCAAGCAGAAGCTCAAGGGCTATTACGGCGACCTGACCGAAAAGCAGTTCCGCCGCATCTATGCCGAGGCCGAGCGTCGCCGCGGCGATACCGGCGAGATCCTGATCGGCCTTCTCGAGCAGCGCCTCGACGCGGTCGTCTATCGCGCCAAGTTCGTCGCCACCGTCTTTGCCGCGCGCCAGTTCGTGAATCACGGCCATGTCCTCGTCAACGGCAAGCGGGTGAACATCCCCTCCTTCCGCGTCCGCGAGGGTGACGTCATCGAGGTCCGTCAGAAGTCGAAGCAGCTCGCCTCCGTTCTCGAGGCCGTCGGCCTGCCCGAGCGTGACGTGCCCGATTACATGGATGTCGATCACACCAAGATGACGGCGACCTTCACCCGCGTTCCGGGCCTGGGCGACGTGCCCTATCCGGTGCAGATGGAGCCGAACCTGGTCATCGAATATTACGCTCAGAACTGATCCGAAGGATCATCGGAGCTTGGAAAGGCCGCCCCGATCCGGGCGGCCTTTTTCGTGCGCGGCGTCGAGCGACCGCGCGATTTCGGACTGACGGTGGCGCGGCAGGCGCGAGCGACGATAAGCGTCTGGTCAGCCAAACGCGGCCCCGTTAGGAAGGGGCGCGAAGAGGATCACGCATGACCCACGCTATCGAGCCGAAAGCCGGCATCATGGAAATCGCGCTCTATCAGGGTGGCGCAAGCCGCGCCCCGGGCGTGAGCGACGTGGTGAAGCTGTCGAGCAACGAAAACCCGCACGGCCCGCCCGAATCGGCGCGGGAGGCGCTGAGGAAGACGGCGCACCTGCTGCACCGCTATCCCTCCACCGACCATGCGAGCCTGCGACAGGCGATCGGCGAGGTGCACGGGCTCGACCCCGAGCGGATCATCTGCGGGGCGGGCAGCGACGAGCTCATCCACATGATCTGCCAGGCCTATACCGGACCGGGCACCGAGGTGATCCATACCGAGCACGGCTTCGCGATGTATCGCATCAGTTCGCTCGCCTCCGGGGCCACGCCGGTGGAGGTGCGCGAGCACGAGCGCAAGGTCGATGTCGATGCGATCCTCGACGCGGTCAACTTTCGCACGCGGCTGGTCTTCATCGCGAACCCGGCCAATCCCACCGGCACGATGCTCGGCAGCAACGAGATGGGTCGGCTCGCGGCGGAGTTGCCCGATCATGTGCTTCTCGTGCTCGACGGGGCCTATGCCGAATATGTCGACGGCTATGACGGCGGTGCCAAGCTGGTCGACAAGCGCGAGAACGTCGTGATGACGCGGACGTTTTCCAAGATCTACGGTCTCGGCGGTCTGCGCGTCGGCTGGGCCTACGGTCCGGCGCATGTGATCGACGTGCTCAACCGCGTTCGCGGACCCTTCAATCTGGGCGAGGCGCAGCTTGCCGCCGCCGAGGCGGCCGTGCGGGACCGCGACTTCGTCGACCGCTGCCGGGCCGAGAATGCCCGCATGCGGACCTGGATGGCCAAGGCACTGGCCGAGCTTGGCGTGATGTCCGATACCTCGACGGCGAATTTCATCCTGGCCCGGTTCGACAGCCCGGCGGAGGCCGAAAGATGCGAGGCCCATCTTCGTGCCGACGGTCTGCTGGTCCGGAATGTCGGTGGCTACAAGCTGCCCAATTGCCTGCGTATCACCGTGGGCGACGAGGCATCGTGCCGCCGGGTCGTCCATTCCATCGCCAAGTTCAAGGGACAGGATTGATGAGCCGGCTCTACGATCGCGTCGCCCTGATCGGGCTGGGCCTCATCGCGGGGTCCATGGCGCTCGCCATGAAGCGGGGAGGCCTCGCGGGCGAGATCGTGGGCCATGCGCGCTCGGCCGAGACCATGAAGGTCGCGATGGAGCGGGGTCTCTGCGACCGGGTCTGCGACACGCCCGAAGAGGCCGTCGCCGATGCCGATCTGGTCGTTCTGGCCGTCCCGGTCGGTGCGATGTCCGAGATCGCCGCGCGGATCGGGCCGCATCTCAAGCCGGACGCGACCGTCACCGATGTCGGATCGGTGAAGCGCGCCGTGATCGATGCGGTCGCGCCGCATATTCCCGAAGGCGTGGTCTTCATTCCGGGCCATCCGCTCGCCGGGACCGAGCAATCGGGCCCGAGCTCCGGCTTTGCCGAGCTTTTTCGCAACCGTTTCGCGCTGCTGATCGACGAAGGCGTGCCGCCCGAACCGCTCGACCGGTTGGCCCAGCTCTGGAAGGGGATGGGCGCGCAGGTCGACGTGATGGATGCCGATCACCACGACCTCGTCCTCGCCGTGACGAGCCACTCGCCGCATCTCATCGCCTACACGATGGTCGGGGTGGCCGACGATCTGAGCCGCGTGACCGACGGCGAGGTCATCAAGTATTCCGCCGCGGGATTTCGCGATTTCACGCGCATCGCGGCGTCGGATCCCACGATGTGGCGCGACGTGTTCCTCAACAACCGCGAGGCGACGCTCGAGATCCTGGGCCGATTTACCGAGGAGCTCTTCGCGTTGCAGCGCGCCATCCGGACGGGCGACGGCGACATGCTCCACGACTATTTCACACGGACCCGCGCCATCCGTCGCGGCATCGTCGAGGCGGGTCAGGATACCGGCGCGCCCGATTTCGGACGGGGGCAATGACGATGCGGCTCGCACTTCTCCTGCCCCTCATGCTTGCCGCCTGTGCGCTTCTGCCGGGGGGCGACCGGGTGAGCCGCGACCTTCCGGGTGTTCCGATCTGCGGCGATCGCACGATTCTGGGCGAGACGATCGCGCCGATCGAGGGGCGTATCGCTGCCTGCGGGATCGACCGTCCGGTGCGCGTCTTCAGCGTGTCAGGCGTGACGCTCAGCCAGCCCGCCACGCTCGATTGCGGAACGGCCCGCGCGCTCAGGACGTGGGTGGATCGCGGTGCGAAGCCCGCGCTCCGGCGGCGCGGCGGCGGTCTGGCCGAATTGCAGGTGCCTGCGCATTATGCCTGCCGGACCCGCAACCATCAGGCCGGGGCCAAGATCAGCGAACACGGCCGCGGCCGGGCGATCGACATCTCGGCCTTCAAGCTGCGTGACGGAAGCGAGATCACGGTTCTCGACCACTGGGACAGCTGGCGGCGGGGACGGCTTCTGCGCAGGATGCACGAAGCGGCCTGCGGGCCTTTCGGAACGGTCCTCGGGCCTGAATCCGACCGCTTTCACCGCGACCATTTCCACTTCGACACGGCAAGCTATCGGTCCGGGCCCTATTGCCGCTGATCGCGCGGCACTATCGCCACGAGGGCAAGACCCGCAAGGATGAGACCCACGCCCGCGAGCGAGCGTGAGGTGACGGGCTCGCCCACGATCCAGGTCGCGAACAACCATGCCGTCACGGGCTCTGCCAGCGCGAGGGTCACGGCCGTCGATGCGGCCACGTGGCCCAGCCCCCACGTGTAGAACGCATAGGACAGTCCCGTCGCACCGATCCCGAGAAAGGCGATTGCCCCCCACGACACCGCGGTGTCGAGCCAGACGGGCGGAAAGATCAGAAGGACGGGTGCGGCGAGAATCGCGGCGAGGCCGAAGGTCGTCGCCGCGACGAGGGTCGAGGGTGCCTGGCCGGACAGCCGGCTGGTCGCCAGCGAATAGCTTGCGTAGCAGGCCCCCGCAGCCAGCGCGAGCGCGATCCCGGGTGCCGAGCCGACCCCTCCGCCCGCAATGCCCAGCAATGCGACACCCGCAATCGACAGGACCTGTCCCGCCCCCCTCAGCCGACCGGGCGCGCGCCGCTCCACCATGAATTCGTAGAGACTGGTCCAGATCGGCGCGCTGCCGATGGTGACGGCCGTGCCGATCCCGACACCGGCCAGCGTCACCGCATGGAAGAAGAGGAGGTTGTAGCCCGCGATCGCGCCGGCGGCGAGCAGAAGGCCGGGCAGGGGCAACCCGCGCGGCAGACCGGTCCGCTGGACAAGAGCGAGTGCCGCCAGAGCCGCCGCGCCGATGACGAGCCGCAGCGCGCCCACGGCCAGCGGATCGCGTGTTTCGGGCAGGAGGGCCTGCACCGTTCCGGTCGTCCCCCAGAGAATTGCCGCGGCGACGATCGCCGCGACGCCCAGGAAACGCATCAGCCGCGCAACGTGCCGCCGGTGGCCTTCTCAACCTTTCCGACGATCGCCTTCGAGACCGCTTCGATCTGGGCCTCCTTCAGGGTTTCGCCGCGTGGCTGCAGGCGGACCGTGATGGCGAGGGATTTCTTGCCCTCGCCAAGGCTGCCGCCGATGAATTGGTCGAAGACGCGAACGTCCTCGATCAGGGTCTTGTCGGCCCCCTGCGCCGCGTTGAGGATCGTCGCCGCCTCGACATCCGCATCCACCACGAAGGCGAAGTCACGCTCAACCGCCTGCAGGTCGGCAAGGACGAGCGGGGATCGTGCATGGCCCTGGTTGCGGGCGGCCGGAATCTCGTCGGGCCAGATCGTGAAGGCCACGACGTCAGCCCGGATGCCGAGTTCGCGCAGGATCCTGGGATGGATCTCTCCGAACACCCCAAGGGTCTTCTTCGGCCCGAGGCAGATGCGGCCGTGCCGGCCGGGATGCCACCAGCCCGCCCCGCCGCGCAGGATCTGTGTTTTCGCGGGCGCGCCAAGTGCCGAGAGGACGGCCAGCACATCCGCCTTCGCGTCGAACGTGTCGATCGCGCGGGATGCGCCGTGGACATCCTTGGGGCCCGTGCGTCCCGTCAGGATACCGGTGATCTCCACCGCCTGTTCGCCCGGTTCACCGCCCGAAAAGGCGGTGCCGACCTCGAAGAGCGCAAGATCGGATTGCCCGCGCTTCATGTTGCGGGCCGCCGCCTGCAACAGGCCCGGAAGCAGCGAGGGGCGCAGATGGCTCATCTCGGACGAGATCGGGTTCTCGAGCATCGCGGCGTCGTCTCCGCCATCGAAAAGCGTCGCGGCATTCCGGTCGATGAAGGAATAGCTCACGACTTCGTTGTAGCCGAGCGCGGCGCATGTGCGGCGCGCGGTCTGTTCGGCGCGTTGCCCGGGGGTCAGAATAGGTGCCGGGACGCCGGGCTTTTCGCGCGGCATGGGCTGGGGGGCGAGTTTCGTGAGGGAGGCCATGCGCGCGACCTCCTCGACGAGATCGGCCTCGCCGTGCACGTCGCGACGCCAGCTCGGAACCTCGGCCATGTCGCCATCGAGGGTGAATCCCAGGGCTTCGAGTGTCTTGCGCTGCGTTTCAGGCGCGATTTCCATGCCGACGAGGCTCTGAACGCGGTCCGTATCGAGTCGGTAGGCACGCGGCTGCAGCGCGGGCGCGCCGGCCTCGACGACCTCCGAGGCCTCGCCGCCGCAGAGATCGAGGATCATCTTCGTCGCGAGATCGAGCCCCGGACGGGTGAAGGCGGGATCGACGCCGCGTTCGAACCGGTACCGGGCGTCCGAGATGATCTTCAACGCACGACCCGTCCGCGCGATCGCGACCGGGTCCCACCAGGCCGATTCGAGGAAGACGTCGGTCGTTTCCTCGTCAACGCCGGATGGCGCGCCGCCCATGATCCCGGCAATCGATTCGACGCCGTTATCGTCGGAGATCGCCACGCTGCCCGCGGGGAACGTGTAGCTCCGTTCGTCGAGCGCCTCGAGGGTTTCGCCACCCGATGCGAGATGCACGCGCAGATCGCCCGTCACCCGCGTCGCATCGAAGACGTGCAGCGGACGGTTGCGGTCGAAGGTGAAGAAGTTGGTGATGTCGACCAGCGCCGAGATCGGCCTGAGCCCGATCGCCTTGAGCCGCGCCTGCAGCCAGGCGGGGGAGGGGCCGTTCTTGACGCCGCGGATCAGCCGACCCGTGAAATGCGGTGCGTGCGGCAGCGCGTCCTCGTCGATGGACACGCCGATGGGGCAGGGGAAGCTGCCTGCGATCTCGGCTTCCGGCGCGGGCCTGAGCGTGCCGAGGCCCCGCGCGGCCAGATCGCGGGCGATGCCGCGCACGCCGAGCGCATCCTGCCGGTTGGGCGTGATCGCGATTTCGATCATCGGGTCGATCCGGGTGGGATCGTTCTGGGCGAGCCAGTCGATGAACCTCTGGCCAACCTCGCCCGACGGCAATTCGATGATGCCCGAATGCTCGTCCGAAAGCTCCATCTCGCGCTCGGAGGCCATCATGCCGTAGCTTTCGACGCCGCGGATCTTGCCGACCTGGATGGTCGTGTCGATGCCCGGGACATAGGTGCCGGGCTTGGCCACGACGACCGTGATCCCCTCCCGCGCGTTGGGGGCACCGCAGATGATCTGTTTCACGCCCTCGTCGGTCGCGACGCGGCAGACCCTGAGCCGGTCGGCATCGGGATGCTTCTCCGCCGCCTCGACATATCCGAGCGTGAAGTCCGAAAGGCGCGCGGCGGGGTCCGTGACCTCTTCGACCTCGAGCCCCAGATCGGTCAGCGTCTCGGCGATCTCGTCGACGCCCGCATCGGTCTCGAGGTGGTCGCGGAGCCAGGAGAGGGTGAATTTCATCGCAGGAACGCCTTCTTTGCCATTGGGCCGGGAAGTATCCGATGACCCCGGAAAAGGGAACCCACGGGCGGGTACGACAAGGGACGGCCCGGCCGGGCCGCCCCTTTCGCATTCCGCGATGGCGATGCGTTACGATTTGGACTGCGACTGGGTGCTGCCCTGATCCGTCGGCGCAACATTCGACGTGCTGGGCGTCGCGCGCTCGGTCAGTGTCGCGAAGACCATGCTGTCCGAGACCGAGGCAAGCTGCTGTTCCGCCTGCTGCAGGTTGCTGTTGTCGATCTCGGTCAGGGCCTGGTCGATCGCCTTGACCGTCGCATCGTGAGGCAGCAGTGCCGCGACCTCGACCATGTCGATCTCGTCCACGCGGAAGATCGTGCGGCCCTTCTCGGACGAACCCGTCGATTGCGAGGCATCCGCCTTCTGCTGATCGGACCCGGTCTGGCCCTGCTTCGTGGTCGACGAGGCATCGGCCGTCTGGTCGTTCTGGTCGGTGCCGGTCTGCTGGCGAGTGCTCACGGATTCGGAGATCATCGTGTTGCTGCCCACGGCGAAGTACGAGGCGTCCGTGAGCTTGTCGAGCCCCTGGACCTTGCCGCCGCCGGACGCGTCTTTCTTCAGCATGTCGGGGGTGATTGCATCGCCCGAGGCGTCCTCAAGCTTGGACTTGGCGTCCTGCAGCAAGCTCTTTGCCTGATCGGCGCTGTCCTGATGCAAGGCGATCCGCGCCATCTGAATGTCCCGAACGGCGTAGGATGCATTCTGGGACATCTTGAGCTGTTGCTGGTCGCTCTGGCTCTGAGAGGTCTGCTGCGTATCGCCGGCCTGCGCGGTCTGGGATTGTTCGGTCTGCGGCATCTTGGCCTGCTCTGCCATGGCGATGCCCGTGGTCAGAGATGTCGTCGCGAAGAGAGCCGCAAGGATCGCAGCGGAGGTTCTATGGTGTTTCATCGGTTTGCCCTTTCCAAAAGACCCGCATGGCGGGGTCCGTCGGCGTCTCGATCCGGGATGGATCGTGGTTTGCGTCGGCGGGCACTGCTTGACCTGTGTTCCGACAGGATCGGTATCAAGATTTGAAATTATACAAGAATTTAAGGTTTCTTATTGGAACATCCGTGATCCGACACGAAACCGTCCGAAGGGCCTTCGGATAGGGCGGCGCGCAGTCATGCGGCGGACGTCATTCCCGGGCCGAGATATCCCCGTCATCGCCCATCGCGGCCAACCTCACTTCGCGGAAGAGGCGCAACGTGGGTTTGACGGCGAAGGCCACCGACCCCACGGTGAAACACCAGATCGCCGGTGTCTCGAGGCTGCTCCAGAAGAACATGATCGAGCCTGCGAGAAACAGGATCGCCGCGGAGAAATCGATGAAGGTATATGCGATTTCGACCCGCGCGTAGAAGCGCTTGGATCGTTCCGATTTCTGGCGGTTCTCGTGCCGGAAAAGTCCCCAAGCCAAGGTCAGACCCCGCCCCTGAGCGTCGGTACCTGCAATGCGTTGAATCCGTAATGCCTGAGCCAGCGGAGGTCGCTGTCGAAGAACGCGCGCAGGTCGGGAATGCCGTATTTCAGCATGGCGATCCGGTCGATTCCCATGCCGAAGGCAAAGCCCTGCCATTCGTCGGGATCGATCCCGCCGGCGCGCAGGACATCGGGATGGACCATGCCCGATCCCAGCACTTCCAGCCAGTCGTCGCCTTCGCCCACCTTCACGGTGCCGCCCTCGAAGCTGCACTGGATGTCGACCTCGGCCGACGGCTCGGTGAAGGGGAAATGCGAGGCCCGGAAGCGGGTCTTGACCTTGGTGCCGAAGAAGGCGGTGAAGAACTCCTCGAGCACCCATTTCAGGTTCGCCATCGAGATGTCGCGCCCGATGGCGAGCCCCTCGATCTGGTGGAACATGGGCGTGTGCGTCTGGTCGAAATCGGCACGATAGACGCGGCCGGGGCAGATGATCCGGAGCGGTGCGCCATGCTCCTGCATCGAGCGGATCTGAACGGGCGACGTATGGGTGCGAAGGACGTGCGGCGGGCGGTCGTCGCCGTCCGCGCGGTGCATGTAGAACGTGTCCATCTCGCCGCGGGCGGGGTGATGGTCGGGGATGTTCAGCGCATCGAAATTGTACCAATCGCTTTCGACCTGGGGGCCCTCGGCGACGCGGAAGCCCATATCGGCGAAGATCGCGGTGCATTCCTCCCAGACCTGGCTTACCGGATGCACGGATCCCTCGGCCACGCCGCGCGCGCCGCCACGCCCCGGCAGCGTCACGTCGAGCCATTCTTCCGAAAGGCGCGCATCGAGCGCCGCATCGGCGAGCGCGGCCTTCTTCGCGGCAATGGCGGACGTGATCTCGTCCTTCAGCGCATTGAGCCGGGGCCCGGCTTCCTGCCGTTCCTCCGCGCTCATCTTGCCGAGAGAGCGCATGGCGAGGCTCACCTCGCCCTTCTTGCCGATCGCGGCGAGGCGCAGCTCCTCGAGCGCGGCCTCGTCTTGCGCCGCGTCGATCAGGGGCAGGTATTTCGTGCGAAGCTCGTCCATCGGTCCATCCAGTCAGCGCGTTGGCGCGGTTGCTATCGCGGGCGACGTTGCGTGGCAAGTCGCGGCCACCGGATCGGGCGGGCTTCGCGGGGGCGTCGCCCTATATGGCAGGCGACAAACATGGAAAAACGGGGAGAATTCACATGTACGCACGGTTCATCACCACGACGCTCGGTCTGGCGCTTCTTGCAGGCCCGTCGGTCGCCGCGACGGCCGACGAGATCACGCAGGCGCTCGTCGGCAATACGTTCCAGGGCGATATGGGCGGCGGTGGCTATTCGAGTTTCTTCGCCGAGGACGGGACCTATCACGACGCGTCGGGCTCGGGCCCCTACGAGATCACCGAGGAGGGCGTCTGCTATCCCGAGACGGAATACGGCTGTTACCAGGCCGAGATCGACGGCTCGTCGCTCGAATGGATGCAGGGCGGCGAAAGCGCCGGAACGGGCGAGATCCTCGAGGGCGACGCGCTCGACCTTGCCGGCAATTGATTGGAGGGAACCTCACATGAAGACGCTTTCAACCATATCCCTGCTCGCCCTTACGGCGGCTCCCGCGCTGGCCGAGGATGTCGGGTACGACGTCGACGGGGTCGAGCATACCGGCTATTTCGCCGCCGCGGATGACGGCGAGGCGGCCGGGCTGGTCGTGCTGGTCCACGACTGGAACGGCATCGACGATTTCGAGCGCGAGCAGGCCGACATGATGGCCGCCGAAGGCTACGATGTCTTCGTGGTCGACATGTTCGGGGCCGATACGCCGACCGGCACGATGGAGCAGAACCGTGCCGCATCGTCCGAACTGGGCCAGGACCGCGAGAAGATGCGCATGCTGTTGCAGGCCGGGCTCGACCAGGCGGAACAGCAATCCGATGCGGATGGCATGGTCGTCGCGGGGTATTGCTTCGGGGGCGGGGTCGCGCTCGAGATGGCGCGTTCGGATTTCGCGGACCGTGCAGACGGCTTCGGGTCGTTCCACGGGTCGCTCGGGCTGCCCGAGGGGCAGAGCTACTCCCCGGATGCGGCACCGATCCTGATCATGCATGGCGGCGGTGACGAGTCGCAACCGCTCGGCAGTGTGTATGAACTGATGCAGACCCTCGAGGAGGCCGGAGCGACCTATACGGTCGAGGTCTATTCCGGTGCGCCGCACGGGTTCACCGAACCGGGCGACCGCTATCAGGAACGTGCGGCGACCGAGAGCTGGGAGACCTTCAACGATTTCCTCGAAGATCGTCTCGATAACGGTTGATCGCGGGCGGCCATGAAAAAGGGCCGGATGCGTATCCCGCATCCGGCCCCTCATATCGTCGATCGGTAGATCGGATCAGGCGGCGAGCGCACCCTTTGCCTGATCGACGATCGCCGAGAACGCCTCGGGCTCGTGCACGGCGAGATCGGCGAGAACCTTGCGGTCCACCTCGATCCCGGCGAGCGACAGGCCGTTGATGAAGCGCGAATAGGTCATCGTCTCGTCGTTCAAACGTACCGCCGCGTTGATCCGCTGGATCCACAGGGCGCGGAAATTGCGCTTGCGGTTCTTGCGGTCGCGGGTCGCATACTGGTTGGCCTTGTCGACGGCCTGCGTGGCGGTCTTGAAGACGTTCTTGCGACGGCCGTAATAGCCTTTCGCGGCCTTCGTGATCTTCTTGTGACGGGCGTGGGTGACGGTCCCACCTTTGACGCGTGCCATTGGGTCAGTCTCCTCTTAGCGGGCGTAAGGCATGTAGGTTTTGGCGAGCTTCTGATCGGGCTCGCTCAGAACGCGGGTTCCGCGCGCGTCACGAATGAACTTCGTGCTGCGCTTGATCATGCCGTGCCGCTTGCCGGCGTATCCGCCGACCACCTTGCCGGTGGCTGTCACCTTGAAGCGCTTCTTCGCGCTCGATTTCGTCTTCATCTTGGGCATTTCCGTCTCCTCGATATCGCAAACGGTGAAAGGGGCAGCTCGGCATGCCGCATCGGCCGGCCACCCCGTCGGAACGCGCCCTATAGAATGACGGGCGCTCTTTGGCAAGCCTCAGCCGGGATCGGTCGCGTAGATCAGCCGTTCCTCGCAGGGGGCAACCCGCAGGATGTTCGTCGTCCCCGACTGACCGAACGGCACGCCCGCCGTCACGACGATCTGGTCGGTCGCGTCGGCGAACCCTTCGGAGCGGGCGGCGCGGGCTGCGTTGATCACCGCTTCCTTGAAGCGGCTCACCTCGCCGGTATGGACGCAATGCATCCCCCAGCTCAGGCAGAGCCTCCTCGCCGTGCCGAGCATCGAGGTCAGCGCGATGATCGGCACATGCGGCCGTTCGCGCGCGACGAGCGTGGCGGTCGTGCCCGATTGCGAGAAGCAGCAGATCGCGGTGATGTCGGTCGTCTCGGCGATCTCGCGGGCGGCCGACACGATGGCATCGGCCACGGTCTGCTTGTCGCCGCCGCGGCTGGCGTTGATGATATCGCGGTAGGTCGGGTCGTTCTCGACCTCGATCGCGACGTTGTTCATCGTCTCGACCGCTTCGACCGGATAGGAGCCGGCCGCCGATTCCGCGCTCAGCATCACGGCGTCCGCGCCTTCGTAGATCGCCGCCGCCACGTCCGAGACCTCGGCCCGGGTCGGCATGGGCGATTCGATCATCGATTCGAGCATCTGCGTCGCGACGATCACGGGCTTGGCTGCGGCGCGGCACTTGCGCACGAGACGCTTCTGGATCGGCGGCACGTTCTGCACTGGAAGCTCGACGCCGAGATCGCCGCGCGCCACCATGATCCCGTCGGATGCCTCGAGGATCGCCTCGAAATTCTTGACCGCGCTCGGCTTCTCGATCTTCGAGAGCACCGCCGCCCGCCCGCGGGCGAGCTCGCGCGCCTCATCGACGTCGCGGGGCCGCTGCACGAAGGACAGGGCCAGCCAGTCGACGCCCAGCCCGCAGACGAAATCGAGATCCTTGCGATCCTTCTCGCTCAGCGCGGCGAGGGGCAGCTCCACGTCGGGCACGTTGACGCCCTTGCGGTTCGAGATCGTACCGCCGACGGCGACGGTGCAATTGGCGTAATCGGCCCCGTAATCCTTGACCTTCAGGCGGATCTTGCCGTCGTTGACGAGAAGCGTCGCTCCTTCCTCGAGTGCGGCGAAGATCTCTTCGTGGGGGAGTTGCACGCGCGTCGCGTCGCCGGGCGTCTCGTCGAGGTCGAGGCGGAAATCCTGGCCCTCGGAAAGCTCCTCGGAGCCATTGGCGAACGTGCCGACCCGCAGCTTCGGGCCCTGCAGATCGGCGAGGATCGCGATCGGGCGGCCCGTATCCTCCTCGATCTGACGGATGATGCGATGACGTTCCGCGATGTCGGAATGTTCGCCATGGCTCATGTTCAGCCGGAAGACGTC